>SVRE01000013.1 GCA_015065005.1 Oscillospiraceae bacterium
ACATTACTGTATGCTGATTTAATCGGCGGGAGCAAGCCCCCGCCCTACGGATTTATTATATGATTTTCGGCTTTAATTTATCACCGCGCAGATAACTGTCATATCATCCTTGGTACCCCTCTTTTTTGCCTCCTGCATTATGCCTTGGGAAAGCACCTTGGGGTCGTCCCCCTTAAACTCCGTCAAGTATTGCATAAGCCAACGGCTATCCTGCTTGGATGGCGCAACCCCATCACTTACCATAACGCACATATCACCCTTATCCAATGTGCAGGTAAGCTCCTCGGCATCAAGCCCCTTCATAATGCCGATTGGAGCGGTTTTGGACTGTAATTTAAACACGTTCTCCCCTCTTTTTACGAATGAAGGGCAGGCGCCGCTCTTTACAAACTTGCCCTCTCCGCTCACCAAATCAAGCTCAAAAATATCAACAGTTGAGGAGCATTCCATATTTTTCGCTCTTATGAGATTGTTAAGCATTGAAAGGACTATTTCCTTTTCTCCCGTAACAGACAGCATTTTGTTAAGCAGCTCCACGCAAAGCTGAGAGGTTAGCTGAGCCTCGCGCCCGCTACCCATTCCGTCACAAATAATCATATACTGCTTTGAGCCAGCCTCAAAGCACAGACAGCTATCTCCGTTTACCTCTCCGTCATCCTTTGTATATGCCTTGGCGGAAATATCAACCTTGAAGTTGTTTTCGCTTTCCATTTTCAAGGTGGCATAGCCCTCCTCCTCGGTTATCTCCGCCTCCTTAAGTCCAATGCCAAGCGCTTTTTCCATTTCCTGCTTAAGCTCAAGGGCGGTACATTTGCTCCTTTGAATATCTACTCCTGTGGCGATTATGCTTTTGCTTGCTGTGCCCACAACCTCTATTTTCTCGCAAACAAGGCCGCATACCGCGCAAGCACGCACTGCCTTGTCTGTAAGCTCGCGGTCAAGGGTCATATCCTTCTCTATCTTAAATATGGAATCAAGCATTCTTGATGTTATTTCATAATCCTGGGCGCAAACATCCAGCTTATCACTTTTAACGCTACGCGCCAGAATTTCCTTGTTTTTGTTGTTCAGCTCCTCCATTATTTTGTCAATATTGGGACAGCGGTGCAAAAACTTTTCCTCCACATCTCCCTTTGTAACCTCCTTACGGACAAAAAGAGCCTCTCCCATTTTGTTTATGTTGCTTTCTGTGGTTGCAACGTCTCTTTTCCAGCAAATATTATGCTTGGGACAAAAATAGCAATGGCTTTCACAGGACTCCAGAGCTATGTCAAGATAACCGCCCTTGTCCGGGTTTTTGGTTCTTTGGGAAACACGCTTAAGGGTTTTTGAAATGTTGCTGTATGCCTGGCTTAAATTACTTAGCTTATTTTTTATTTCTGTGCTTTTGTTTTCAAGGTGATAAACCGCCATACCCTTGTCCTCATCCTTATTTATGACTATTGGCTTTGGCAAAACCTCAAATCTTAAAAGAGGATACATAACCAAGGACGCTGCAAGAATTTCCGGTGTTAAATACACAACCGCATCATATCCTGACAAACTTATTGCATAGCCGATGCTCAGAATAAATGAGCACATAATGGCAAGATATGGGGAAATTGACCATAAAAATCCCGATACAATTCCGCCAATACCTAAAACCGCACCCAAGGTGCCGCCCTGTGCCACACCTAAAATAACACCAACAACCGCACCGCGTATTCCGCCGAAATTTTTTGAAGTGTATAGCACAACTGCATAAGATATAATTAATGTAAGGTCTATGCCCTGTATTTCTCTGCCCCCAAAGGAATACGCAAGGCAGAAAAGCAAGGCACCAACTCCCAAGGAAAATGCCCTTTTTGTACTTTCCTCAAAAAATCCGCACAGGCAAAAGGTGACTATGCTTGACAGCACCGTTGCAAACACAAGCACGAAAACGTCATAGTAAACATATCCGTTTGCAATTACGTTGTAAATTCCTATTCCCAATGCGGCAAGTGCACCGACAACAACCCTTAGCTCCACCCCCTCACAAAACAGAAGGTCTGCTATTTTTTTGCCGTTACCCTTACCAAGCTCTGTTTTTTTGAAGTCCGTTTTTTTAATAAACGAAGTGGCAACTCGCAAAGCAAGGATTGATACAAGTGCCACCAGATATACAATATTTGACTCCATAAAAAACACAACGGACAAAACCGCCCCTGCAAAAACAAAGGGGGTGTGCCTTTTGGATGCACACACAAGGGCAAGCCCAAAGGGATATGTACCGAACAAAAACTTAACGGGCATTAAAAGAAAACCAAGGGCAAACAAAAATATCTCAAAAATAATTGCCTTTGTCTCCTTTGATATGCTGATTTTTTTCATTTCCTTAATTTTGGTATTTAACATTTTTCTTTCCTTTCTTTCCAGCCAAAGCTCACGGTTAAACGCGACTTGAAATTCACACCATTATTATACAAGCCATTTCCTACCGTTTTTGTCGCGGTAAGGGTGGCGAATTTCATTATTTTTCAGTAAAAGATATTGACTTTGCTTGTAAGGTGTCACCGCTTGATGGTTTTTGAAAATTTTTGTTGAGAAAATTTTGGTATTTTAGTTGTAATCCATACATAAAAATGATATAATTTGCTTGTGTAACCCGGTCGGACCTGTCTATGGGCTAAACACAGAAACGAGGACTTTATGGCTAAAGAAAACACCTGTTGCTTTACAGGGCATCGAATTTTAGGTAATGACTTCAATGTTGATGTTTTAAAACGCGGAATTGAATATCTTATAGGCTTAGGGGTTGACACCTTTATCTGCGGTGGCGCCACGGGCTTTGATACCCTTTGCGCAAAAGAGGTGCTTAATGCCAAGCAGACACACCCGCACATAAAGCTACATATTTATGCACCTTGTAATAACCAGAGCGAAAAATGGAAGCTTGGCGATAAGCTTGCATACAGCGAAATACTGAAAAAGGCTGATTTTGTTGATATGCCCCCTGTTACGTATTTTAACGGCTGTATGAAGATAAGAAATCACAAAATGGTGGACGCCTCCGCTTACTGTATTTGTTACCTTAACGGTATGCGCTCAGGCACAGGACAAACATACCGCTACGCTAATCAGCAGGGCTTGAGTGTTTTCAACATTGCGGGAAAGGATTAATATGGATAAAATCACGTGGCAAGGGGGAGCCTTAATTGCCCCTGTCCCTGCGGTTATGGTTTCCTGTGGGGATATGGAAAAATCAAATATTATCACCGTTGCCTGGTGCGGAATTACAAACACAGTCCCGCCCAAAACCTATGTTTCCATAAGGCCAAGCCGCCATTCCTACCAAATAATTAAGGATAGGAAGGAGTTTGTTATTAATCTGGTCCCTGCCGCACTTGCGAAAAAAGCGGATTTTTGCGGCATTTATACAGGAAAAAAGGTGGATAAGTTCCAAAAATGCGAGTTTACCAAGGAAAATTCAAGTAAGGTAAGCGCTCCTATGATTAAAGAGTGTCCCATTTCTATTGAATGTAAGGTAACAGATATAATTCCCTTAGGCTCTCACGATATGTTTTTGGCTGATATTTTAGCCGTTAACGTGGATAAAGCCTTGCTTGAAGGGGACAAGCTGTGTATAAACAGGGCGCACCTTTGCGCTTTTGCCCACGGGGAATATTACAAGCTCGGCGAAAGAATAGGAAAATTCGGTTTTTCCGTAAAAAACAAAAGAAAAAAAGCCGATAAGGCTAAAAAATAAAAAACAGGCTATGCCACATACGCTTTATGTGTCAAAGCCGGAATACAGAGGTGTATTATGATTTTTGAAAATGGTGACAGAATTGTTTTTGCCGGTGACTCAGTTACTGACTGCGGCAGAAAGCGCCCGTACGGCGAAGGACTTTGGGAGGGTCTTGGAAACGGATATGTAAGACAGGTTGACTCTATTTTATCTGTTCTCTACCCCGAAAAGTTTCTCCACATTACAAACGTAGGCTGCGGCGGTGCAACAAGCGCGGATATGCTGCGCGACTGGGAAGAAAATGTTGAAAAGTGCAACCCCGACTACGTTTTCTTTATGATTGGTGCTAATGACGTTTGGCGTCAGTTTGATGAGCCTGCATTTGACCACACCTGCCGTTTTCCAGAGGCTTACAGAGCTAATATTGAAGCGGTTTGCGAGCGCACATTGCCAAAGGTAAAGGGTATGTTTATTATCAGCCCATTCTATATGGAAGCAAACGATAACGACCCAATGAAAAAGCGCATGGTTGAATACGCACAGATTTGCAAGGAAGTAGCTGAAAAATACGGTATTACATATATTGACGTTCAAGGTGAATTTGATAAGCACCTTGTACACAGATACCCGGCTTACATCTCTTGGGACAGGGTTCACCCGAACTGGGTTGGCGGTATGATTATTGCAAAGGAAATTTTAAAGGCTATCGGAGCTGATTCCTTGTATTGATTGACTGCTTATTTGTGGCACATCGCCATACCCCCAAATAAGAATTATACTAAAAAACTCGACCACGTGGTCGAGTTTTTTAGTTATATAATTCGTCTTTTTGCCAATTCTGCGGATTCAAAAATATGTAATTACATATTTCCGTATACTCTTCACGGTTGCGTATTACGCGGTCAAAGAAGGAGCGTTGGAATAACTTCCCCTCATATCCCACCTCCTTACATTTTCTCGTTACCAAAGATTTTAATGCACAAATTATATCCATAACCGTAGGGTGGAGGCTTGCTTCCACCGTCTCCCCGTTCATGTGCAAAATCAAATGTATATGGTTTGGCATTATCACATAATTATCGACAACTGCACAGGAGTAACGATTGTTTATTTGCATCAATTCTTCCTCAACAATTTCACCATAACGCGATAACTGTATTTTGGCGGTGGGAGCAAGCCCCCACCCTACGGGGTTATCATTGTTAGTTATAATCTTAGACAATACGTTCTTTCTATTCTGCACACATATAGTTATAAAATACAATCCACCTTTACTATAATCGTAATTCTTAAGGCGTGGATATTTCCTCACAGGCAAATTTTTTCTTCCATCATTTTTTCAAACGGTCAAGTCTTTCAGGTATTTGAATAAGCCCTGCCAGATAATCAAGGGAAACATTAAAGTATTTTGCCAGCTCTACCATAAACGAAAACGGTGGCTCTCTATTTCCCACCTCATAATTGCGGTACGTATTTAGCCACATATCAAGAGCCTTAGCAAGCTCTTCTTGCGTCATATCGTTATCTTCTCTCAAATCTCTTATTCTTTGATACATATTATCAACTCCTTTTTTACATATTATCACAAAATCATTTGATGTTATTGACAAAAACATCAAATGATGTTATAATGGTCAAAATAACACATTTAGATATCAAAAGGAGCTTGTAATGAAAGATAATATAAAGAATTTATATCGAGGAAATATTTTTCCAACAGAAAAATGCGGAATGAGCAATAACGAAATCAAGCGTTTGTCAAGATTGCTCAATAATTGCTTTGAGGAGTTGAAGGCTATTTTACCAGAAAACAATCTACCTCTTCTTCAACATTTGGAAGAGCTTTCAACCGACTTGTCTATCCAATACTATGAGGAATTTTTCACCGAAGGCTTCAAGCTTGGCTTTAGATTAGCGGCAGAGGCTTTTCTTGACTGACAGAAAAACGCCTTGGCAAAATTTGCCAAGGCGTTTTAACCCATCCATGTTCACTTTTTTTCCAAAAACCGTGTGTACTTTTTAAATGCAAGACAAGCAAAAATTACGCCAAGGACTAAAATTGCTATCCAGGAAATGACAGTGGCGCTCCAACCAAAATGCTGAGAGACAAGAGCTATGCCGTACATTGACACTGCAGCGCCTATGTACGTGCAAGCATTACAAAGGCCGCCAACGGTGGATGTCCTGCCTGTGCCGGCAAATCTGCCCGGCAAGCAGGAAATAAGTAAGAAATTGCAAGAATGCATACAAGCGCTGATAATTGCCGCAAAAACCAAGCAGGTAGCCCGTGCTGCTGTATTCTCTACGTTTATAAGGCAGGCAAAGGGTATGCACAAAACGATTGATATGGCAAACAAAATACCTGCGCCGCGCACCTCGTTATTAAAGACCTTACCCTTATGTATAATTCTTACCAAAAATACACTGATTATTGAAAAAATCGGTAATGCAACGGACACAAGAATTGATTCCGAGCTATCCCTGTTAAACGCCTCACTGTAAAGGGTGGGAAGCCAGGACTCAATACCGTCACGCATAAAGCCCATTACGATTATGCAAATTAATATGGGAAACACACCGCAGTCCTTAAAAATATGCCAAACGGAGCCACCCTGTGTCTGTTTTTCTGTTTTTATTGCAAGCTTTTTATCCTCTTGCCCATTCAAAACAACGCACATGGCAACAAGGAATAAAATGCCTACAACCACGCTAAAAACAGTTGATGTGAAAAACACCGCCTTATATGACATAAATGATATGCAAACAGGGGCATAAACGTACAAAACTATTGTGGAAACATGCGCGCCGCAGGTGACTATCAAATTAGCGGTTACATATTTTTCGTGACTTAAATTATCTGATAAAATGCGCACAATTGGCGGCCACAAAAGAGCCTGCGCAAAGCCGTTTACCGCCCAGACGGGTATCATTAAGTATTGATTTGGCACAATGGGCAACAGAAGATTGCATAAAGCCGACACCATAAGACCCGAAAACATCAGGTATTTGGGTGAAATTCTATCCCCCAAATATCCGCTGACAAGCTGACCCGCACCGTAAAATATAAACAGCGCCGTACCGACCATACCGGCAACATCCCTGTCCAAAGCATTGTCAGAGAGCATATTTACCATAACAGTGGAAAAGGTTTTCCTTGAAAAATAGCTGGCAAAATATGCAATTGTACAAAGGGCAACTATTGCTTTATTTGAATTTTTTTGTATTTTCAAAGCATCCTCCCCAAAGATATTTTACAAGCTGTATCATATCACATAAATAATTAAAAATCAATACTGAAGCAAGGAAAATCTTTCCCTATATTCAAGAGGGGAGCAGCCTGTTACCCTTTTAAAGGTTTTTCTGAAGAAATTTCCGTCTGCATATCCGCAAATTGCGCCAATTTCCTTTATTGTCATATTTGTTGTGCGCAAAAGCTCCATTGCATTGTCTGTACGAAGCTTGATTATATATTTTGTTGGTGACATACCCATTTGCTTTTTAAACTGCAAATTATACGCGGTCATACACATATTTTCCATTTTTGCAAGGTCAGGTATTTTGATTTGCGTAGCATAGCTTTCATTGATAAACCTGATTGATTTTGAAAGACTTGCTCTTTCTGTTTCCTTTTTCTTAACAGACCGCCCTATTTCAATAAGAAGTCTGTCAAGAAGAGCTGATAAATCGTAGGTTCTGTAGGCATCATTTCTCGCAAAGCCCTCAAACAGCTTTTGAAATCTTGCAGAAACATTGTTAACAATGGCTGTCTTGTCAATAGCAGGTAAAATGCTGATTCCATACCGTTCAAGAATTTCCTTTACATTATTGCCTGTAAAATGCACCCACAAAAAGCTTGCGCCCACACTTTCACACCTATATTTATACGGTGTGTTTGGCGGTATAACAAAAATATTGCCTACTGACAGATTTTGCCAACCGTTTTCACAATACAGCTGCATTTTCTCCGCCATAACATACACAAGGTAATAGTCAAGCCTGCCCTTGTCATTTGAATGGGTATGCTCTATTTCCGCAACGGTAAGCCCTGCGCAATTTGCAACAAGGGGAAGCTCATTTGAGCTACCATTACCGTAAAAGGTTGTGCCGCTAAATGTCCTTAAATCATAATCCTTAAGATAGTGTGCAAAGCTTTTCATACCCGCCTCCGTGTCAAATAATACCCCTGATTTGTTAAATTGTCACTTATGTATTAATATAATTATAGTGTATCATAGAATTGGACGAAAGTCAAATAATACTTACAAAGGAGCTTTCAATATGAAGAAAAAGCTATTTTTAGCGCTTGCTTTGGTTCTTTTTGCTTGCTGTCTTTTTGCACTTAGCATCAGTGCAGCGGAGACAAACGAGTTTGGAGCTATTGAAACAAGCGACACAATTGATTTAAGCGGAATGTCAACAGACACCAAAGCAAGGGTTGTACTCTTTGACGGTACAGAATACCATACATACCCTGCGCAGTACATCGTAACATCAGCAACAGATATAACCTTCAATTTTGACAAAATCAATGCTGCTTTTAGCAAGTCCTACGTTAACAACAGCGTTATCAGAATTGAAATACCAAATACCGTTAAGGTTATTGACAGCGGGGAATTCAGCTACGGAAAGAACAACAACCTCAAAGAGGTGTTTTTTCCATCCGATTCCCAGGTATATAAATTTAATTGGGGATGCTTTGAAAACAATACAGGTCTTGAGAAAATCAATATTCCTGCAAGTATGACAGAATACAACGGTAAAAACCATTTTTGCGGTTGCAAAGCTCTTAAGGAGGTTACATTTGACCAGGGCTATTCTGTAAGCTATATTCCTGAAAAGTTCTTTTCAGGCTGCTCATCTCTTGAAAAATTAGTTTTTCCTAACTGTGTAACAGAGATAAGAGGCGGCGCTTTTAGCAGCAGTGCAAAGCTAAAGACTGTCATTTTCGGAAATAGCCTTCAAACTATGATTGGCTCTATGTCCGACTGTGCGACAAGCGGCTCTGTTTGGTATTTACCATCCTCCTTCTATGCTTCAAATGTAACAAGTGAGCCTCCTTCAAACATGTTCCACTGGGCAGGCGGACAAACAAACGGTGTCAGCGGAAATAACAACAATCCAAAAAATATCACCTTTGTTTATACAGGCACAAAGGCAGAAGCTGAGGCTTTACAGGCAAGATTCAAGGCGGCTGATGCAGCGATAGGCGAAAACTGTGTAGGTCTGCAAAGAATTTGGGGTGCCACCCTTTGCACTGAAGCTGAATACAAGGAATTAACAGGCAAAAACGTTGGTGAGGTAGGTGCAAAAGGCAACTACATTGTTTATGGCTACGGCGTTTGCGATGCCTTTTACGATGGCGAGCACGCAATGAGCGGAAATGCCACAAAGCATTTTAACGGTTATATGGAGGATATTACCTTTACTGACACCTGTACAAGAAACGGTTGCGGAAAGTCAGCTGTTGATGAAAGCAAAACAATCAAGGCAGTATTTAGCTACTTAGGCTTCAGCTATACTGAGGGTAAGCTTGGCGGTACATACTCAATGGCACAGTTCTTCGGTGTAAATGAAGAAAACCTTAAAAAGTATGAAGAGCTTATGGGTACAACCCTTAGCTTTGGTGTAATTGCTCAGGCAAATAAGCTTGAAGCGGGTCAAGAGACTGTAGGCGCAATTAAGCCAACAATGGGAGTTGGCAAGGTTCTATATAAGGACTTCACAAACGACAAGCACAACTACTTTGAAATTAAGGTTTCCGGCATTTCAGAGGAGCTTAAGGACACAAAAATTGTATTCTGCGCATATGTAATCGAAAACGGAAAGATGTCGTATCTTAACAATAATGAAACAGTAGAAGAATTAACAGGCGAAAGCTACAATGATGTAGTTGCAATAAAAAATGCTTAACAAGGAGGAAATGTATAATGAGGTACACAAGCCCAATTTATAATAATGAAATGGTAGAAACAAGTGACATCATTTGCGAGTCTCCATTTGATATTGTTCATACCGAAAAGGTAATCGGTAAGGATGAAAACGGTAATGACATCAAGGCCCCAACAACACAAATTGTTGTAGATATTGGAAATCTTCTATAAAGCAAAGCGACCTGCATTTCGCAGGTCGCTTAATTTATTTTTCTATTAAAATTATGCTATTTCTTTTCAGCCAAATACTGAGCTGACCGTTTTCCACACGGCTTGTCAAGCATTCAACCATTGTATTATTTTCATCTACCACGTAAATCTTAGCGCCATCAAGGTTAGCACCCTTTAAATCAACTGTCACCTTTTTTCCTTTTTTGGAGTCATCCTCTGCATAATGAACAATCATTGCCGCACTTTTTTCTCCGTTTGTGGCGGCGGATACATAAAGGTCAGGGTCAGCGGTTTCATAAGCTACGCTGTTTTCAAGCTCAAAAAGCTTAGAATACATAAGGAATGGATAATATCCCTTCAAGGGGCGGAAGGTATAAAAGTCCCACATGCCGTTCATAGCGGTTGGGCGGGCATCATAATACATAAGCATATCAATTTTCGGATTTGCCTGTGCCGCGCACATACAAGCAGCAACAAATGCGGCGCCCTTTATGGAAATCATCTGTTCTATGCTATAAAGGAACTCATCTCCCCAGCCTTGCACATAATTCCATTCATTTAAAATGCTTTCAAAGCCCGAATAACCGTATCTTTTGGCTATATCGTAAATTCTTGTTCCTTTTTCGGACATTTTGTTAGGCTCAACTCCGTACCAATGCCATGAAAGGAAGTCAAGGGCTATTTCTCTACCCCTTACTCTTTCAAAAAATCTTTCCAGCCAATCCTCATTCCAGGCAATGGCAGGGCCGCCGATTTTCAAGCGCGGAAAACGCTTTTTAAGGTAAGAGGATGCGGTTACGTAAAACTCAGCAAACTCAGCCTCTGTGCCACCCCAGCAACGCTTGTTGGTGCTGTCATCGGGGTCTAAGTCAGGCTCGTTCCAAATCTCCCAATATTCAATGCCATAGTTAAAGCCGTTTGCCCAGCCCTCATTATAGTGCATAATTATATGCTCGCAAATCTGCGCCCATTTTAGGTTGTCCTTTGGGGGCAATGTGCCGTATTTTTTAACCCCATGCTCAATTTTCGAGCCAAGGCGGTAAAATGGCTTAGTGCCAAATTCGTACATTTGAGCTATGTAGTTATCCGTGCAAGGGAAATCATAGCTATTTGGGTCGTTTACATCTGCATCAAAATTCGGGAAAATTGCGTGGACATCAACGGTATGCTCTCCGCCATATTGTGCGTGAAAGGCGGCATCATGTACGCGCGCATAAGGAATGCGTGCCGCGCGGTAAGTGTCTTGATTGCCGCGGCACTGGTCACCACGGGAAACGTGAGGACCGTTATTCACCGCGTGCATTATTTTAACATTTCCGATTTTCTTTGAAAAATCAATAGTAATATCGCTCATATTTCACCTCAAATATTTTCCGCCCAAGGACTCACAATTTGAAAGTGCCAAAATTTTCTTAAATGCACCTACAAACGCAAAGCAGTACTCCCAGCGACCAAATTTATTCATTCAAGCTTTCCTTAATTTTACTATTTTTCCATTGCATTGTCAATAAAAACATCAATTTGCAAATAAAAATAAAAAACTATTGACAAATTCAAAAAAATTGTGTATAATTGTAAAGCAAACTAAGAAACGGCGGTTTGTGTAAGCCAAAAACAGTGGCTTACGTACTTATTTTGGAGAAGTACTCAAGTTGGCCGAAGAGGCGCCCCTGCTAAGGGTGTAGGTCGGGATAACCGGCGCGGAAGTTCGAATCTTCTCTTCTCCGCCAAAAATCGACAAGTTTCGACAGAAGCTTGTCGATTTTTACTTTTTCACTCTTCACTCTTCACTTTTCACTAATACCCTGTCGATTTTTGGCGGAAGTAATAAGTAATAGTGAATAGTGAAAAGGTGCTGATGTAGCTTTTCTTCTTACGGTCGAAAAGCAATTTATTATAAAGCAAATATGCATCAGTTCAAACCCAAACTAAAAGTGGCAAAAATATCTTTTTTATCGCCCCTTCACAAAAAAGCAGAAACACATTTTCGTGTTTCTGCTTTTTTCTTTTTGATGTGGAAGGATTTGAACTTCATCCGTGACGGTTATTGCCGTGCGCGGGATGCGGAAGACTCCGCCAAGCCTCCCGTATATGGGCTGAGCGGTTAGTCGCACCCATACATAGCAAAGCGTAGTAGTCGAATCTTCTCTTTTTCTAACTTTTCACAAACACATTTTCGTGTTTCTGCTTTTTTCTTCATCTTTATAATTAATGAATAAAAATTCAAAAACTATTTAAGCTATGCATAATATGGCTTTAATGCTTGATGCTTACATTATATTATAAATGCTTAAAAAGTAGTTTTTTCGCCACCAATACCGGATTTATTACAAAGAATGAATAATTTATGATTATTTTTCATTAAATTTTCAAAAAGGTATTGACATTTGACGAAAAAAAGTATAATATTAATGTATTATTTTATTTTGGAGGTTCATTTTATGAAAATTAGAGTTTTATCTCTCATTCTCGCAATCGTACTTACTCTTGGTATGGTTGGCGTGCTCTCTTCCTGTGGTGAAACAAACTACGCAGAGAACAACACAAAAATTAAGATCGGTGCTTCCGGTCCATTAACAGGCGGTGCAGCAATCTACGGTATTGCTGTAAGAAACTCAGCTATGCTTGCTGTTGCAGAAATCAATGCTATTGAAGCTGCAGGCGGCGAAGGCACACTCGGCTTACAGTTTGAGTTTGAAATGTATGATGACAAGCACGACCCAACAAACGTTCCAACAGGCTATGCAAACCTTTTTGAAAACGGTATGCAGGTTTCTCTCGGTACAGTTACAACAAAGCCGGGCCTTGAATTCAAGGTTCTTGCTAAGGACGACAATGTGTTCTTCTTGACACCATCTGCAACAGGTGATGCTGTTCCTGAATTTTCAAACGGCTACCAGATGTGCTTTGCTGACTCTAATCAAGGCGGCGCTTCAGCAAGATACTTCAACGAAAACTATCAGGGCAAGAAGGTTGGTGTATTCTACAAGTCTGACGATGAATACTCAAAGGGTATTTATGACCAGTTCGTTGCAACTCTTGACAAGTCCTTCGGTACTCCTGTAGCAGCTCCATTCACAGGTGATGCTAACACATTTGACTCACAGATTCAGCTTCTTAAGGATTGCGATGTAATCTTTATGCCTATCTACTATACTCCTGCTTCACAGTTTATGACACAGGGCAAGTCAACAGTTAAGGCAAATGCAATCTACTACGGCTGTGACGGTCTTGACGGTATTGATGCTATTGACGGCTTTGATATCAAGTCCATTCCACAAGAGGTTTCTTACCTTTCACACTTCAACTCCAATGCTACAAGCGGCCCTGCTAAGGTATTTATTGACAAGTACAATGCAGCTTATGACACAGCTAAGGAGCCACTTAACCAGTTCGGTGCTGCTGCATATGACTGTGTATGGGCAATTTACGAGGCTATGAAGGTTGCTAAGGCAAACGGTAAGGAAATTCCTGCTAACATTGCACCAAGTGATCTTTGCAATATCCTTACCGAGGTATTTAACGGTGATTTCACATTCCACGGCATTACCGGTAAGACAGAGGGCGACAACAAGTCCACCATTTCTTGGGAAAGCTCAGGATATGTAAACAAGGAAGCAATTAAGTACGTAGTAAAAGAGGCTAACGCTTAATTTGGCGAAATAAAAAACAATTTTGCCGACGCGCCCTTTGCGTCGGCAATTTTTTAATAAAGGAATTTGACATGGATTTTATAATTACATTAGTAAACGGTCTTAGCCTGGGCGGTATTTATGCAATGATTGCCCTTGGCTATACAATGGTTTACGGTATTGCTAAAATGCTTAACTTTGCACACGGTGATATTATCATGGTTGGCGGATACACCATTTTGCTGTTCCTCCCAATTAATCCTGTGCTTGCAATTGTTGCTGCTATAGTATTTTGTGTAATTGTCGGTATTGTTATTGAAAGATTTGCTTATAAGCCATTGCGTGGCTCCTCACCCCTTGCGGTGCTTATTACCGCTATCGGTGTCAGCACGCTTTTGCAAAGCTTGGCGCAGGTGCTTTTCGGCTCTGCACCAAAAATCAAGCAAATCAACCTTGGCGCACTTCAATTAGGCGACCTTAAAATCGACTATTCCACAATAATTACTCTTGTTTGCTCAATCATTGTAATGGTTGTTTTGAACCTTTTTGTGAAACATACAAAAACAGGTCGTGCAATGGTTGCGGTATCAGAGGACAAGGGTGCGGCACAGCTTATGGGTATTAATGTAAACCACATTATTATGGTTACCTTCGCTATCGGTTCAGCCCTTGCTGCTCTTGCAGGCTTGTTCTATTTCTTGAAGGTTCAAACCATGACAACAACCTTCGGTGCTTTGCCGGGTATTAAGGCATTTACCGCGGCGGTAATCGGCGGTATCGGCTCAATCCCCGGTGCTATGGTTGGTGGACTTTTGCTTGGCATTGTTGAGTGCGTTTGCCAATCTATCCCCGAGCTTTCAAGCTACACTGACGCCATTGAATTTTCAATTCTTATTGTAATTCTCCTTGTTAAGCCAACAGGCATACTTGGTAAGAAGAGGAGGGAGAAGGTATAATGAGTAATTTTGTAAGCAAGCTTAAGAGCTTTAAATGGAAAAAATATATAAATTACGTGGCAATTTCCATTGTAATTTTAGTGTTTGGCGGACTATCCTTAGCAGGCGGTCTTCCCGCATCAACAGTCTATTTACTTGAAAAAATCGCAATCAGCATTATCCTTGCAGTTTCCCTTAGCCTTGTTGTAGGCTTTCTTGGTGAATTGTCCCTTGGCCACGCAGGATTTATGTGCGTTGGCGCATATCTTGGCGGTAAGGTGGCAGCCATGCTTGCCAAAACCGCAATCGGAGATGTTGGAAAGGGTATTTTAGTTCTTATTATTGCACTTATTGTAGGTGGCGCTTGTGCAGGCCTTTGCGGATTTATCGTTGGCTTGCCTGCCCTTCGCTTAAAGGGTGACTATCTTGCAATTGTAACCCTTGCTTTTGGCGAAATCGTTAAGGTTTTGTTCCAGAACTCAAGTGCAGAAAGCTTTGGCGGTCCTATTGGACTTTCAACTCCAAGATTTGACAAGAAATATCTGTTTATAATTGGATTTTTAGTTGTTTTGCTTACCTTGGCGGTAATTCAAAATCTTATAAAGAGTAAGCACGGACGTGCCATAACCGCTATCCGTGATAACGAAATTGCTGCAAAATCAACAGGCATCAATGTAACAAAATATAAGCTGACAGGCTTTATAATTGCCGCTGTTTTTGCCGGCTTGGCAGGTGTTATCTTCAGCTACAGCCAGAATAATATTTCCAGCGCAACCTTTGACTACAACTATTCTATTGAAATTTTGGTTATGGTTGTTCTTGGCGGTATGGGTAACATAAACGGTTCAATTATTTCAGCAACACTTATCACATTTTTGAATGTTCAGCTTCAGAACGTTCTTAAGGGTGACCTTGCAGTGCTTAAGGACCTTCTCTATGCGCTTATTCTTATCCTTCTCGTTATTTACAATAACGCACCTGCACTTAAGAATTTCCGTGAAAAATACAACCTTGGCAACCTTTGGCACAAGATATTCAAGCCAAAGCACGACCCTGCAAACGCACGTGATGACGCAGCCAGATGGGACGTTGTTCCTACAAAGATTTCAATGGACGAGGTGCTTTCCACTGACGTTTTAATTGATACAACAGGAGACAACAGCGCAGATATCGGTGAAAGAGGAGGAAACAAGTAATGGCAAAGCTTATTGATAATGTTAAGAATTTTGTTAGTACAAAAATCCTCAAAAAAACTCACAAAAGAGAAAATATCAAGAGCGACTATGTTCTTGAAACAAAAAACCTCGGTATTTCCTTCGGCGGTCTTAAGGCTGCGCAAAATATCAACCTTAAAATAAAGAAGAATGAAATATACGGTCTTATCGGCCCAAACGGTGCGGGTAAGACAACTGTATTCAACCTTTTAACAGGCGTTTACCAGCCCACAGAGGGAACATTTTATCTCTGCGGTGAGGAGCTGACAGGCTTGCCACAGGACAAAATCAACCACAAGGGTATTGCAAGAACCTTCCAGAACATCCGTTTGTTTAATAATATGACGGTTGTAAGAAATGTAATGGTTGGCCTTGCAAATCAGCCTGAGTACAAATGCAGTCTTTTGGAAAGCTTACTGCGCTTGCCACGCCACTTCAAAAATGAAAAGGCAATGAGGCAAAGGGCAAAGGAGCTTTTGCGCATTTTCGACCTGGAGGATGAAAGAAACAACCTTGCCTGCAACTTGCCATACGGTAAGCAAAGAAAGCTTGAAATTGCAAGAGCTTTAGCTACCAACCCAAAGCTTTTGCTGCTTGATGAGCCTGCGGCAGGTATGAACCCTAACGAAACTGAGGACCTTGTAAACACTATTAAAACTATCCGTGACCAATTTGATATGACTATCTTATTAATTGAGCACGATATGAAGTTTGTGTCCGGCCTTTGCGACAGGATTACAGTTCTTAATTTCGGCACTGTGCTTGCAGAGGGTGATACAAAAACGGCACTTAATGACCCTGAGGTTATTAAGGCATATATAGGAGGTTAATGCTATGGCAATTTTAGAGGTTCACGACCTTGAGGTGTATTATGGCGTTATCAGAGCCTTAAAGGGCATTAGCTTCGAGGTAAATGAGGGTGAGATTGTTACGCTTATCGGTGCAAACGGTGCGGGCAAAACAACTACAATGCAAAGCGTTGTTGGCCTTATTCCCAAAAAATCCGGCTCCGTAATATTTGACGGTAACGATATTACAAAAACACCTTGCCACAAAATCGTACATTTAGGTATGACACAGGTGCCTGAGGGACGCCGCATTTTCCAAGAGCTGTCAGTTTATGATAACCTCTTGATGGGTGCGTACTCAATGAAGGACCAGTCCGGCTTCAAAAACGATTTGGAAGCAATTTACACACGTTTTCCAAGACTTGCTGAAAGAAAAAACCAAATCGCAGGTACTCTTTCAGGAGGTGAGCAGCAAATGCTTGCCATGGGTAGAGCCATTATGAGCCATCCAAAGCTTTTAATGCTTGATGAGCCGTCAATGGGCTTGTCTCCCCTTTTGGTCGACCAGGTGTTTGAAATTATCAAGGACATTAACAAGGACGGAACTACCATTTTGTTAGTTGAGCAAAATGCAGGTAAGTCACTTGCTATCTCTGACAGAGCCTACGTTCTTGAAAACGGCAGCATTGTTCTTTCCGGCACAGGCAGCGAGCTTGCCTCCAGCGAAATGGTACGCAAAGCTTACTTAGGCGGCTAAAAAAATATAATAATGATAAAATCGGGATGCCTAGCATCCCGATTTTTCTTTTATAATAATATGCATATTGCGAAAAGAGGAGAGAAATAAATCGCATATTGCATATTATTTTGGTCAAAAGCACTTGCTTGAACACCTCCAAAACGGTTTAGCAGCGCCTTTTAAGCATTAGTTAAATAAATCTTTTTCTGAAAACGAACCAGATAAGTGCAAATGTACCGCCGCCAAACAAGACAACTGTACCTGTCACCGTGCCAACAATAGCACCTGTGCTTACACCTGTCTTCGGCTCTTCAGACGGTATTGTCAAGCTGTCACAGCTTAAGCACTCACCGTTTACACCGTAGGTATGGGTTGCCATGCGCTTTGCCCCACATTCATTACACTCGCCGTCACAGGCATTTTCGTACACGTGTCCGCCAATTTCTCTGCTTTCACCGCAATTATTGCAGCTTGTATCACATCCGTTATCATATTGGTGCTTGCCTATTTTCTCATCCTTTTCAGCTCCGCACAATATACATTTTGGCTTTTCCTCACAGCCACTCGGTACAAATTCGTGCTCTGTTACGCGCTCTGCACCGCAGCTATCGCAATCAACATCACAGGCATTTTCGTACACGTGTCCGCCAATTTCTCTGCCTTCGCCGCAGGTTTCGCAGCTTGCATCACAGTCATTAGCATATTTGTGTCCCTTTGGTTCAGCTCCGTATTCCAAGCCGCATTCTGTGCAAACTGCCTTGCTTGTACAGGTTGTCACACCGTTTTCGTGGCTACCTGTGTCGATAATTTCGCCACAACAAGCAAAAACGCGGTTGTGAATCAACTCATTATCTTCACTTTGAACATACTTTGTTTCTGTAGTCTTGTGATTTTTGCTGGCTGTTTCACCGTATGGCTTTTCGCAACGCCTACATATTGCCTTTTCTATACAGCTTGCTTCTCCGCCTGTATGGTTGCTTTCATCAACCTCACCGTATGCGGAATTGCAATAGTCGCATACTGCAAGATTTGTACAGTTCGCTTCTCCGCCTGTATGAACGTCTGCACCTAAAGAATAGTCACACACTCCGCACTTTATTGTATGCTTTGCAGAATCGTCTTTTGAAGGAGTATATGTGTAATCTCTATGCGCTTGGTAGTTAAATTCTTCCTTGCACATTTCACAGTAATTATAATGCACACTATCATTTGATTTAATTATGGATTCACCGTGCGAAACAATTATATCACACTCAAATGCACTATTTTCTGTTTGAAACACATATTCGTTTCCGCTTTCATCCAAGAAAATTTTTTGACATCCGTTTACATTACCTAAGCAGCTATTAATGTCAATGTAAGCATGGCTTTCTGCGCTTATAAACATTTCGCAATTTATGAATCTGCCGCCATTCAACGTAATGCTTATGGTTTCTGTCGTGTCTTCGTATAAGTTGAAGATGCTGTATTTTTCTTTAAATTCCGCAGAATTAATTGTAATAGTTGAATTTCGGTAAACGCAGAATGTTCCGCTGTATCCGGTAAAGCTGCCGCCGTTTATCGTTGCCGTTGCGCAATCGTCAGAATCCACACCGATTAAATCTAAAAGTCCTATATAATTTCCGCTTTCAATAATTAAATTACCTCTTACAGAAACGGTCGTATAGTTAACCCTCTCACCTTGCAAAACACCCGTGCCGCCTGCACTTGTATCACAAACGGTTAAGGTTGCCCCCTTACCTACTTCAATCCACTCTACCGCTGTTAATTCGTATCCGTTCAGGTCTAATACAACATTACAATCAGTCAAAATGGCTGTACTACTCGCGTAGCTGTTATTACGCAAAATGACTTTAGCATTTTCAAGTTCACTTGCTTTTTCAAGAGCAGTTACGATATATGCAATGTACTGCTTTGTTGTGCCGTCATCTATTTCCGCCTCGATTTTCCGCTGACAAACAGGACAGTTTCCGTCCTCACCAAGCGTATGGTTCTCACTTGGGCTCTGCTCTGTTGTATCTCCGCAGGTACATGTGCCCCAGTGACATATAACATCGCTGGACATGTAGTCAAAATTATGCTCCTTATGCTCGACAACGGATGTTACATTGCTTATTTGCATCATATTTGCCATGATAAGTCCGTCTTCATTTGCAAAGGCATAGCCGCTTGGCAAAAGGTCAATTGCAAGCACACGTGTGCCATATGGATTATTAACTGTGATTTTTGAATAGCTGCCGCTGTGAATGTTTAAATTGTTGTCATATTCTTCCGTGTGTATGTTTACCTTAAATTCCGCCTCAGCCACATTGTTTATCAAATCTATCTTAGCTTTTTCTCCAACAACGATTACTTGGTTATAGCTGGTTGTAAATAAGCAGTCCTTTATTAAAAGCGTGCCGGTGTTATAAACAGCAAGTCCGCTTTTAACGATTTTTACTCCGCTAAGCTCCAGCTTTCCTGAAACAGAGGATGCTACGACTGTATTATCATAGATGCTACCGCTTTTATCTTCACTTGAATCCACAACGGTCATATTAATGTCGGGAGCCAGCTGAAACCTCACTCCCCTTAGCTCAAAGCCCGCCAAATCAAGTGTTGTGTCCGCTTTACTTACCATAAGGGTAACATTTGTGCATTCAACATTCCCTGTAAGAGTTACCGTGCCGCCCTTTTCCGCTATTGCATCAAGTGCGTTTTCAAGCTTAAAATAGCCTTTGCTCTCGCCGCTTACAGAATGGATAAGTGTATATGATGAATTGCAGTCAACACACATGCCCTCTGCGTTAACATTATGCTCTGATATGTTGTCTACGTAATCACATTCTGTGCAATACCTGCCGTGACTTGCCTCGTCTATCAGCACAGTCTCTCCAAACGTATGCTCGTGAATTTCCTCAGCCCCTATGGTTGTAACAAAACCGCCAATCACCCCAAGGAGCAGGACTGCGAAAATCGCCACTGTTATTTTAAATAATCTTACCAATCTGTTATCCATAATATCCTCCTTTAAGCCATATCAACGTAATGGGCACTTAAGTTTTAGCCCATTATCTTTTTTGGCTTAAGCTCCCAGTGATTTTTTCTTTAAAATGAGCCAAGCCGCCGCTATTGCTATTGCAGCCAAGCCCGCGCCCGAGCCTATGATTATACCTACGGCTGCGCCTGTTGACAATCCCGTTGCAGGTTCGATTTCACAGTATTCTGTGTTACCGCACTTTGTACAAACTCGTGCCTTTTTGCCGCTTTCTTCCCTTGTTTCATATTCGATTGTTTGCCATTCCGTAAAGCTGTGAGCCTCCTTGGAAATTTCACCGCGGCACACAATACATTCAAAATAGTGGCTATCCTTTGTTATTGTGTAGCCCGCCTGTAAGGTGTGACCAAGGGTATCACAGGAAACCTCTCCGACAACGTCTAATTTCTTGCTTTCGCTGTATCCGCATACGGTACAGCCTCTTTTTGCCTCACCCGCTAAAGTGTTTGTAGATTTTTTAACTGTTTTCCATTCTGTAAAGGTATGTTCGCTCTCATTCTGCTTTGCACCGCATACCTCACACTCAAAGGAATGGCTGTCGGATTCGATTATGTAGCTTGATTTTAAGCTGTGACCCTTCGCTAAATATTCTCCGCCGCAAGCTGTACACTCTGTATTCTCTGTGCAGCTTGGCTTGCTTGTGCTTTGTGCGTGGTCGCATTTTTCCCATTTTGCATAAAGTGTGACAATTCCTGTTACATCAAATGGCAATGTTACTTTATTTTTAAACGCACTGTCTGTATACCAGCCATCTAAAATAAAGCCCTTCCTTGTTGTTTTTTCAATCTCGGTAAGCTTATCTGTAATCACATTTTCTATCGCTGTACCACCGTTGGTATCGAAGCAAATCTTTTTGGATACATCAAAGCCATTTGTTCTTAATATTGTTTCATCCTCAAATTCAACCCTGACATAGAAATATCCGTCACCCAAGGTGCCAAGAGTTTTTTCGTTCTCGCCCTCAAGCTCCGTTAAGCTGCTCTTTTGTATCGTAATTACTGCAGAAAAATCATTCTCACAGTTTTCAAGCTCCAGGTCAACATCATAATGGTCATCGGAAACAAAGATATATTTTCCGTTAATCAAGACAAGGTCAATTTCAAGCCCGTCAGCATTAGCCACGTCAAGAACTACCGTACCGTCAAAGCTCTTGCTTGGGGTCACTGTCAAGATGTAACCGCGATAAAGCTCAAGCTCAATGTCTATCTCATTGTAAGCACCGTCTGCATGCCATGCGCCGTCTTGATAATAGCCATCATTTATATCTTCAATACAAACGGTTTTATTTTCGTTATCGTAGATTGCTGCTCCGTTTACTATATTGTAGGTTGATTCTCCATTTGTAAGCTTAAATTCAGCCTCTATTTCTGTTTCCGCATCACGTGAGACCACATAAACTACAAAGTAGTCTTCGTTTAAGCTATATTTGTTATCAACCGCCTCTATTATTGTATTGTCACTTATTCTCATAACCTGGCATTCTTCTGCATTTTCTGCAATTATTTCAAGGCTTGCATTATCAAACGGAACTTCAAGTAAGAAAATAAGAGCACCATTCAGTGTTTCCCATTTTTCTCCGTTGTAAATGCCAACCTCAATCTGCACAGGGTATATCTCTTTCTTCTCTTCGTTATAGTTCTTATCCGGAACAACAGAAACTGTTTTCCCGTCTCTTTCTACATATATCTCAACATTATAAATAGATGTTTCTGCAAATATTTCAAAATCTACAAAATTGCTCTCTGTTAGCTCATAGTAGTAAATTCCATTTTCATCACGGTTAAATTGCTCTGTGCTGTTGTAATGACCAACATCGCCCTCAAAGTCATTGGGTGTTTTAATTTTTAAAACGTCCCCATAGCTTGCTCTAAAGGCAAGATTTATATACCCTTCTGCACCATTCCATTTTCCATCCTCGTAGGTTCCGTAATACACATAGGCAGATATTGGGTCCTTCTTCTCTTCTATAACGGCATACTCATTTTCACCCTTTTGAGCAAAATACCATTTATAGTCTTGTACATCACTGTCCTTATTTGTTTTAACTGTGGGGTCAATCTCTGTCGGCTCAGAGCTGATGGCATATTCCATTTCAAACATATTACTCCACAAGGTTGTTCCATCCTCGTAAGCTACAAGGACAGCATATTGCTTTCCGATTTCATACTCGGTTAAGGTGCTTGCGGTTTCCCCCTCCAGCTTAGTTTTCTGCTTTCGCTTAATCTGTGCATTTACTGTTGGCTTCTCGCCTCCATCTGTATTTATAAACAATGTATAGCTATCAGGCACCTCTATATCAAATTCAATTTGGTTTTCGGAAATCATTCTGTACTCAGGAAAAATATCTGTTTCACCCACAATGTATGGGAAGTTTCCTGCAAAAAAGTCACTAACCACCAAAATATCCCCGGGCTCAAGCTCTATACTGAAATATGTGACAGGTTCTGTCGCGCCACCTGTCCAGCCATTTTCTGTATAGCCGGAGTCATATTTACCAATTGCGTTTTGGTCAGTTACCTCTGTTATCTCCTCAGCGTAATCATACACATACCATTGGTAGGTAGCGCCTTGCTGGTCGCTTACCTCAATGCTCGGATAAGCGCTGCTTGGCTGTTTTGTAATATATCTTTCCGCATTATCTTCCTGAGCAAATGCAACAATTGAAAGAACAGGAAGGGCAAGCATAACTGCCATTACTATACATATCATCCTTTTAAGTACTGTGCTCTTCATATTAATTCTCCTTTGATACCTTGTTTCGTTTATTAGTACATATACCTATTAATTCTTCACCGAATTTAAAGTGCCTGCAATCAACACAGCACCCCTCGGAAAAGGCGCTTTCCCCATGCTCACAAATTTCCTGCATCTGGGTAACAAAGGGAAAGCCTTCATTCGTATATACAGGATTGATTTTAAAATCGGGGTAAATCGGTATCGGCTCTCCCTTATCTCTTTCATACTCTTCATAGTATCCGTATCTTAATTCAAAGGTTCTGCCGAAAATGTTGATTACCTTATAAAGGTCGCCATCCTTTACTTTGTTCATCAGCCTCCTCCTTCCGCCTTGAGAAATTTTACAATCCTATAGCAATTTTTTGCTTTAGGCAAACAGAAAATCCCGTGTACTATCACTAAGAACAGTATACGGGATTTTTTGCCAAAAAAACACCACCCAAAATTTGTTTTTTCGGTCCTATTTTTATGTACTCTCACAGTATGCTTGAGAACTCACTCCTGTCCTTAACGCCTGTTTTTTGGACTACACGAAGGACAGTTTGCTTAACAGTTGACTCAGAAATATAAAGCAGGCTTGAAATTTCCCTTGTGGTAAAGCCAAAGGCTGCCAGCTTTGCAACCTCACGCTCTCTTGATGTAAGATTGGAGGCTATGTAGCGATTCCTTACAGCACCGCTTAGCCTTGCCCAGCCAACGCTGTATGTTTTGTAAAGCTCCTTAACTAATATAATAGCATTTGTGTCAATAAGCTCAAGCCTTTCCTCCAAAAGCCCGTCAAAGTGGCGGATATACTCTACAATTATACCGTAAAGTCCGTCAGGCAAAACCAAGGAAAGCGCCTTATCTATATGCTCGATTGCCAACTCCCTTTGCCCTGAGTTATGGTATGCCACCGCACAGGACAAGCGCAAAAATATCTCGGGAATCACGGTTTTATCAACCACCGCCTGGGAAATAAGTGGCTCTATAGTGTTAGGTATCATACGCATAAGGGCAAGTCCTGAAATGCCCTCCACCTCCACCTGCTTGGAGGCAACACCAAATGCCGCCATATACAGGTACTTGATGTAGAAAACCTTGGCGCTTGGGTGAGCATCAGGGGGCAACGCATCAAAGCAACCACGCAAAAACCACTCGGGAAAATCCTTGTTATCATAAACAGAGCTATCTATAATCGCTAAGGCAAGGGATATTATTTCCCTCTCCTCCTTTGTGTCACAGGGGGCTTCGCATATATGGCGCTTAGCCTCATTCCAAAGATGGATATCCCCTTTCCAGATAGCGCAAAGCGCCAAAAGCATACCGCCGCCAAGTATTGCATAAAAGCCCGAATGTGCGCTCAAAAAATACCTTGCACGGTCGTAAACCTTGTCAATTTCACCGCGCCTGTATGAAATTTGTGCATCAAATAAAACTCTTGCCTCAGGGTTATTTACCAAAAGCGATGATGACTCCTCTGCCTTTCCTGCCTCACCGTACAAGCTTGTCATATCAAGAAATGGGCATTTTTTCGGCATTGGTAAATGTGGCTTTTCCTCATTGCTTCTTTTCGGCAAAACCGCATAGTCGGGTATCATCCAGGTGCGCTCCCAACGAACCGCCCCCTTGATTTTCCCCTCCTTGCAAAGCCCTTGCACTCGCCTTACTGTAACTCCCCATTTTTCAGCTGCTTGCTTTACTGTTATCATACTATCTCCTTTTTCGTTTGAACGAAATTATTCAAGCTGTGTTTTTCGCTTGAACGAAATTTACACTTTAATTATACTTCGTTCCAGCGAAATTGTCAACACTTCAGTGGAAAATATATATCAACAGCTTTAAGTTATATTTAAAATATATATTTTTTATTGAAATGTACATTATTTTATGCTACAATACAATTGGAAAAATATTTTTATTTTGCGAAGGAGAAAAAATGAATACTAAGAAAATATTATTTCTTTTAATAATTCTTGCTTGCTTTGTCTTGGCTTTTTCAAGCTGTGACGACGAGGAGGATTATGAATACTACGAGGTTGCATATTATGTTGACAACGAAATATACTACGAGTATGAGATAGTTGGCACATATATGCGCTACCTTGAATGGACTCCGTCCAAATTTGGCTATAAGTTTTTAGGACTTTATGATGCCCCTGAGGGTGGAAGCCAAATATTCGACGAAAATGGTAGGGCTAATGTAGACATCAACTCTGCTTGTACCCTCTACTCACAATGGGAGATTATGGATTTCAAAATCGTTTTCGATCCCAGTGGAGGTTATCTTGACGAGAATCTAAAAGAGGCTACATACGCATATGACTCCACCATGTCCTCATTCCCTGTTCCGCAAAGGGAAAACATGAGCTTTATCGGGTGGAAAAGCTCCTCCGGCACAATGGTGTCAAGCGGTAGTGTGCCAACCAATGACGGAGTTAAGTTCAATTCATCCCACTATTACTTTAACGGAGACGTGTGTACGCTCACTGCCGTTTGGGATGTAAAAAAATACAACATCACCTTTGAGTTTAACGACCCGTCAATTACAAATCAAACCATTAGCTTAAGGTATGACGAAACCTTTACAAGCTCTATGTACCCGGAAAAGATTGACACGGGCTCAAGAGAACTTATGGGTTGGACAGCATCTTACGGCTCAAGCATTCCGTGGGATGAAAACTTAACAGATGATATAACCCTGTTCGCTATGTGGAAGGACTACAAGGTCATTACTGTATACGAGCTTGTTGGCGGTGAGCCGCAGGAAAAGCGCGTTTACAGCGGAGATGCCTTCTACACCCCTGAGCGTGGCGGATATGAATTTATGGGCTGGTACCCCTCCGAAACAATGGCGGGCTTGCCAATAGGTACCATTTCCTATACCAATGCTCCACCTGTGATTTATGCAAACTGGACAATGGAAACATATTCCGTTAAATTCATGACAGATTTGGCTGTGCTTCAAACATTGTATTACACAATTGAGGACACCCTTGCACTTCCAACAGTTTCAAAAACAAACTTCTCCTTCGTCGGTTGGTGCGACACACCCGAGCTTGACGGCACGCCAAGGCTTGTTATAAGGCCCGGTAGCTACGGTAACTTAGAGCTTTATCCTCTTTTCAAGGGTGATGACAGAACGGTTAAGCTTGACCCTGCTGAGGGTATGCTTGGTCTTTTGACACAAACAGTTGAATACGGCGCAATCGTTAACATCAACGTGCCAACACTTGAGGGCTTCGCCTTTGTCGGCTGGTTTGACGAGGACGGAGAGCAAATTACAGACAGAAACGGTAAGAGCCTTGCCCCTTGGCTTTATGACGGTGAGGTTTCATTAACCGCTAAATATGCGGAAAAGTACTACATATATATTACAGACTCCATTACAGGAACCACCGCTCAGTTTGGTGATTTCTATCTTGCAGGTGACCAAGTGCTTGTATACTGTAATGCGGTAACAGGCTACCACTTTGACGGCTTCTTCTCCGACAGTGGCAGACTTGAGTCCGTAACTCTTGAATATTATCAAATCATTCCCGAGAGTGACGTTTACTTAACAGCAAAATTCACCCCGAAGCAATACACTGTAATTCTCGATCCTGACGGCGGTATTTGCAAGGAATCACAGATTACGGTTTCCTTTGATGAGCAGGTTGTATTCCCCACAGTATATAAAGAGGGCTACAACTTTATGGGCTGGAGATACAGTGACTGGACATATGAGGGCGATGCAACCCTTACAGGTCCGAACGGAACATTGGTCAGCACATCAGGAAGATGGGACAGGGACAGCAATGCTACACTTATTCCATACTTTGTTGAGGACACAAGCGACAGCACTCCTGTTGCAAACGGCTCCGATTTTGCCGCAATGTCAGCAAATCCAAGCGGAAGCTACAAGCTTGTTGGCGATATTGATATGACAGGCATAACATATACCCCATTTGAGTTTACGGGAACTCTTGAGGGTAACGGCTTTACAGTTAAAAACCTCACCCTTTCTACAGAAAGCGGCAATTTTGGTATCTTTACAAAGGTAAACGGAACAATTAACAATGTTATATTTGAAAATATAGCTATTAAAACCACGTCCTACGGCAGTAGCTATACGGGCGGTGTCTGCGGTGAGCTTGTAGGCGGATCTCTTAACAGGATTGTATTTAAGGGTACCGTTTCAGGTCAAGGCGGCGACAGCGCAGATATCGGCGGCTTAGTCGGTAAAATGAGCTCCGGTACTATTTCCTACTGTGAAAGCTATGCAACTGTAATTGGAAATTCTATTGAAAACGCAGGCTCAACAGGCGGTATTGTCGGCTTTGCCGCAGGCGGCAAGCTTGAAGGCTGTAAAAACCTTGGCACCGTTGCAGGTACTTACCGTGTTGGCGGTATTGCAGGTCTTTCTTACATAGTGCCCGCAGGAGCGCTTACTAATACAAGCACCGTAAACGGACAAGCTTATGTTGGCGGTATTGTCGGTCTTTGGGAATGCCACGGCACCTTCACCTCCAATTCACCTCTTACAAACTCAGGTGCTATAACAGGTGTGGACCACGTTGGCGGTATTATTGGTCGCTACGTTAACACCCGTGATAACTATGCAAATTATGTTGTAACTCTTACACACTTTACAAACTCCGCCGCAATAAACGGTACTACATACGTTGGCGGTATTATGGGTTCAGCTTACATTATTAACTATAAGTCTGACTCCACAGTAGCAAAAGTATCTGAATTAAATAATACAGGTAACATTACAGGAACGAAGTTCGTTGGCGGTCTTTTCGGCTATTTCCACGCAGAGGGCGGCTCTTATATAAAAGCGTCCTCCTCAAAGGCGATTGTCACCGCTGAAAGCTATGTCGGCGGCTTGTGTGGCGAAATGTACTACACTATTTTTGACGGCTGTACAAACATCGGCTCTACAATTGTTGCCACAGGCTATGTAATTGACGGCTCCAACTACAATGCGTACGTGGGCGGTTACGCAGGCTTTGGCTATGGGGCAAGAAACTGCGAAAACAGTGTAAGAATTGAATATGCACACCAGGCACGCTTTGTTGGCGGCTTCTTCGGGCACTCAAACGGCCCTATCGAAAACTGCAAAAACACCGCAGAGGTATATGCACCTAAGGCTATATACGTTGGCGGTATTGCAGGACGAAACGATTTTGGCGGAAACATTACATTTACCAACCTAACCAATACAGGCGCAGTCACAGCTACATCACATACAGGCGGTATCTTCGGTGAGATTTATAACTACCGTGATGCGTATAGCAACTATACTATTAATCTGAGCAGATTTACAAACTCCGGCAAGGTTATCGGCACTACCTACGTTGGCGGTATTATCGGCTACTATTATGCTTACAACGCAAAGGATAACTTCCATACCGCTGCCGTTTCCTTCACAAACACCGGTGATGTAACAGGAACAAGCAGCGTTGGCGGAATTATGGGATATGCACGTGCTGAGGGCAGCTCTACAATCAAGAATTCCTCCTCATCCTCAAGCATTACAGCAGAATATCTGGTTGGTTGCTTTATCGGTGAAGGTAACTACCTGGCTGTTGACACCTGCTCCAACCTTGGCTCAACGCTTACCGCAACCGGACACCGTGTGGACGGAACAAACTACTACGCATATGTCGGAGGCTATGTGGGCCACGGACACAATGTTTATAACTGCACAAATACAGTAGATATCAACTACACAGGCAAGGGTATTTATGTTGGCGGTATTATCGGCGCTTCATTTGGCGATATCCAAGGCTGTGAAAACAGCGGCAGCATTACTGCTGAGCGCTCTGCCTACGTTGGCGGTATTGCAGGATATGTAGGAAAGTCCGGCAACTCAGCATATTCCTCATTAAAAAACACAGGTAATATCGACGGCTTGGAAAGGGTTGGCGGTATTTTCGGAAACCTTTACAACCAAACCGATGCATATACAAATTACACAATTACCTTTAACACCCTTGTTAACGAGGGCGCTGTAACAAGTAAGGATAACTTTGCAGGCGGTATCGTGGGATATTTATACCTGAACAACTATAAGGGAGAAACAAACAAGCTTGTATCAACCGCTATGAGCAACAGCGGAGACATAAGCGGCGCTATGTATGTTGGCGGTATCTTTGGATACAGCTTCTCAGATACGGGTGACTCGGCTATTGAGCTTTCATCATCATCCTCAAAAATAGAGGCTAAGGCATATATCGGCGGTATTTGCGGAAAAGCTGAAAACATCAGAATAAACAATTCCTCCAATGAAGGAACAGAAATTGTCGCAACAGGCTATTACCTGCTTGACACAGTGTACTATGCATTCGTTGGCGGCTACGCAGGTGAGGGCTATTGCTTCTACAACTGCGAAAACAATTCCGAAATTGTATATACGGAAAGAGGTATTCGTGTAGGCGGTATTGCAGGCGCTTGTAACGGTAACCTTGAAAAGTGTACCAACAACGCAGATATTACAGCTACAAGGGCATCACAGGTTGGCGGTATTGTCGGCTACAACTATCACAGCGGCAGCACCTTGTACTCAAGCCTTAAAAACACAGGTGCCATTACAGGTAATGAAAGCGTTGGCGGTAACATCGGCCACATTTACAACAGGCTGAGCCAGTACACCAACTATACAGTAACTATTACAGACCTTTCTAACTCCGGCGAAATCAACGGCACAAAATTTACAGGCGGTAATATCGGTTATGCTTATGCAAACAATGACCGCGGTGAACACACAAAGTTTTACGCAAACATTTTTGTAAATTCAGCAAACATTACAGGTACGGTATATGTTGGCGGAAACGTTGGATATATGGAATGTGACAGCGATGCAGCTTATATTATCGAGGCACAGTCAAGCTGTGATGTTACCGGTGAGTATTACGTTGGCGGTGTTGCAGGATATCTTGCCAGCATTGCCCTTAAGGAGTCATCGAACAAGGACTCAACCATAACCGCAACGGGCGCATTGATTGCTGACGGTAGATACTACACATACGTAGGCGGATATGTAGGCCGCGGCTGGGCAATTTCCGATTGCCACAATGAATCAAGCATTACAGTTACCCAAAGCGGTGCAAATGTTGGCGGTATTGCGGGAAGCGCTTACGGAAGCATTATCAACTGCTCCAATAAGGGTACAATTACCGCACAGAGCTGTAATTATGTTGGCGGTCTTGTTGGCTTACATGACGGTCAGTACAGCCTGACCTTCCAAAGCCTTGCAAACGAGGCAGCTGTTTCGGGTGCTGACTATACCGCAGGTATTTTCGGCGCTGTTGCTAACCATGTAAACAACTACACTAACTATGTTGTAACTCTTTCACAGGTGGAAAACAGGGGCAATATTACAGGCGCTACATACGTTGGCGGTCTTGTTGGCCAAATGGTATTAAACAACGGAAAGGGCGAATGTGTTAAGCTTAACGGCAGCTTTCTTGTTAACGAGGGTGATGTTACAGGTACATCCAATGTTGGCGGTCTTATGGCTTATTGCTCCACCGACACATCAGACTCCATAATCCTGGGCTACACATCAACAGGTACTGTCAGCGGAGAGTTAAGCGCACAGACCATTTACCAGACTTCAAATGTTACAATAACAGAATAATAATTTAAAGGCTTGCCAAAAAGCACCGCCACTACGTTTTGTGCGTGCAACAGCCGGTGCTTTTTGGCTGAAAATAAATTAATTATCTTGGAGGAATTATGAAAAAGAAAATTATCACACTATCATTTGTGCTTGTTATGATGGCTTGTGCGTTGATTATCTTCTCCGCCTGCGGCGTTGAGCTTACCGACCCACAAAACATTAAATATAACGGTACAACAATTACCTGGGACGGTGTTGAAAACGCAACAGGCTACACCGTTTCAATCAACGGCGGTACAGCTTGGCCTGTATCAAGCACATCCTATCCTTACAATGCTAAGGGTCAGGAATTTACAGTTGCTATCACTGCGGTTTCAGAGGCTAAAAAGCTTGTTGAATCCGGCACTACCACAATGACCTTCAGACCCCTTGACAAGGTTGAAAACGTAAAGGTTGATAATGACGGCGTTTTCTCCTGGGACCCTGTTAACTTTGCTTCAGGCTACAAAATGAGGCTTGACGGCGTTGAGGTTGACGAGCTTATCCCGGGTACAACCTACTCAGGTATTCCTGCGGGTAACCACACAGTGCAGTTCAAGCCTATCGTAGAGGCTGACCCATCCTATTTTGCGGTATGGAGTGATGCTGTTTCTGTTAATGTTCTCGGCAAGGTTGAAAACATTAAATATTCAAACGGTGAGCTTTCCTGGGGATACGTTTCCGGCGCTATGCAATACCAGGTTATCGTAAACGGTATTGTTGTTGAGGAAAGCATTAGCGCAACCTCTATGTTCTACGATTCTGAAAACAGGAACTTTGAGGTTACTGTAAAGGCGCTGGGTAACGGTACAACAACCTGCAACGGTGCTATGTCAGATGTTAAATCCTTTATCTACCTTGACACCATTACCGATCTGCGTGTTGAGGACGGTATTGCTGTTTGGTCAGCGGTTAACGGTGCAGACGGATATAAGATCAAGATTAACGGCTCCTTGGTTAACGAAACCCTTACCGAGCCTAAGTATGACAGACTTTATGCTAACCAGAGCATTGATATTCAGGTTATGCCTGTTTCCAATAACACAACATACTTCTCTGACTGGTCAAGTGTAAAATCCGTGTTTATTCTTGCAGCTCCTACACTCCAGTGGAATAACTATGAGCTTGACGGCACGGCAAATTCAAATATCTTCTGGGACAGCATTGCAAATTCAGCAGGCTATTCTGTAAAGATTACATATCCAAACGGCAGAGTTGAAACAAAGGCAACAACTGAGGTTTCCTTCAGAGAATCATACCTTGAAGCAGGAACATATACCGTACAGGTTAAGGCTACTGCTGACTCTGTAAACAGCAATTTCTATGATTCACAGTATTCAATTCCGTTAACAGTTACACGTCTTACAGCGCCTAAGGCTGTTGACAAAAACTTCATCACAAGTAACCCGGACAGAGTGTCAGACGGCTTTACAGTTACATTTACAAATGTAAACGGTGCAAGCGAGTATGCTCTTTTCCTGGACGGACACCAGGTGCAAAGGTCAATAAACGCACAGTTCTCTGTTGCTGACCTTATTGACAAGGGTGTTATGGAGGAGCAGACACTCAACTTCTCAGTTCAAAGTATAGGTACAGTTAAAGCCTCTGCTGCCGGCACACATGCAATTTTAAGCTCCTTAAGCACAGAGTCACTTTCCTTTGAAATTAAGGTGCTTTCAGTTCCTACAAACGTTGATATTTCCGGCTTTGAGCTTTCATATACAGGCGTTAACCAAAGCTACGGTTACTCAATAAGCGTTGCGGGCAATTCCTACACAAGCAACTCAACAACATATGATTTAAGCTTGCTTGAGGCCGGCAACTACGAGGTTAAGGTTTGTGCAAGAGGTAACGGTACAAACGTTCTTGCATCCAACTACACCCCTGCAATCAATGTTAAGAGGCTTGATGCCCCTACAAATGTTAAGATTTCCACAGCTGACTCTGCTGAGGGCTTGATTTCCTTTGATGACGTTATGTACGCACAGGGCTACTACATTGTTTATAACAATGACGGTAATGCATTGCCTATCAGCAAAATGACTAACGTTAAATCCTACATCACCGAGCTTGGTACAACAGTTTATTTGACTGCAAGCGCCAACTACTTTAATGGCGACAAGACAATTTACTATATGACCTCTCAGCCAAGTATTACCTATAACTTTATCAAGCTTGCACCTCCAACCTTCGGTGAGCATCCGTTTACAAACAGCCAGCTTGTTTGGAACGCACCGAACAACATAAAATCCGAAACTTTTACACCTACCTATGAGGTTTATAACATTGACGGTGATGCTTACACAGGCGAAAAGAACGGCACATCAATGGATATTTCCTCCTTCGAGGGCGGTAAATCCTACACCTTCAGTGTAAAGGCTATCGGTGACGGTACAAAATATATTAACTCTGATGTTTCAACACAGCAGGCTACAATTTACAAGCTTGCAACACCTGAAATCAGGCGTGAAAACGGACAGTATGTATGGAACAGCGTTATTAACGCAGTAAACTATTCTCTCTATATTGACGGTGAATTGGTTGATGCTACATATCACGTTTCAGGCAACACATACGCTTATACTCCTTTGTTCAAGGACCATAAGGATTACACGGTTGAGCTTATTGCAAAGGGTGACGGCGGATACACAAGCGTTGACTCTGCAAAGTGCGTGCTTATCCAAAAGACAGCTCAGCTTCAAACACCTGACTTCTCTGTTTCTTACAGTGAAAAGGAATACTCCGAAAACGGAAAGATTATTCTTACAATCATAAAGCCATCTCCTTACGCAAAGGGATATTCCTACACAATAGGCGGTGACACACAAACCTCAAGCGAGCTTACATACTCCTTGAATCCTAATGCCGTTGGTGCTATTAAGACATCCGTTTATGCCCTTGGCGGTAACTTTGACGAGGAAGGCACCTATTATATTGATTCCCAGGCACAGGGTGGCTCAAAATACACAATAACAATTCTTGCATCTCCCGATGTCAGCTCCTTCAAGATTAATACTGACGGTATGATGACCTGGACCAATATTGCAAGTGCTGTTAAGTATGAGCTTCAGATTTCAATAAACGGTGGCGATTACGAAACAGTTATTGTTAACGACCCTATGTACGTTATCGAAAACTACAAGGAGGTAAACTCTGTTTCAGTAATTGTTAAGGCACTTGGTGACGGTAACAGAATAATCACCTCCAAAGAGGTTGAATACTCAAAAACCAAATAATTATGATATATTTAGCTAATTTATTTTCGCAGCTGTTTTACTTTGTAATAAGCATTGGTCTTGTGGGCTTTATTATATATCTGCTCAATGTTTTATTTTACAGGCTTGTGGGAAACGGTAGGGTTGTTTGCTATGCAAGCGGCCTTATCGGCACCCCTATTCATGAGCTGAGCCATGCGCTTATGTGCTTGATATTCCGCCATAAGATTGAGGAAATTAAGCTTTATCAAATGGATGACTCCAGCGGCACTATGGGTTATGTTTCTCACTCATATAATGAAAGAAGCTTTTACCAGAAAATCGGCTGCTTCTTTATAGGCGTTGCCCCAATTATCGGCGGCAGCCTTGTTATCCATTTGCTTATGTGGCTGCTCTTGCCCGAGGCATACAGGGACATAAATATTTATCTTGATGATTTCTCCCTTCTTTTGAAGGACGGCTTCTCCTTTGATATATTTATTTATTCCTTTGCTGTAATGACAGAAAGCCTTGAAACAATTTTTACATCCTTTGATAAGGGGCTTTACTGTGTTGTATTCTTGCTTTTGGGCGCTTGCATTGCGCTACATATGAAGCTAAGCGGAGCGGATATAAAAAATGCGCTGCCTGCCATACCCGGCATTGTGCTGATTATTGTTGCAATTAACGTAGTTTTCGCAATTATTTCCATATTCTCTATGAAAACATATTACTTAATATGCAGCGCTGTCAACTCTGTCGGTGTTTACCTTTTTGCACTGCTTTTGTTATCATTATGCTTAACACTTATTTGTATTGCAATTGCTTTTGTAATAAAGGGAATTAAATTAATAGTAGGCGCAATCCCAAGAAGATAATCTAATAATACTTTTAAATTGGAGACAATTATGAAAATTTTATTTCAAGGTGACTCAATTACAGATGCTGACAGAAGCAGGACTGAGAACCATATTTTAGGCAGAGGCTATCCCTTGCTTGTTGAAGCTGCCCTTGGCTTAGAGGAGCCGGGTAAGCACGAATTTATAAACAAGGGCATCAGCGGAAACAGAGTGGTTGACGTTTATGCACGTATCAAGTGCGATATTATCAACCTAAAGCCTGATGTTATGAGCATTTTAATCGGTGTTAATGACGTTTGGCACGAGCTTGGTGAAAGCCCCAACGGTGTGGACGCTGACAAGTTTTTTAAAATCTACTCTATGCTTATTGAGGAGATAAAGGAAGCACTGCCAAGCATTAAAATTATGATTTTAGAGCCATTTGTGTTAAAGGCATGCTCTACTGAGGAGCATTGGGACTTTTTCAGCACCGAGGTTAAAAAGCGCGGGGACGTGGCTAAAAAGATTGCTGAAAAGTACGGTTTACCGTTTATTCCTTTGCAAAACGGCTTTGATGAGCTTGCTAAAAAAGCTCCAAACGAATACTGGTTAGGTGACGGTGTTCATCCAACAGCCAAGGGCCATGAATTTATCAAAAACGAATGGCTTAAGGCTTACAAATCACTATAATCCAATACTTAATAAGGTCAAAACCACCGCACACTCACAGTGTCGGTGGTTTTTTTCACAACGAAAAGCCTCCCTCTGTGTGGCACAATGAAAAGCCTCCCTCTGTGGATTTTTCACAGAAGGAGGCCTTTTGTTTGTTATATTTCAATTTCCGCCAAATGCGGGCGGTGGTCTGAAGCGATAAGCGTTGGAATATCAGCAGACACAACCTCAATATCGGGAGTTACAAAGATGTAGTCTATTTTCACAGTGGGCGTATCAGAGGGCCAACTGCCCTTATTTTCAAAAAAGCCCAGGGACGTGTCTGTCATTTTCTCTTTTATGGGCTTCAAAAGCTCGTTTTCCGGGGTGATATTAAAGTCACCCATAAGAATACATTTATTGGGTGTTATATGCTCAAGCACGGTTTTTACCGCATTTCTTTGCTCATCGGGATTTAATCCGAAATGGGTTACCAACACTGTGATACCGTTTTCAAGCTCCGCCTTTAAAACGCACCTTGTTTCATAAAAGCCACTGTACTCACGTGGATTAGGGTCGGGAATTATAACCGTTTCTGCATTTTTTATAGGGTATTTTGATAAAAAACCGTTTCCGTAAGGACCATCTGCATCATCAATAGCCTTTGCAAAATACCAATTTTTAAGTCCTGTAAGCTTTGACAGCTTCTCGGTCTGCGCGCCGAATACCGCACCGTTTCCCTTATCAAACATTTCATTCAAGCCCACAATGTCAGCACCGCAATCAAGAATTGCCCTTGCCATAATATCATAATCTACCCTCTGCTCTAAATAATTCAAGCAATGCTGGGTATTAAAGCTCATTAATTTCATATCATCTCTCCTTTTTATTAGTTTAACATATTTAATATTTAATTTCAACTATAATATTCGTTTTCGCATAACAATTCACAATAATTAATAAATATTCACTATTTTTGTCGAAAGTTCCACATAATTATTGACTTTCTTTACAATTTATGCTATTATATACATACCACAGATATTAATGATTTGTGACTAAAATTTGAAGGAGAGACAAATTATGAAAAAATTTTTGGCTTTAGCATTGGCTATGTTGCTTTTCAGCTCCTGCCTTTGCCTAACCTCTTGTGACGGAAACGTGGTTGACTCCATCAACGGTGAAAGTCCTGAGGTTGCATTTGCAAACGCGCTCAAATCCTTGGATGAAATTGATAAGTATTCAGTTGTATTAAGCCAGGATACCTCAGCAAAGATTCTCTTTGTTCCTATTTACAGCATTACGATGGATGAGTACTATTTCTACTCATATGAGGGCAAGAATGAGCATTACGGATTTACCGAAGCAGGTAAAAAGCTAAAGAGTGAGGACCCCGATATTGCAGATGTAGTTGCAGGCTTTGATGATGATTTGCTTTACTATAACGGCGTATGCTACGAAACGTCAGGCACCAGCCGTATTAAATACACGAGCGAAACTTCACCGTATAGTGACAGTGAATATGAAGAGGCTGTTGCTGACATTATCGAGGCGGGAATCGGTGATTACAAGTGCTATCAAGACGGCGACCTTTACTATTTCGTTATTGAAAATGACACCAAGGGTGAGATTACATTTGATGATGAAGCTGTAAAAGAAACATTTACTGTTTACTTTAACGAGGACGGCTTGATTCAAAAAATTAACATTGAAATAAAGTATAGCTTTATGGTAACAACCGTTATGGAAGCAGTTTACTCCTACGGTGATGACGCAATGGGCGTTCAACCACCACAAAGCCCTGATTCTTACACAAATTACGATTATTAATTTCAACTACATACAAAAAGAGTGTTGCTGCTGCAACACTCTTTTCTTCTTTACTGTTTTTTAAACGCAACTGTTTTGATATTGACAGCGCATTTTTAAAATGAACAATAATTTATCGGGAAAGTTAATTATTTTCTTTCGTTCTTTGGAACCTTTGCGGCAATCTGCGCAGGAACCTCCTCATATCTTACAAAGTGGAAGGTAAACTCACCTCTACCCTGTGTCATAGCACGCAAGGCGATAACGTAGTCAACCATTTCTGCCTTTGGAACCTCAGCCTCAACAATAGTGTACTTCGGTCTCTTCGGATTTGGCTCCATACCCATTACTCTGCCACGGCGCTTGTTAAGGTCACCCATAACGTCACCAACCATATTTTCGGGCACGCTTACCTTAAGCACACCAACAGGCTCTAAGAGCACAGGGCTTGCATTAACAAGCTCCTTGTATGCCAAGCGAGCTGCAAGCACGAAGGAAATTTCGTTAGAGTCAACATCGTGGTACGAGCCACCTGTCAAGTCTGCTGCCAGGTTAACCATTGGGTAACCGAGAAGCACGCCCTCCTTCATAGCCTCCTTTAAGCCCTTTTCAACTGCAGGGTAGTAGCCCTTTGGAACTTCACCGCCAACAACGCTTTGTGTAAATGTAAGTCCTTCCTCTTCACCGTGTGAGAATGTAATCTTAACGTGGCCGTACTGACCTGCACCGCCGGATTGCTTTTTATGCTTTCCTTCTGTTTCCAATCTCTTCTTAATTGTTTCTCTGTACGCAATCTTAGGTGTTTCAAGCTTTACATTAACACCGTATCTGTTCTTTAGCTTGCAAACAACAGTATCAAGGTGAACGTCACCAATACCCTTAATAAGCAATTCACCTGTTTCAACAAAGTTTTCGTACTTAACGGTCTTATCTTCATCCAGAATCTTTGCAATAGAGGTTGCAACCTTATCCTCGTCCTTTGCGTCTGTCTTAATAGCCATTGTCATATTAGCCTCTGGGAATACTATCTTCTTATATTCCATATCAGAGCTTTCGCAAAGGGTATCATTTGTGTTTGTATTAACAAGCTTGGAAATAACACCGATATCACCGCAAGCAAGAGAATCAACCTCTGTCTGCTTCTTACCGCAAATGGTAAATATCTTTGCAAACTTTTCGCTTTGTCCTGTTGTGGTGTTCTTAAGCACCATATCCCTCTTTAATTCACCGTTCATAACCTTGAAGAAGGAAACACGGCCAACAAATGGGTCAGCTATGGTCTTAAATACCATCAAGCGGCACTCGCCCTCTCTCTCAATAGCAACATCAGCACCGCTAACGTCCTTTTCAACCTTTTTAGCGGTATGTCTTGGGAAGGACTCTGCAATAGCGGTAAGAATTGAGTAAATACCTCTCATGTTTTCAGAGGAGCCGCACCATACAGGAACAATAGCACCTGAAATCATACCCTCGTGAAGGGCAAGGGCGCACTCTTCCTTAGAGAAGCGCTCACCTGCGAAGAACTTTTCAAGCATTTCCTCGTTAGTCTGAGCAACCGCTTCCATAAATACTTCCTCATACTTTTCAGCAACGGCACGGCGTGACGGAGTCATATCCTCCTCCTGTCTTTCACCGTTAGGGAGATAACGGAAGCACTTCATTGTCATAAGGTCAACCATCATTGTACCTGTTGCTTCCTTAATAGGAATAAATACAGGGCAAAGTGCGTTACCGAATTCTTCTCTTAGCTGATTGAATACACTGTCAAAATCAGCATCGGGGTCATCACACTTATTTACAAAGAAGGCTCTTGGAATACCTGCGTCAATTGCATTGTACCAAGCAATTTCAGCACCAACCTCCAAGCCGGATTTTGCATCAATATTAATAAGAGCAGCGTCTGCAACTCTGAGCGCGCTGGCAACCTCACCCGCAAAGCCTAAGAAGCCCGGGCAGTCAAGCAAGTTAATCTTTACTCCGTTCCATTCAAGGTTAACAACGGACAAGCCGATAGAAATACCTCTCTTAATTTCTTCACTGTCGTAGTCGGAAACGGTATTACCGTCACAAATTCTGCCAAGACGGTCAGTTGCGCCTGCCTTAAAGAGCATGGACTCAATAGTAGCGGTCTTACCGCTTCCGCTGTGTCCAATAATACACACGTTTCTTACATTGTTGGTAATAAATTTCGCCATGGTTTGTTTCCTCGCTTTTTATGTATTACTTCCATTATATGAAAGTTAGATGTTCGATACAATTATTCTACCACACTTTATATACAAGTTGCAATAGTTTTTGTGCATTTTGTTTATTATTTTATATATTTTCTTGTATTTTTGTGCAAAATGCCAAATGATATTACGTAAACTAAATATCTTGAAAGGTGTGTAAAATTGTGGTACAATATATTTACAAACCTGTTTGAGGAGCATTTTATGATAACATACAACGAAATAAAGCACAACGAAGCGATAAACACATACATCAAAAAAGCAGATGAAAGCCTAAAGGCACTTGGCTTTACCGAGCATAGCTTTGCCCACGTTGGCTTGGTATCAAGCCGCGCAGAGTATATTCTTTCTACCCTTGGCTTTGACCAACACCAAATTGAGCTTGTTAAAATCGCATCTTATCTGCACGATATCGGAAATATAGTTAACCGCCGTGAGCATTCGCAAAGCGGTGCGGTTATGGCTTTCCGTATTCTTGATAACTTGAATATGGACCCACAGGATATAGCAACCATTGTTACTGCCATCGGCAATCACGATGAGGGCACGGGTGAGGCTGTAAATCCCGTTGCCGCCGCTCTTATTATTGCGGACAAAAGTGACGTACGAAGAACAAGAGTGAGAAACCAAGATTTTTCCACCTTTGATATTCACGACAGGGTTAATTATTCCGTTATAGAAACAAAGCTGCAAATCAACGAGGACAAAAGCCAAATCTCTCTTGATTTGTCTATCGACACAAAAATCAGCCCTGTTATGGATTATTTTGAAATCTTTTTAAACCGCATGCTTATGTGCAAAAAGGCGGCAAAGGCACTTGGTCTTGAATTTAAGCTGATTATAAACGGACAGGCATTGATGTAAAAACCACGCAAAAAAGAGCTTGCAAATAGGATACCTACCATAAAGCAGATTTTACAAACCGCAATATATCAAAAGGAGCACGCACATTTGGCGTGATACTCTTATCGGAGTATCACGCCAGTTCTATTCGCCTGTGGCGAGTGATATTGCTATGCAGTGATATTCGGCTCGCGTCGAGTGGTATTCGC
>SVRE01000082.1 GCA_015065005.1 Oscillospiraceae bacterium
AAATATTCCTATTCCGCAAATAATGCAGGTCTTTTTCTTGCCCCAGCCGGTAATTTCCTGAACACAGGAAAGGATGTTTTGGAAAACTGCAAAGATTGTGGAAAGCGCCGCAAAGGACATAAACAGAAAGAACAGTGCGCCCCATAAATTTCCCAATGGCATATTTATAAATATGTTTGGCAGTGTAACGAAAATAAGGTTAGGACCGGCAGTCTGTGTAATATCCGCGCCGTTCATATAGGTAAAGAAGGCAGGGAAGATAATAAGGCCTGAGGTAAAGGCAACAAAGGTATCAAGGCAGGCAATATTTATGCTTTCCCCAAGCAGAGAACGTTCCTTGCCGATAAAGCTGCCGAAAATAGCCATAGCGCCAATGCCCAGGCTAAGGGTAAAGAACGCCTGGTTCATAGCCTCCACAATAACGGTCAGAATACCAACCTCTTGCACCTTGGAAACATCGGGCAAAAGGTAGAATTTCAAGCCTTGTGCCGCCCCGTCAAGGGTAAATGAATGAATTGCAAGGACAATTATTAAGCCAAGAAGCACAACCATCATAATTTTAGTAACCTTTTCAAGCCCCTTTTGCATATCAAAGGAGCATACCAAAAAGCCTACCACTACAACAATTGACACAAATAATATTAGCATCCAAGGCTCTGATAGCATCTCGCCAAAAACAGCCGAAACTCCCGCTGCGCTTTCAATACCGTTAAACTTGCCTGTTATCATATACACAAAGTATTGGAGCAGCCAGCCTGTAACGGATGTATAAAACATCATAAGAATAGTGTTTCCAACAAGGGAAGCATACCCGTGTGGACGCCATTTTTTGTCCTGTGGCTTGATTTTGTGGTACATACGGGCAGGGCTTGCCTGTGCGGCACGACCCATTGAAAATTCCATACACATTACGGGAATACCCATAATAACCAGGAATATAAGGTATATAAGCACAAATAAGCCACCGCCGTTTTTTGCGGCAATATATGGGAATCTCCATACATTACCTATACCGATGGCACATCCTGCGCTGAGCAGAATGAAGCCCAGGCGGCTACCTAATTTTTCTCTTTTATTTTCCATTTTTAAAATTCCTCTGATAGACGTTCATTTATTTTTAAGCTCACAAAGGCTCACTTTTGTCGGGCATACGAAAATGTGGCGGAGGCAAGCCCCCGCCCAATTATTATTTTAGTTGTTCTTCAACCACTCGTCAGCGCTCTTTTTTGACATTCTTTTAATGTTTTCCTTTGGATGGATGGAGCTTTCCCCACCGTTTTCATAAAGGAAATAAGAGCCGTCCTCAGTTACGTAAAGTGTTTCCTCATATCCGTCAGCCTCACCGAAGCTACCGAATGTAACCTTCTTTACGATTTCGGATTTTTCTGTGTCATATAATTTCTTACAAATAATTTTTTGCATGATAAAACTCCTTTTTATTATTCTACATCAAAATAATAACACAATTTGCATCTCTTGTCAATAACAACATTATGTAAGTAAAAGCAAGAAATGACAGGGCTGTCTTAATTTAGATTTTCAACAACAATTTCCGCCTCGATATTCACACGTCCGTCCTCGTGGACACTGCGCATATAATACTTGCCGTCAGTTTTGCCGAGATAAAGCTTTAAATAATCTCCAACCTTAGCCTCATTCTGATAGGAAATGGCAATGGATTTAACAAACTTATTTTCAGGGCAGGGCATAGCATTAAAAAGCATATCGGGGTAGTTGGTGTTGTTCATATGTCCGTTGATATCCGTGTCGGTATAGCGGATTGTATATTCACCAACCAAGGACAGCTGCAGCTCACCGGGAATTCTGAAGCGAATTTGATTATCAAGATCCAATGGCTCATCAATGTAATAATTAAGCACCACATCGCTTGCTTTAATAAGCTTTTTATCGCGTGTGTCAACCAAAGCCCAGTTGGAATTTGCCTCACAGACAAGCTCACCGCTTCTCGTGATCTGATAGGAACGGGGGAACGTAAATCCACGTGCAGGACAGCCCCAGGTGTCAACGGTGATTTTCTCCCCATAGGAAAGCGGCTCATACACATTTACACGTATTCCGCTTAAAATAAATGCCTTTCCCTGATTTAAAAGCTCGTTATAGGATGGGCGCTGCGCCCTCATTTGAGCGGTAGCGGTTTCTTGCAAGTATTTGAATATTCTTGACATCCCGACAATTTCGTTAGAATTGGTGTCATGATATAAAACCTTGTATTCTTCGGACCATTTCATAGTATGTACCTCTAAAAAAATTTAATTAATTATATCACATTTCCAGTGTTTTTTCAAGGTGTTTGTTTGTTGTTTTAAGGAAGGTGCTGTTATAATTTACAGAAATGTATATTTTTGTGCAACATTACAAAAAAGACAAAAATCGGCAATTATAATTGACAAATAGTTACTTTAATGGTAATATTAAAATGTATGGAATATTAATTTTAAGGAGAGATTTATCATGCGCAAAAAACTGGTTTTTGTTTTTTCCCTTGTGGCTGTGCTTTGCTGCCTTTTTGCACTAACAACCAATGCTCAGTGTGAAAGCTGCACAGGCAAATGGAGCGCCGATACGGGAATAGAGGGTTATCTTGGAGAGATTAATGCGGTTAACACCTGTTCTGTATGCGGTACAGTGCTTGAAGAGGAAGTAATTGCACCCTTGTTTGAAACCCTTGGCTATTCTTACAGTGACAACGGCGGTATTTCACAGCATATTGCTGTAAACAGGGCTGCCCTTGCACGTTATGAGGAGATAAGCGGTAAAAAGGTTAAGTTCGGTGCTGTAGTGGCAACAACAAATAACGTAAGCGGCAATCCCCTTGACGAAAGCGGTAAGCCTGCTGGCGAAAAGGTAATTGTTTCTGACTTTACAAGCAGGTCCTATGATATTTTTGAAATCGCCGTACAGGAAATCCCTGCTGACAGCTACGATACAGGTATTTATTGCTGCATGTACATTATTGTTGACGGTAAAGTAACCTATATTGATAACTGTGTAGTGAAAACTGATGTGGGCGCCCACAGCTACAATGAAATTGTGGCAGGCTTGGAGCCTGAAATGCCATCCGTTCCCGAAGTGCCATCGGGAAAGCAGAACTGGGAGGATGACGGTTCTCTTAAAATTTTAACAATCGGTAACAGCTATTCTGACGATGCTATGGAATATGTTTATAACATTGCTAAGTCACTTGGCATCAAGGATGTTGAGGTTGCAAACCTACGATACAACAGCTGTTCCCTTGCTATGCATTTGGACAATGCAAAGAATGACAAGGGCGTTTATATGTACAGGCATTGGGTAAACGGTGCGAGCAAGTGGACTGACTACGGTAGCTGGTCCTCCAACGGTACATATAAAATCAGCCAGGCTGTTACGGATGCTGACTGGGACTTTATTGTGTTCCAGCAGGTAAGCACATCAAGCACTAATGCAAGCACCTATGATGATCTTAATGAGCTTATCTCCATTGTAGAGGAGCTTAACCCGACAGCTAAGCTTGCTTGGCATATGACCTGGGGCAATAAGGCTACTACTGACTTGTCAATGTATAATGGCATTGTAAGCGCAGTAAATGAAAAGATTTTAACAAACGATAAGATTGATTATGTAATTCCTGTTGGTACAGCTATTCAGAATGCAAGGGGAACCTCCGTGACCCTTAATGCAATAATGAGAAATAATCACTTGGGCTATGGCTTGGGCAGATACATTGCAGGTCTTACATTTATAAAGACACTTACAGGCATGTCAATTGATAACATTTCTTATGCGCCTACTGCCGATACAGAAGGACATACAATAATTATCAGTGATTACGAAAAGCAGGTTGCCATTGAATCCGCAAACAATGCAGTTACCAACCCATACAGTGTAACAGCCTCCACTGTTAAGGCTGACTAATGAAAAAGGAGGGAAAAACAATGATAAAATATGTAACACCGTCCTATGAAAAGGAAGGCATTGAAACCGAAGATATTATTTTGACCTCTTTGACTATTAAGGCTATCGGAGAAGACACTCTTGGAGATATAACAGGACAAAAGGCGGTTGTGTCCACGTTATTCAGCAATATAAGATAATAATAAAAGAGCAGGTACATATCAGTATCTGCTCTTGTTTTTCAAATGCAACATATTGTAAGCTTTAAACAGTACATACGGTAAGGTCTGTTAAGTAGCTGAGGGGATATCGCTTGAGGCAACATAAGCCCCCGGTACGGGATTGGCGGTTTGTGTGGCACCCAAGCCCTCACCCTTATAGCCGCCAAGGCCGAAGGAAACGGTAATGGCGTCATTTACCTCACTCATCACCGCATCATCCAAATGCCCCATCTTTTCCTTAAGTCGAACCTTGTCAATGGTTCTTATTTGTTCTAAGAGAATAACGGAATCCTTTGCCAGCCCCACCTGCCCAGCAAACACGTCTATGTGTGTTGGTAGCTTTGCCTTAGACATTTTACTGGTAATGGCGGCGGCAATAACAGTTGGGCTATATCTGTTGCCCACATCGTTTTGTACAATCAGCACAGGGCGTAAGCCCCCCTGCTCTGAGCCTACAACAGGACTTAAATCTGCATAATATATATCTCCACGTCTGATATTCAAGGCTTTTTCACTCCTAATTTTAATCTGGCTGTGTTTTCATTATTGCCTGATTTTTTGAGTTTAAACGTCCTGTTATTATTTTATGCAAAATAAAGAAAAAAGCACTCAGACATCAGCATTGTGTCCTTTTGGGCACAGCTGTTAGCTAAGCTGCTTTTTTTCTTCGCTTGAAAGCGTGTATGGAATATAAGTGTCGTCCTTATAGTGAACAGTTAGTGTCGATTTTTCTCCAACCTTTATATCAATTCCGTCAAGAATCATTTTGATGCTAAGCATCTCTGTTGAAAAATCAACGCCTGTAAACTCTAATTTAAAGTAGTGATAATTGTATTTCTCTTCATCTGCCAAAACCGTTGGTGTGTAAGATTTTCCATTTGCATCAACAAGCTCATAGCGTATGCTTTTTTCATCAAAATCAGGGTAAGTCAGCTTGACCTCATCAATATGCCTGATATTATATCTTACTGAAAGCTGTAGGTATCCACCCTCTTCAATATACACAAGAGAGTATGCGTAAACAGCACCGTTTTCCGAAAATTCATCATTTACTGCGTGGGTGCGGATGACATCGCTTTTTTTATAAGCCTCCTTAAATGCAGGACTTATATGTGTGCCCTCGAGGCCCTTGTATGAAGCCTGGCACATTCTGAACACCAAAGCGCCGATAAAAACAAAAAGCGCAACAGTCAAGGCGATTTTTATAACAGCGCCGATTTTTTTGGCGGTTTTGCTTTCCTCCATAAAGCCCTCCTGTAATTTGATTTCTGTACTATTTTATCACATATTTATTAATCAATCAAGAATTTTTGAAAAAATACTTGACAAAACATCAAAATTTATATATAATATCTAACTGTAAAATATTGTGATTGGAGAGGGCACGAATGATATTGGATTTATCATCACTTTTGAGTGGTAAAAGCTCAAGGATTGATTTTGAGTACGAAATCATGCAAGAGGGTGATGAAAATGAAGTTCTACCCCCGGATGACGTTTCTTTTACAGCGCCCGTGCGTGTTAAAGGCTATGTGACCGACAATGCAGGTTATATGTCCCTTTGCGCCACTGCGGAGATTGACTATAAGTCGCGCTGTGCAAGATGTCTTGAGGATATTTTTGGCACATTTGTCCTCCAATTCAATCGAACTGTTGCGGCATCAGGCACTCTGCAAAATGAAGCAAATGACGAATATGTCGTTGTGAAAAACGGTAATTTAGACATCGACCGTGAGTTAGTAGAGGATTTAATGCTTGAGTTCCCATCAAAGCTCCTGTGTAAAGAGGAATGCGCAGGTCTTTGTCCGAAATGCGGTAAAAGCCTTAATTTCGGTGGTTGCGATTGCCCGAAGAAAAAAGAAATTGATCCGCGCCTCGCAATTTTGCAAAAACTACTTGAAAATGATGAATAAGTGTAGTATAATACTTTAGAAATATTGTTTACAGGAGGTTACTCAACATGGCAGTACCAAAGAGAAAGCAGTCTCATTCCCGTACAAACTTGAGAAGATCAAACAATAGCAAGCTCACAGCTCCAACAATGGCTAAGTGCAAGCAGTGTGGTGAATACAACCTCACACACCGCGTATGCTCTGAGTGCGGCTACTATGACGGAAAAGAGATCATTAAGAAGGAAAACGCGTAAGTGAAATAAATGGGGTGTTGCAGTTGCATCACCCCTTTTCACTTTAATAATGCTAAGTACAAGCTAAATCTGATTTGGAACGTTAAATAAATCCTTATACTGCAAAAATTGGATTTTGTACAGTCAAACAGGTTTTTTGACAAACAATTAAGGAGAAATTATGAATTACTCACCTAAGCATGATGATACAAAAATACGTGCAATTTACGGCGCACTAATTGTTTTGGGCTTGGCTTTCACAGCCGTTGGCACAGGGCTTGTAAAAACCGTATTTACCGCCCTTTCTCTCGTTTTTATAGCCACAGGGCTGTACCTTTTTATAAGACACGACCTGACATCCTATACCTACATTGTTATGGAAAATGAGGGCAGGCTTGA
>SVRE01000083.1 GCA_015065005.1 Oscillospiraceae bacterium
CTATTATGTGCGAATAGATTGCTTCGCAAATTTAGAGCGAATAAATAGAGGCTTAGGCAAGACAAAAAAGCGCGGGCGATTAAAAAATCGGCAAGATTTTTTCGTTGCAGCATAAGGCTTTATTTATTGTTCCAAATCGGGTTCGACTGGATATACTGTGGCTAGGCGCTATGGCAATTGTTGGCTCAATCAACGATGGACTATATGGGGATTACACAGTACTTGTAACAAAATCCATTCTTGACTTCATTATCATAATGATTATGTCAGCCTCCCTTGGCAAGGGAGCTATATTTTCCGCAATCCCTGTTGCTTTATTACAGGGCGGTGTCACTGCCCTCTCCGTGCTAATTAAGCCGATTATGACAACGACTGCTCTGCTTTATCTTTCGGTAATTGGCAACATTCTTATTTTCTGTGTTGGAATTAATCTTGTATTTGGCAAAAAAATTAAGGTTGCCAATATGCTGCCTGCAATCATTTTTGCGGTTATTTGTGCTTTTATTCCTGTAAAGCTTATATAAGGCGCACCTGTGATAAAGCAGGTGCGCTGACTCTATTCGCCTGTGGCGAGTGATATACACAATCTGCGTGATATTGCCTTCGGCAGTGGTATGCCTGACATTACGTTTGAAAGGCATAACACGCCATACCTTGTGGTGTAAGAAGTGTGAAAATGAGTACAGGCAATTTTGCCTGTACTCATTTTATTGTAGGGCGGGGGTTTATCTCCCGCCGCTTTATTAAATTTATAGCGTTTACAAACGGCGGCAGCAAGCCACCGCCCTACGATATTTGCGGCAGGTAAAAACCGCTTTATGGTAGGTATCCGTTGGCGCTCCTTTTTGTTGTTTTTGGCTTTTTACCATAATTTTGGCAGCACTTTTTCATTTTTAATTGAAAAGCGGTGCGGCTTATGATACAATTAAAATATAGTAAGAATTAACGGAGGAAAATAAATGAACATTAAGAAAAGCTGGATTACCTCTGCCCACAGGGGATTTGTTGACGGAGCTTTAAAGGAAAACAGCTTAGCGGCTTATTACAATGCGTACCTGAACGGGGCGGATATGATTGAGACTGATGCGCGTCTGACAAGTGACGGGGTTTTGATTGTCAACCACGATGATACGGTAAAGGGCTTTAACGAGGATGGGGAGGCGGTTACCTATGTTGTTGAAAGCACCCCTGCTGACACAATATGCTCCGTTATTTTATCTAAGGATGAAAAGTGGGGCGTACAGCGGGTTCCCACACTTGAGCAGGTATTAAATTTGGCGTACCATACAGGGTTGCTTGTAAACATAGATTTGAAGAACGGGTACAAAATTGCCGAGGCTGTGGCTAAAACAGTATTAAAATGCGGGCTGCAGGGCAGGGTGGTTTATGCCCTTAACGGTTCGGGAATGGATGGAATTAACGCTATCCTTGCCATTGACCCGGATGGATGCTTTATTGACCGCGGTGTGCATTTTGCAATGACTGTTAAGGACTTCCCCGAAAGAGGAAAAAGATGCTACTGCTATACAAGTGACACAAGTAAGGAAAATATTGATGCTATCAGGGGCTACGGCTGCCGCCTGGCGCTTATCAGCCTTGACAGCAATAATTTCAAGCCATCTATTGAGTGCCACCCCGATATGTGCGAATATTTGCATACCTCTGATTTCAAGGCTATTGAGGAGCAATATTTCGGCAGCATAAAACTGTACTGAAAATATGGACCTGTTGCCAATATGTGAATATTGACATAAGCTCTTTAAACTTATATAATTTTCTTATGGAACTAATTATAAAAATGAAAGAGATTTTAAAATGGCAAAAAGTGTACAGAACATTTTGGCTCTGATTGAGGAGCAAGGAATTAAGATGGTTGACTTTAAAATGGTTGACATCAATGGACAGTACCGTCACGTAACTATCCCTGCTGAAAACTTTTCTGAGGATACTATGCGCAGCGGTATCGGCTTTGACGCATCAAACTACGGTTATGCGGTTGTTGAAAAGAGTGATATGGTATTTATCCCCGACCCTGACACTGCGGTAATTGACCCATTCTGCTCTATCCCTACCCTTTCTATGACAGGTAATGCAATGATTATTGACAGCCCTGAAAACCGCCCCTTACCACAGTACCCAAGAAACATTATCAAGGCTGCGGTAAAGGCAATGCAGGACAGTGGTGTTGCGGACACTATGTACATTCTCCCCGAGTTTGAATTTTATCTGTTTGACAATGTTAGCTGGAGCGTGGATGCAAATTGCATAAGCGCATCTGTTGATGCTGTTCAATCCTATTGGAACAGCGGACGTGACGGCAAGGGCGTTATTGTGCCGAAGCAGAAGAACTACCACATTGCAAAGCCCTTTGACATTTCCTACGAGTGCAGAAGCGAAATGTGTATGCATATGAAGGATGCGGGCATTGAGATTAACTACCACCACCCGGAGGTTGCGGCATCAGGTCAGTTCGAGATTGAGCCACAGCTTGGTGAGGTTGTTCATATGGCTGACGCAACTATGATGATTAAGTATATCATTCACAACACCGCGCTGAAATATGACAAAACCGCCACATTTATGCCAAAGCCAATTTACGGCGAGGCAGGAAGCGGCATGCACGTTCATATGCTGCTTATGAAGGACGGTAAGCCTGTATTCTCTGATGATGAGGGATATGCACATCTTTCCAAGACAGCGCATTATTTTATGGGCGGTCTGCTTAAGCACATCGCTTCCCTTTGCGCTATTACCAACCCTTCAACCAACTCCTTCAAGCGTCTTGTCCCGGGCTTTGAAGCGCCTGTTACTGTGGGATATGCTACATCTAACCGTTCAGCGGTAATCCGTATTCCTGCTTATGCCAAGAGCCCTGATAAGCGCCGCTTTGAGCTTCGCAATCCTGATGCAACCTGTAACCCGTACTTCTGCTATGCCGCAATCCTTATGGCAGGCTTGGATGGTATCAAAAACAAGATTGACCCACACGAAAACGGCTGGGGCCCTTATGACTTCAATCTTTTCCACCTTCCAGAGGAGGAAAAGGCAAAGCTCAAGGGTCTTCCCACATCACTCCCCGAGGCGCTTGATGCTTTGGAGGCTGATAATGATTACCTCACCGCAAACGGTGTATTCCCCAAGGAGCTGATTGCTAATCTTATTAAGACCAAGAGAGCTGAATGTATGGAGCTTTCCAAGATTCCTCACCCTGCGGAATTTGAAAAGTATTACAATCTTTAATTGTAAATCATAGTGTAAAAGGGCAGAGACTGAAATCTCTGCCCTTTTCTGTGTCAAATTGTGTACAAATTGTTAATTTATTAAACTATGTATATACAAACCGTGTTTTGTCTGTTATACTGAAAAAAATGTCGAATTTTGCGTTATAGTAATGCTTTAAGGAGTATTTATGAAGGAATTTTTAGGAATCGGTGGGTATGAGCGACCTATCGAGGGGTATTTATCCTGGCAGCACCTGCTGTTCGTTTCCATATTGATGGTTGTTATGGTTGGAATGGCAATTTTCCTTGGGCTAAGATATAAAAACAGTGAGCCTTCAAGGAAAAACAAGGTTTTAGTTGTTTCAGCCATTACAATTGATGCCCTTGAGCTTTTTAAAATTGTATTTCTCTGCATAAGGGGTAATGACCCCATGGGTTGGCTTTACACCCTCCCCCTTTTCCTTTGCAGTATTCAGCTTATTACAATTCCCTTGGCTGCCTTTACAAAGGGCAGGCTTAAAAATGCATCCCTTGACTTTGTTTTGATTTTCGGTATTTTGGGCGCTGTGCTTGGCACTTATTTTGCAGGAAACAACTATGGCTCTTATCCCGTTTTATGCTTTGACAATGTGGTTTCAGGCTTGACGCACTCCATTTCCGGCTTTGCCTCCCTTTACATTATTTTCTCAGGTATGGCAAGCATGAAGAAAAGGAATATACCTATTACATACTCAATTCTATTGGGCTTTTGCATAGCGGCATATGTTACAAACATTTTAGTTGATTATAACTATATGTTTTTAATGGCGGGAGACGGTACACCGTACGATATTGTATATAATTTGGTTAACGGTAACCCTGTTATATATCCAATAATTGTTGTTCTTCTCTTCATTATTTACATTACGCTTTTCTATTTTGTATATTTCTTTATTGATAAAAAATGCAAAAACAAAAAACAGGCATAAGTAATTTCTTATGCCTGTTTTTTTATTTTTATAATGCATTAATTGCTTCTAAAATTCCTGCCCTTTGGCTTTCATACTTTTCAAGCTTAGCACGTTCGCCGGCAACAACCTTTTCAGGCGCCTTGGAAACGAACTCCGCATTGGAAAGCTTCTTTACAAGGCGGTCAATTTCCATATCAACCTTCTTTAATTCCTCGTTCAAGCGCGCCTTTTCCTTTTCGGTGTCAACCATTTCCGCCATTGGAATATAAATAGTTGCTGAGGCGGTAATAATCTGCACCGCATTTTCCCCTGCGTACTCGGAAACAACCTCTACCTCGGAGGCAGAAGCAAGCTTCTTAAAGAACTCCGCTGTTGCCATATTGAAGCTATCGGTATGCTTTGTGGAAATGAATATTTTTGCCTTTCTTGAAGGTGGTACGTTCATTTCTGTTCTTCTTTGACGAATTGCACGGATAGTTTCGATAACCCTTTCCATTGTTTCGCTTTCAAGGGCGAAGCTATATTCTTCCTTTACCTCAGGGTATGTGGAAATCATAATGCTCTCGCAGTCCTCAAAGTGAGGAAGTGACAAGTAAATTTCCTCTGTGATAAATGGCATAAACGGATGTAAAAGCTTAAGCAATGCTTCAAGCACGTAAACGATTACATTTTGTGAAACCTTATTTGACTCACTGTCCTTATTTGAAAGAGTTGTCTTTGAAAGCTCAATATACCAGTCGCAGAACACGTCCCAGATAAAGCTGTAAATCTCGCCAAGGGCAATACCAAGCTCGTATGAATCGAGGTTATCACGAACACGCTTGATAAGACCGTTTAGCTGTGTAAGCACCCATTTATCCTGGATGCCAAGCTTATCGGAGGATGGCATTTCAACCTTTTCAATATCAAGGTTCATCATAACAAAGCGTGCCGCGTTCCAAAGCTTGTTTGCAAAGTTACGCGCGCTTTCAATCTTTTCATCGGAGAAACGCATATCGTTTCCGGGTGAGTTACCTGTTGCCAAGGCAAAGCGGAGGGCGTCTGCACCGTACTTTTCAATAATGAGAAGCGGGTCAATACCGTTACCTAAGGATTTTGACATCTTTCTGCCCTGTGCATCACGTACAAGACCGTGAATAAGAACAGTATCAAAGGGCTTTTCACCCATATATTCAAGACCGCTGAATATCATTCTTGATACCCAGAATGTAATAATATCGTAGCCTGTTACAAGGGTATTTGTAGGATAGAAATACTTCAAATCCTCTGTTTCCTTAGGCCAGCCAAGGGTTGAGAATGGCCAAAGGGCGGAGGAGAACCAAGTATCAAGTGTGTCGGGGTCCTGGCGCATTTCCTTGCCGCACTTAGGGCAAACCGCCTTACCCTCTTTAGTTACTACAATTTCATCACAGTCATCACAGTAGAACGCCGGAATTCTGTGTCCCCACCAAAGCTGACGGGAAATACACCAGTCACGGATGTTCTCCATCCAGTGGAAGTAGTTCTTTTCAAAGCGCTCAGGCACAAACTTGATTTCGCCAGTTCTTACAGCCTTAATAGCTGGCTGTGCAAGCTCCTCCATCTTTACGAACCATTGGAGTGAAACACGTGGCTCAACGGTTGTGCCGCAGCGGTAGCAGGTACCAACATTGTGTGAGTAGTCCTCTACCTTAATTAAGTAGCCCTGCTCATCAAGGTCACGAACAATAGCTTTTCTTGCTTCAAAGCGGTCCATGCCTGCATATGCAGGGTAGTCCTCTGTAATCTTGGCATCAGGAGTCATAACATTGATAATCGGCAAATTATGACGCTTACCAACCTCGAAGTCGTTAGGGTCGTGGGCAGGAGTGATTTTAACAACACCTGTACCAAAATCCATTTCAACATACTCATCAGCAACAACAGGAATTTCACGGTTTACAAGTGGAATTACAAGTGTTTTGCCGATTATGTCCTTATATCTTTCATCATTAGGGTTAACAGCCACAGCAGTATCGCCAAGCATTGTTTCGGGACGGGTGGTTGCAAATTCAAGATAACCGCTACCGTCCTTGAATGGGTACTTAATATGCCAGAAGTGGCCTGCCTGGTCCTCGTATTCAACCTCAGCATCGGAAATAGATGTTAAGCAGTGTGGGCACCAGTTAATAATTCTCTCACCGCGATAAATAAGCCCCTTATTGTAAAGGCGAACAAATACCTCCTTTACAGCCTCAGAGCAGCCCTCGTCCATTGTAAAGCGCTCACGTGACCAGTCACAGGAGGAGCCAAGCTTTTTAAGCTGAGAAATAATTCTGCCGCCGTA
>SVRE01000014.1 GCA_015065005.1 Oscillospiraceae bacterium
TTGCCACTTCAACTTTCCAATGGTTCCCCGGTGTACAGCTATATCACTCAAGGGATTTAGTGAATTGGGAGGAAATGCCATCACCCTTGAGAAGAAAATCTCAGCTTGATATGGTGGGTAACCCAAATTCAGGCGGAATTTGGGCGCCTTGCTTGACCTACAATAACGGAACTTACTACCTTATATATACTAACACTAAGAATTTCCACGGTATTTTTAAGGATGTCCATAACTATTTAGTAACAACAACCGATTTATATGGTGAGTGGAGTGAGCCGATTTACTTGAACTCAAGTGGATTTGACCCGTCTCTTTTCCACGATGATGACGGCAGAAAATACCTACTTAATATGCGTTGGGACCCACGTATGGAAAATCACCCGTTTTCCGGCATTTTGATGCAGGAATACTCTGAAAAAGAGGGCAAACTCATCGGTCCTGTTAAAAATATTTTTAGCGGTACACCTATCGGTGCTACTGAAGCGCCTCACTTATACAAAATAAACGGTTATTATTATTTGATGGTAGCCGAGGGCGGTACTATGTACAACCACGGCGTTCAAATGGCACGCTCTAAAAATATTTGGGGACCTTATGAGGCTGACCCACAGCCACTTTTAACTGTGCGTAATGATCCAACCTCACCATTACAAAGAACAGGTCACGGCTCACTTATTAATACTCCAGACGGAGATTGGTACGTTGCATATCTTTGCGGCAGACCGATAACCGAAAAGGGAAGATGTATTTTAGGCAGAGAAACCTGTATTGCAGAGGTTAAATGGGATGAAAACGGATGGATTAGGCTCAAAAACGGTGGCACAACACCACCAACCGAGTATAATTCTTATTTACCCGAGCATAAGGTTGAGCCAATTCCTGAAAAGGATGATTTTGATATGGAAAAGCTGCCCTCAAGGTATAACACCTTGCGTATTCCATTTGATGAAATTGGGTCTTTGAATGCGCGCAAGGGCTATTTAAGGCTTTACGGTCACGAGGCAATTACCTCATGGAACAAGCAATCAATGGTTGGCAGAAGATTGCAACACCATAGCGTTGAGGCGACGGTTGAAATGGAGTTTGACCCTAAGAACTTCCAACAGACCGCAGGACTCAGCGTTTTCTATGACACATACAATTTCTTCTATTTATTTATGTCCTATGAGGATGAGGGTAAAAATGTGCTACGCATAATCGTGCGCGATAGCTTGAAGTTTTACGACCCACTAATGCGCGGTGTCGATATTGGTACAGCAACTAAGGTATGGTTAAAAGCGAAAATAGATAACTGTAAGCTACAGTATTTTTATTCACTTGACGGTGAAAGCTATACCAAAATTGCAGGAGAGCTTGATTGCTCTAATCTTAGTGATGAGGCGTACTGTGACATTGACCACGAGGGTCACACAGGTACATACATAACAATGTGTTGTAATGACCAATCAACGGGCGAAAATGAAAATCGTTGCTTTGCAGACTTTAAGAGCTTTACATATATTTCTAAATAACAAAACAGGACGTTGCCTGATGGCAACGTCCTTTTAAATTGGGTTTTTATTAATATCTGCAAGCTTGTATTTTCTTGAGCTTATTCTGTATGCGCTTGGCGAAACACCCTCTTCCGCCTTAAAAGCCTTGCTGAAAAAGTTAAGGTCATCATATCCGCAAGTAACAGAAATTTCTTTTATTGGTAAATCGGTAAATTCCAACAGCTCTTTTGCAGAGTTCATTCTCAAGCTAATGATATATTTTGTAGGCGGAATTCCCATAATCCTTTTGAAATGCTTATTGTAGGTTGTCATGCACATATTTTCCATTGAGGCAAGGTCGGTGATAGCGATTTTCTTATTGAAATACTCATTAATGTAATTTATAGACTTGTTTAAAAGAATTATGCCATTGACATTTCCTTCCAAAGCACGACCTGCTTCTATCATAATTCTTTCAAATAGACAAGATAAATCGTAATCGCGGAAACGGTCATTTCTTGAAAAGCCTTCAAAAAGCTTTTGAAATCTTATCTGCATATGATTTTTGGGATTTAAGAAATTTACAATAGGGAAAAGAGAAATATTATATTCTGTTAATTTGTTGATAACCTCTGAGCCGGTAAAATGGACTGTTAAAAAATAAATCTTTTCGCCTGCACAATGGATTAAATATGGGGTCCGTGGAGGAATAACAACAAGCGTGCCGTCTTTTGCTACACCGTTACCGAGGCGAGTATGTATTGTAAGATCTCCCTCGATAACGTACATAAACAAATAATCAAGCCTGCCTTCAGTGTTTTGATTTATATGTTGTTCGGGCGTATTTACACAGCTTGCGCAATTTACAACAAGCGGTCGCGTTGTTGCTTCTTGGCTTCCATAGGATGCGTCACTCCAATCCAAATACTTACCCTTATACTTTAAATAATACAAATAACTTTTCATACAAATCCTCCCCGCGTCAAATACTACCAATCATGTGTCAAAATTTCAATTTACAAATGCGTGATAATATTGTATCATAAAATTGACTAAATGTCAAATATTACAAGCGAGGAGAAAAATATGAGAAAAAAACTATTGTTTTTAATGATTACAGCTATAGTGTTTTGCGCATTTGCAATAACTGTCAGCGCGGCAAATTATACGCCTGCTTTTGGAACACCTGTCGAGCTTGAAGGAATATCGGAGCCGACTGTTTTGGATGAAAATTCCAGGGTTCTCATGTCGGACGGCATTACATACCCCGCATACTATATTTTAAAGGATTCGGCAACTTTTTCGCCCGATTTCAATAAGATTAATAAAATTGTCGGCGCAAATACATATAGCCGCGCAACGGTTGTGGCTATTGAATTGCCCGAGGGTATAACGAATATGCCTTCATGCTATAACGCAGGCGGATTTTTTCAAGGCGATAAATTTGACGAGATTATAGAATACTTAAGAATGCCAAGCACCTTGGAAACGATGGGTGATGCTGCAATATTTAGTATGGCTTCATTGAAGATTATTGATAACCTTGAAAATACCAAGCTTGTGGAGATTCCTACAAGAGGTTTTAATGGCTTGACATCATTGCAATACATTCATCTGCCAAATACAGTTAAGAAAATTCCTGATAGAGCATTTCGCGATTGCAATAGCTTAGAGTATATTAACTTGGGTGCAAGCATTGAGTATATTGGTACGCAAGCGTTTTTGTATGCCGGCAAAGATTCCGCTGCCGACAGTCTTAAAATATACATTTCAGGCTCCATTACCGAAATTTATAACGGATATGGTGACGGAGTGCTTCAAGGCTGCAAATCTGTGGTTGAATTGTATTATACCGGTGATATGGACGATAGCGGTATGGCGCAAATTATCGCAAATCCAGGCATACTCAAAAATGCTTCTAAATGGCAGACTGTTGATGCAAGTGCGACAGGCTTTGATAAAAACGCTACCTATACAACAAGCACAATAATATACAATTACAATATATGCGATGCTTTTTATGGCGGTAACCATATTATTAAAGACGTTAACGGATGCCAATTTGCTTGTGATAATTGCGGAAATACACTTATAAAGGAAAATCCGCAACACGAGAATTCTCTTAATATTAATAAAACAGTGGCAGGTTATTTTGGGAAAATAACTGCAATAATTGCTTGTAAGAACTGCGGAGAGGTTAGCCAAACCGAAGAGATTGCTGAAATGTTTGTTTCCCTTGGATATTCCGCTTGCTTGTATGACGATAGCCACTCAATTACACAAGGCTTTAAGGTGGATAAGGTGGCAATAGCGGCATATAAAAAATACGTTTCTGATTTTGAATTTGGTGTTATTGTGACGGTTAATATGGCGGGCGAGGGAGAAAACGCGCAAGATATTACACCTGGATTAAATGATGAAAATGTGTATGTACATCAATTTAAAACCTTAGTTCACGATTATGTTGATGTTAAGGTTACAGGAATTCCTAAGGATGCGAATAATGCTTATATTGTATTATGCATGTATGCAAGGGAAGGCAGTACGCTATGCTATCTTGACGATGGAATAACAAAAAGCAGCATTTTGGGTGTTTCTTTTAAAAATATAAAAAATAGTAGATGAGTTGCAAAATCCTCTTAGGGACGTTTTACCTAAGAGGATTTTTTTCATAAATTAGGAATGGTGTATACAATTAAAGTATACGAAAGAATAATTATGCGAAATTTAAACGATTTTTTAGAAAAAAGTTAAAAAAGGTATTGACAATGCTTTAGTGTAGTAGTATAATAAAGCATATTATTTTTTGCAGGGGTATTATTACATATAAATATGCCTGTAAATGATAGAAATTGGAGGATAAAATTTATGAGTAGAGTTTACAATTTTTCAGCAGGACCATCAATGCTTCCATTGCAGGTGCTTGAAGAGTGCGCAAAGGATATGCTTGATTATAAGGGTAGCGGAATGTCCGTTATGGAGATGAGCCACCGTTCTCCTGTTTACGATGAAATTATTAAGGATGCAGAGGCTAAGCTTCGTCAGCTTATGAACATTCCTGACAACTATAAGGTTCTTTTCTTACAGGGCGGTGCTTCCACACAGTTTGCGGCAGTTCCACTTAACTTGATGAACAAGAACAAGAAGGCTGACTATATCGTTTCAGGTCAGTTCTCAGGCAAGGCACAAAAGGAAGCTACAAAGTACGGTGATGTTAAGATTGCCGCTTCCAGCAAGGATGCTAACTTCTCATTTGTTCCAAAGACAGACAGAAGCTCCTTTAGAGAAGATGCTGACTATGTTCATATCTGCTTTAACAATACAATTTACGGTACAAAGTTCCCATACATTCCCGATACAGGTGATATTCCACTTGTTGCTGATATGTCTTCTTGCATCATTAGTGAGCCTGTTGACGTTTCCAAGTTCGGTATGATTTACGCAGGCGCTCAGAAGAATATGGCTCCTGCAGGACTTACCGTTGTTATTATCCGTGAGGATTTGATGGGTAACGCAAGAGAAGATATCCCTGTAATGCTTGACTATAAGACAATGGCGGATAATGACTCAATGTACAACACCCCACCGTGCTACTGCATTTATGTTGCAAAGCTTGTTTATGAGTGGATTTTGGGCCTTGGCGGACTTGAAAAGATGAAGGAAATGAACCAAAAGAAGGCAGCTCTTCTTTATGATTATCTTGATAGCCAGGATTATTATATCGCACCTGTACAGAAGGAAAGCCGTTCTATGATGAACGTAACATTTGTAACAGGTGATGCAGATCTTGACAAGAAGTTTGCCAAGGAAGCTGATGCCCAAGGTCTTAAGAACCTTAAGGGTCACCGTTCTGTTGGCGGTATGAGAGCTTCTATTTACAATGCTATGCCATATGAGGGCGTAGAGAAGCTTGTTGAGTTTATGAAGGAATTTGCAAAAAACAATCCAAAAGCGTGAGGTCTTAAAATGAAAAATATAAAGTTGATGAATAAAATTGCAGCTGTCGGCACAGATGTTTTTGACAGAAGCATATATAATGTGGCAGATGATGTTGAAAATGCAGATGCTATAATGGTTCGCTCTGCCGCTTTACACGAAATGGAATTTAACCCTGAGCTTGAAGCAATTGCACGCTGCGGCGCAGGCGTAAACAATATCCCTGTTGAAAAATGTACAGAAAATGGTGTTGTAGTTTTCAATACTCCAGGCGCTAACGCAAACGGAGTTAAGGAGCTTGCAATTTGCGCGCTTATTATGGCGGCAAGAGATGTTGTTGGCGGTATTAAGTGGGCTGAAACCTTAAAGGGACAGGAAGGCATTGCTAAGCTTGTTGAAAAGGGCAAGGGTGCATATGTTGGTAATGAGCTTGTAGGTAAAAAGCTTGGTGTTATCGGTCTTGGTGCTATCGGCGGTATGGTAGCTAATGCGGCAAATGCGCTTGGTATGGTTGTTATGGGCTGTGACCCATATATTACCCCACGTGCGGCTTGGAGCTTGGCTCCCGCAATTAAACAGGCGGCAAGCTACGAAGAGATTTATAAGACCTGTGACTATATTTCAATTCACGTACCTGCAACCCCACAAACAAAGAATATGATTTGTGAAAATACCCTTTCTATGATGAAGGACGGAGTTAAGATTATAAACCTTGCAAGAGCGGATCTTGTAAATGCTGCTGATATTAAGAAAGCAATTGCTAACGGTAAGGTTTCAAGATACATTGTTGACTTCCCAACAGAGGAAACTGTTGGTGAGGCAGGCATTGTCAATATTCCTCACCTTGGCGCTTCCACATTCGAGTCTGAGGACCACTGCGCAGTTATGGCTGCAAAGCAGCTTGACGAGTACTTAAAGTGCGGTAACATTGTTAACAGCGTTAACTTCCCAAATGTTTCAATGCCGCATAATTCTGCTGCAAGAGTATGTGTAATGCATAAGAATATTCCTAATATGATTTCTCAGATTACAGCCGCATTTGCCGCTTCCAATGTTAATATTGAAAACCTTGCAAACGGCTCAAAGGGTGATGTTGCTTATACAATCGTTGAAACAAACGATAAGGCTGATGAGGTTATCATTAACGCAGTATCTGCAATAGATGGCGTATTCAAGGTAAAATGCTATTAATTTTCGCAACAAAAGCAATAGCTTTTGAACAATAATTTTATCCTTTTTTCGGAAACAGGCACCCAATCGGGTGCCTGTTTCTGTTTGTATAAGGAAAAAGCTATCCATTCAAGGATAGCTATTTATTCAAGCTCTAAATTTTTGACATCAAATATTTCATCATTTAAAAATTCCACAACGGAAATATCAAACCCCTTTGCCAACATAATAATCGTACTCAATGTAACAGTTTTGTTTCTACCGTTCATAATGCACTGCATACTTCCGTGCTGAATACCGGATAATTGCTCTAAACGGTATTGTGACATATTTTTTTCTTTAAGCAAAGCAGAAATACGCTTTGCAACAGCATCATTTACCGTCAAAAGCATTTCCTCCATAAATTCAAATAAACTTACTATATATTTTAACAGTATTTGTAAGAAAAATTAAGAAGGCATACCTACATAAAACTGTTGACATACAGAAAACAATTTGCTATAATAAAATTGCAATTTATTATTAAAGTTGTGGGGAATATGTCTGATTGCAAATTGAATAATAAATCGTAGGGTGGGGGCTTGCTCCAACCGCCATTGAACGATAAGTGCAACCAAAGCGGGATGTCGAGGACGTCATCCCCTACAATACAACCTAACATTTCACATAATCAACATTGCCGAAATCAAACAAAATGTTCAATTTGTCACCCTTGGGCTATTCGTGCACTGATTTGTTCAACCGTGCCAATCAAAGAATCTTTACTGCGTTCAGAATGACAAAAATTAACTAAAATTTAAAAACTTAACCCAAAAGTTGACTATTAATACAAAAAGTATTAAAATATAAACAAAGACATTTTAAAGGAGAGTATTATGGCAAAAAGATTATTTTCATTCATACTATCTTTACTTATGGTTTTGTCCATTGTTCCGTTAAGCGTGTTAGCAGAAGAAACTGAAAGCACCGTAACCGAAACTACCGGCACCCAAAGTGAAGAAACAACCGCAACTGAGGAAGAAAGCTCCTCAGAGGATATTTTATGGGAATACGAAGCCTATGGTGACAGTATTGCCCTGACCAAATATCTCGGCACACAAGCAGATGTGTATGTTCCAAACAAATTAGAGGTTAACGGAACAGAATATAAGGTAATAAAGCTTGCTGAAGGTATTTTTGAAAACAACGATACTGTAAACAGCGTTACCCTTGCAAGCGGCATACTTGAAATAGGAGATAGAGCCTTCTATGACTGTGATAGCCTTGTATGCATTTTGCTCAGCGAGGAGCTAACCACAATTGGAGCAGAGGCGTTTTATAGCTGTGACTCCTTTAACTCAGTTATCCTTTACGATAGCATAACAAGCATTGGCGAAAATGCCTTTGCAGAATGTCCAAAGCTTACCGTTTGGTGTAATGAGGGCACAACAGGCTTTATTTACGCCGTAAACAATAGTGTAAGCTATGCGCTTCTTAACCCTGATGCCACTCCCGAAACAGTAGAGCAGGACGGCATTAATTATTACATTATGAATGGCGAAGCCGTAGCCATAGGTGTTACGGATACCGCTATAACAGAAGCGGTAATACCCCAAAACATAAACGGCTCCCCTGTTACCGAGCTAAGAGAAACCTTTAAGTATTGCTATCCTTTAACAAGTGTAACCTTGCCAAGCGGTTTAAAAACAATTGGCACAAAAGCTTTTTATTGTTGCAGTAGACTTACAAGCATAACAATACCTGATAGTGTAACTAGCATAGGTAATTTTGCGTTCTCTTATTGTACTAGCCTAACAAGCGTAGCAATATCAGATAGTGTAATAAGCATAGGCAATTCTGCGTTCTCTGATTGTACTAGCCTAACAAGCATAGAAATGCCAAATAGTGTAACAAGCATTGGCACTGCTACGTTCCAAGAATGCACAAGCCTAGTAAACGTAATGATACCTGACAGTGTAACAAACATAGGTACTAAAGTGTTCCAGGATTGTACAAGTCTAATAAGTGTAACAATTTCTAACAGCATAACAAGTATAAGTATGTTGATGTTCTCATATTGCACAAGCCTAACAAACGTAACAATACCGGATAGTGTAACAAACATAGGTTCTAGTGCGTTCATTGGTTGTGCAAGTTTAAAAACAGTTATTGTGCCAAGCAGTGTTACATCTATTTCAACAGATTCTTTTCTAACAAATACAGTTTTAATGGTAGAAGAAAACTCTTACGCACATACCTTTGCGGTAGATAACGGGCTTTTGTACCATATTAATGATGGAACTAATGAGGCTGAGGTATATGATGTAGACAGTGTAAGATATTTTATCCAAAACGGAGAAGCCATAGCCATAGGTGTTACTGATACCGCTATAACAGAAGCGGTTATTCCTACAACTGTAGAAGGCTACCACGTAACTGAGCTAAGAGAAACCTTTAATGATTGCAAATCTCTTACAAGTGTTATACTGCCAAACACCTTGAAAACAATTAGCAAAAATACTTTTTACGATTGCAACAAGCTTACAAGCATAACAATACCAGATGGCGTAACAAGTATAGGTGATTCTGCGTTTACAAATTGCACAAGCCTCACAAGCGTTGAAATACCAGACAGCGTAGCAAGTATAGGCGATTCCGCGTTCAGTACTTGCATAAGCCTTACGAGCATAACAATACCAAATGGTGTAACAAGCATAGGTACTAAAGTGTTCAATAGTTGTGGTAGTTTAACAAGCATAACGATCCCCGACAGTGTAACAACCATAAGGGATCGCGCGTTCAATGGTTGCGGAAGCCTTACAAGAATATCAATACCGAATAGCGTAACAAGCATAGGCAGTTATGTATTTCAATATTGCAGTACCCTAACAAGCATAGAGATACCCAACAGCGTCACAAGCATAGGCGATTATGCGTTCTCTAAGTGCAGAAGCCTAAAAACAGCGGTTGTACCAAGCAGTGTGATTAAAATGCATACAAGCTCTTTCCCAAGCACAACAGTTTTAATGGTTGAAGAAAGTTCATATACCCATACCTTTGCGGTAGATAACGGACTTTTGTACTATATTTATGATGGAACTAATGAGCCTGGGGTATATGATGTAGATAACATAAGATACTTTATACAAAATGATGAAGCAATAGCCATAGGTGTTACTGATACTGCTATAACAGAAGCGGTTATTCCTACAACTGTTGAAGGCTACCCTGTAACTGAGCTAAGAGAAACCTTTTATAATTGCAGATCTCTTACAAGTGTAACCTTACCAAACAGTTTGAAAACAGTTGGCAAATTAGCTTTTTGCTATTGTTACAAGCTTACAAGCATAATAATACCCGATAGCGTAATAAGTGTAGGCGATCGTGCGTTTGCAAATAGTAGCCTTACGAGCATAACAATACCAAATGGTGTAACAAATATAGGCGAATCTGCGTTTGTAAATTGCACAAGTCTTGCAAGCGTATCAATACCAGATAGTGTAACAAGCATAGGCTTTGGCGTGTTCTGGTATTGCAGTAGTCTTACAAGCATAACAATTCCTAACAGTATAACAAGCATAAGCGATTATGCGTTTGCATGTTGCACAAACCTTACAAGTATAGAAATACCAAATAGTGTAACCAGTATAGGCGATTACGCATTTGAAAATTGCAAAAATCTAACAAGCATAATAATCACCAACAATATAACAAGCATAGGCAATTATGCGTTCTCTTGTTGCAGTAGCTTTACAAGCGTGACAATACCAGATAGTGTAACAAGCATAGGCTTTGGCGTGTTCTGGTATTGCAGTAGTCTTACAAGCATAACAATTCCCAACAGCGTAACAAGCATAGGCGATTCTGCACTCGGGAATTGCACAAGCCTGAAAACTGTTGTTATACCAAGCAGTGTTACAACAATGTCCACAAGCTCCTTCCCTGCAAGCACAGTTTTAATGGTAGAAGATAACTCTTATACTCACACATTTGCAGTAAAAAACAACCTTTTATATTTTGTGCTTCACAAAATGGAGAACCCGGAAATATCCTACGGAGTAGGAATTGAGGGTGTTGTTACCAACAGTGACGGAACAGTAGCAAGCGGGGTAACTGTTGAAATTTACCACGAGGACGGAACACTTAAGGAAAGCGTTGTAACTGATGAAAACGGAGCATATGCGTTTACATATGCTGAGGTTGGTAAATATACAATCAAGACATATAACGAGGCAGGCAACAGTGCTTCAACAAGCGTTTCTGTTAAGAGAATGAACGTTTTTGACGTGTTCCTGATGGGAGATACCTCAATAACACTTAAAAACAGCTTTAATGTTAGCGGTACAGTGTCCGATAGCAGTGCAGCAGTTAAGATAACCGACCTTGACGGAAATGTAATTGCAGCATTAGATACAACAAACGGCGCATTTGAATTTGCAGAGATTGCAAACGGTACATATCTTGTAACGGCAGAGAGCGAAAATGGCTTTGCTTCAAAGGAAATTACCGTATACAACAATGATGTAACTGATATAAGCCTTGTAATAACCGCAGATGTAGCAAGCATTTGGGGCTACGTAGAGGTAGAGGACAGACAGCTTAATAAGCACAGGCGCCACTGGGTAACTGTTTCAGTTTACAATGAGGAAGGCAACGTAATAGCCACACAAAAGAGTGACAAGGACGGTAAATATTACTTTGCAAATCTTCCTTTGGGCGATTATTCCGTTGTAGCAACAGTTTCCGAAATGCGCCCCGACAAGAAGCACGGTTATGACAGAAGCCACGAACTGTACGGCTACGCCTATGTATCCTTAACCGAAAGCGGTACCTTTGAGGTAGATACAATTGTCCTTTATGAGGATAATGGCCATACAGCAAACGTTTCGGGCAAGGTGAACATAAACAAGGATAAATCCAACACCTGTGAAATTGTTATGTACAATGCTTTTGGCATAGAATATGCTAAGGTTGACAGTGAGAACGGACGTTATTCCTTTAAAAACGTGAAGGACGGCTTGTACATTATAACTGCCATTACAGAAAATGACGGTATGGGCTATACAGTAATTACCGTACGTAATGGCAAGGTATATGGCAATACCAACATTAACATAGTTAAGTCAGATAAAATCAAGGACAGAGAGGACAAATTTGGAAAAGATATTCCCGACCTTGAGAATGACAGTGAAATAGAAGGCTACAGGGCACGGATTGCTGATGAAAAGCGCTTCTACGATAGCTTGTCACAAAAGGAAAAGAAGCAGCTTTCCAAGGAGTACGTAAGGCGCCTTAACCAATACATTGAGTGGCTTTCAAAATGTGACTATACATCCTCTGACAGCACAAGGGTAGAAAACGGCGGCTTGGTTGTTTCAGGTGATGAGCTTGAAAACGGTGATGAAATTTCCTTCACCATTACTGTTGAAAAGCAGGAAATGTGGAAGGAAAATACAAACGGCGTTGAAACCGCTCAGGACTTTATCCATCACTCAATAAACGATAAAGCGGGCAACAGCGAAATTGTACAGTACTACGAAATCTCTATGACCAAGACCTCAAACGGTAGTGACAAGGCAATTACAAGCGTGTATAAGGACACAGATGCAATGGGCAAGTTCCGCATCACCCTTGAAATTCCTGAGGAATATAGGGGCTACAAGCATTACTCCTTAGTACACGTGCATTGCGGTGAGGTTGTTACATTAACCGACCTTGATAATGACCCAAATACCATTACAATAGAAGTAGATAAATTTTCTACATTTGCTCTTGCAACCACCAACGAGGAATTGGTTGATGAAGCAGAAAGCACAGTAACCATTGATGATATAATTACATTCAAGGGCTATTCTGTAGGACCTGATGGCACATCAATGTGTGCAGGCTTCGATATTGACCGTGAATCCTTGGAATTGTACGAGCAAAAGACAGGAAAAACCATTGATTTTGGTGTAGTTTTCACATCCTATGAGTTACTTGGAGGCAAATCCCCTCTTGTATCCGAAACAGGAGAGATAATTACAGATGCTACTGTAATTAAGTCCAGCTTAAAGGATTATGCTTACAGCACATATGAGCTTGTTTTGACAGATATAACTGAGGAATATGCAAATCACAAGTTTGTTGTTTCCGCATACCTCTATGACGGTGAAGCAGTAAGCTACATTCAAGGTAATGAAGTAAGCAAAAATGTAATGGGTCACAGCCTGAATGAAGTAAAGGAGACTGTACAATGAAATATGTAACCCCAAAATATACAAATGAAATAATAGAGTCAACAGATGTGATTTTAGCATCAATCTATCTGGGTGGTGCAACTCTTACCCAAATTGACAGCACTACAGCTAAGGTAAGCGCCAGCGTTAGCGATATCTTAGGCTTGCGTTAACATCAAAAGAAAAAACAAGCGTTTTCAATAAACGCTTGTTTTTTGCATAAATAAGCAGGGAAAGAGTAAAATATAGTTATGAAGCATCAATTAACCAATTTTTAACAAAATACCCTTGACAATCAAATGAAAAAATGATAGAATTAGCACATAAGGGAGTAATCGGCGCTTACCCGCAATGAAGTCAACAAAACGGTCAACGGATCTGGCTTCATTTGAAACGATGAGACTTATCTGTACTGTGCAGATAGGTCGTTTTTTGTTTAATGCCGAAATTTTAATTTGAGAGGAAACAAATGAAAGAGTACTTAAGAAGTAAAGAAGACGTTCTTGGTGAGCTACAAGTAGATGAGAACGGTCTTTCTTCAAAGGAAGCTGAAGCACGCTTGGAGAAAAACGGAAAAAACAAGCTTGCTGAAGGTAAAAAGGAATCTTTAATTCACAGGTTTTTCAAACAGCTTGCTGAGCCTATGACAATTATTTTGTTGGTTGCCGCTGTAATTTCCGGTGTGCTTGCAATAGTTGAAAAGGAATTCCCAACAGATGTAATTATCATTATGGCGGTTGTTCTTATCAATGCTGTGCTTGGCGTATTACAGGAGAGCAAGGCTGAAAAGGCGCTTGAAGCTCTTGAAAAAATTGCCGCTGCTACCTCTAAGGTTATAAGAGACGGTCACCAAATCACAATTAAAAGTGAGGATTTGGTTGCAGGTGATATAATTGTATTAGAGGCCGGTGATGCTGTTCCTGCTGACTGCCGTATTATTGAGTGCGCAAGCTTGAAGATAGAGGAAGCTGCCCTTACGGGTGAAAGTGTTCCTGTAGATAAAAAGGACGGCACATTGGAGGCCGGAGCTAACGGTGATGTTCCCCTTGGCGACCGTAAAAATATGGTATTTATGGGTAGCACAGTCGTTTACGGACGTGGCAAGGCTGTTGTTGTGGCAACGGGTATGGATACCGAAATGGGTAAAATCGCCGATGCTTTGACAAATGCTCAAGAGGGCAAGACACCTTTGCAGATGAAGCTTGGTCAGCTTAGCAAAATTCTTACCTACTTGGTAATCGGTATTTGTGTTGTAGTATTTGGTATTAACATTATACGTGACCTTGCAACAGGCAATAACATTGGCTTCGATACAGTTCTTGATACATTTATGATTGCTATTTCCTTGGCAGTTGCTGCAATTCCAGAGGGACTTGCAACCGTTGTAACAATCGTTTTGTCTATCGGTGTTACAAATATGTCAAAGAGAAATGCTATTATCAGAAAGCTAACAGCTGTTGAAACACTTGGTTGTACTCAAATTATTTGTTCTGATAAAACAGGTACACTTACTCAAAATAAGATGACAGTTGTTGAGCATTATGGCTCTGATGAAGCATTGCTTGCAAACGGTATGTCCCTTTGCTCTGATGCAGAATTTGACGTGGATGCAAACACTGCAATCGGTGAGCCCACAGAGTGTGCGCTTGTAAATTATGCAGAAGCACTCAATCTTTCCAAAAACACTCAAAAGGGTATTTACCCTCGTATAGGTGAGGTTCCCTTTGACTCTATGAGAAAGATGATGACAACCGTACACAATAACGGTGAAATTGTTCAGTTTACAAAGGGCGCTCCCGATGAAATATTAAAGAGATGTACCCACGTTTACGAAAATGGCGAAAGCGTAGCCTTAACTGAAGAAAAGAGAGCGGAAATTCTTGGCGCTAACAAGGCAATGGCAGATAAAGCCCTTCGTGTACTTGCACTTGGCTTTAAAAAGCTTGACGGTGAGCCTGCGGTTTATGAGGCAGAGGCTGTTGAAAACGAGCTTTGCTTTGTTGGTCTTGTTGGTATGATTGACCCGGTAAGACCCGAGGTTAAGCCGGCTATTGATGAGTGTAGAAGTGCGGGCATCCGCCCAATTATGATAACAGGTGACCATAAGGATACCGCAGTTGCAATTGCTATGCAGCTTGGAATTATCGAAAGTGCAGAGCAGGCGATTACAGGTGCTGAGCTTGATAAGATTTCTGATGAGGACTTTGATAGCCTTGTTGAAAAGTATTCCGTTTACGCCCGTGTTCAGCCCGAGCACAAGACAAGAATAGTTAATGCTTGGCGCAAAAAGGGCAAGGTTACTGCTATGACAGGTGACGGTGTAAATGACGCGCCTTCTATCAAAAATGCTGATATCGGTGTTGGTATGGGTATTACCGGTACTGACGTTACTAAGAACGTTGCCGATATGATTTTGACCGATGATAACTTTGCTACAATCGTTTCCGCGGTTGGCGAGGGTAGAAGAATTTATGATAACATCAGAAAAGCAATTCAGTTCTTGCTTGCTTCCAACTTAAGTGAGGTTCTTTCCATCTTCTTTGCAACTATTCTTGGCTTCTCAATCTTCAAGCCTGTTCATTTGCTTTGGATTAACCTTATTACAGACTGCTTACCGGCTCTTTCCTTGGGTATGGAAAAGCCTGAGGGCGATATAATGAAGCGCAAGCCGCGTGATTCCAAAGAGGGAATATTCGCAGGTGGCTTAGGCTTCGGTGTTGTATATCAAGGCGCTTTGGTAACAATAATTACCTTGATTTCCTACTATATAGGCCGTTTTGTATTAGCTGATTTGCACCACGCAGAGGCTATTGCAAACGGAACCTACTCTGCAGAAATGCTTGGTTCTTCAATGGCATTCTTAACTCTTTCCATGGCGGAAATATTCCATGCGTTTAATATGCGCTCATTAAAGAAATCTATCTTTACAATGAGCAAGCAAAATGTGTGGCTCTGGGGTGCTGCGGCACTTTCATTAATCCTTACAACTGTTGTAATCGAGGTTGACTTCCTGGCAAATGCCTTTGAGCTTGCTCACCTTGATTTAATGGAATACGGCATTGCAATGGCGCTTGCCTTCTGCGTAATTCCAATTGTTGAGGTTGTTAAGCTTATTCAAAGAGTAATTGAAAAGAAGAAGCAAAATGCATAAACAAAAAATCTTGTGTCAGTAATGGCACAAGATTTTTTTCTTTGTATTAAATCTGAAATAATGTAAATAATAACCTTGACTAAAAAATCAAGGAGATAAGTAATGAATAGTAAAGTAAAATCTACCATTACAAAAAGAGAGCGTAAAAGCTTTAAGGATTCACAAGCCTTTGACTTTTTGCAAAAGCTCGGTAAGGTTTTGATGGTGGTAATAGCGGTAATGCCGGCAGCAGGTATTATGATAAGTATAGGAAAGCTGTTTCCCATTTTTGGCGCGGAGGCAGAGTGGCTTTTAAGAATAGGCGCAATAATTGAAAATATAGGTTGGGCAATTATAACAAACCTGAATATTTTGTTTGCTGTTGCCATAGGTGGCTCTTGGGCTAAGGACAGGGCAGGCGGCGCCTTTGCCGCATTGCTTTCTTTTATTCTTATAAATAATATTACAGGTAATATTTTCGGTGTAACAAACGCTATGCTAAATGACCCGAATGCTGTTACACACACTTTATTCGGTCAAGAAATAGAGGTAAGCGGTTACTTTACCTCAGTTTTAGGCTCTCCCGCCTTGAACGCAGGCGTTTTTGTGGGTATTGTTGCAGGCTTTGTGGGCGGAATTGTTTATAATAAGTATTATAATTTCCGTAAATTGCCCGATGCACTTTCATTTTTTAACGGAAAGCGCTTTGTTCCTCTTGTTGTTATCCTTTGGTCAACGATTGTGGCACTTGCCTTTGCAATCATCTGGCCATTAATTCAGCTTGGAATTAATAATTTTGGTGTGTGGATAGCCAATTCAGCCGATACCTCACCTGTCTTGGCACCATTTGTTTACGGTACGCTTGAAAGACTTTTATTGCCATTCGGCTTGCACCATATGCTTACAATACCTATGAATTATACCTCCTTTGGCGGTAGCTACGTAATTCAAACAGGTATAAATGCAGGAAGCACGGTATTTGGTCAAGACCCATTGTGGCTTGCCTGGATAAATGACCTTATTAATTTAAAGGCGGCAGGCAATACTGAGGCATACAATGCCTTGCTCACAGGTGTAACCCCTGCAAGATTTAAGGTTGGACAAATGATAGGTGCAACAGGACTTTTGCTTGGCGTAGCGCTTGCTATGTATAGGCGCGTTGATAAGGATAAAAGAGCAAAGTACACCTCTATGTTTCTGTCAGCTTCCTTGGCGGTATTTTTAACGGGAGTTACTGAGCCAATTGAATATATGTTTATGTTCTGTGCAATTCCTCTTTATATTGTTTATTCATTATTGCAGGGACTTGCCTTTGCCTCAGCAGGAATAGTAAATTTAAGGCTGCACTCCTTTGGTAATTTGGAGCTTGCCACAAGATTGCCGATTTCCTTTAAGGCAGGCTTGGGCTGGGATGTGTTTAATTTTGTTATTGCTTGTATAATTTTCTTTGCAATTGGCTATTTTGTTGCCTACTTTATGATAGGTAAATTTAAATATGCAACCCCGGGTAGGCTTGGTAATTACACAGACACATCAGCAGAAGCAGATGGGGATGCCACCAAATCAACGGAAGCTACAGAAGCGGTATCTGCAACAAATTCACAGGCTGAAAGAATTATTGAGCTTTTGGGAGGACGTGAAAATATAACATTGGTAGATGCGTGTATGACAAGATTGCGCGTGACTGTTAAGGACTCTGAAAAGGTAGCGGATGTGTCAAAATGGAAGGAAGCAGGCGCTTTGGGACTCTTCAAAAAAGGAAACGGAATACAGGCGGTGTATGGGCCTAAGGCAGACGTGTTAAAGTCAGATATAAACGATATTTTATAAATGAAGCTATTAACCTTAAATACCCATAGCTTAATGGAAAGCGAATACGAAAAAAAGCTTGATATTTTTGTAAATGCAATTTCCAAGCATATGCCGGATGTTGTGGCATTGCAGGAGGTAATGCAACCAATAGAGAACAAAAGTGTTCAAAATGAATACCTTGGTTCAATTCCATTAAAGGAAGGAAATCATGGGTTAAATGTTGTTAAAAGGCTTAAATTATCAGGTGTAAATTACTTTCTGTACTGGCTTGGTATAAAAAGAAGCTATGATAGGTTTGACGAGGGTGTAGCCATTTTATCAAAAAAGCCTGCTAAAGAGGTTGATATTATAACTTTAAGCCCTTTTGATAAATATGAAGATTGGAAAACAAGAAAAGCCTTGGGAATTAAAATCAATGAGTCTTGGTTCTATTCGGTTCATATGGGTTGGTGGAATGATGAAAAATCGCCATTTCAGTATGAATTTAACGAATTGATAAAAAGCTTACCACAGTATGAGCGCATTTGGCTGATGGGGGATTTTAACTCGGTAGCAAGCGAAAGAGATAAAGGCTACGATTTAGCCCTGAAATCAGGTCTTTTTGACACCTATTCCTTGGCGGTTAACAAGGATAGCGGTATAACCGCACGTACCGAAATAGACGGCTGGAAAAGCGGGGAAAGGGACAAAGAAATAAGAATAGATTATATATTTACAAATTATCAAGAGGAAATTGACAGCTCTTTTACAATATTTAACGGAGAAAATGAACAAGTGGTATCCGATCATTTTGGGATAATTGTAACAACAGGAAGGGAAGAAAAATGAAAGAGGCGGGAATACTTTTACCCATTACTGCCATTCCGTCAAAATACGGAATAGGCGGATTTACAAAGGAAGCATATGAATTTGTGGATTTTTTAAAGGAGGCAGGGCAATCGTATTGGCAAATCTTGCCTATGGGTCCCACAGGCTTTGGGGATTCACCGTATCAATCCTTTTCATCCTTTGCGGGAAACCCTTATTATATAAGTCTTGATGACTTGATTGCGGAAGGCGCGCTAACAAGCGAGGAGTGTGAAGCGGTAGATTACGGCAAGGATGAAAGACAAATAGACTATAAAAAGATATATGACACGCGCTTAAAGCTGTTAAACAAGGCGTATAAAAGGACAAATTTAAAGGGAAATCAAGAATTTTTAGACTTCGTAGGCGAAAACGTAAAATGGCTTGAAAACTACGCCTTATTTATGGCTGTAAAGGACTATTATGGCGGAAAGCCCTGGTATGAGTGGGATTTGGAAATTAAAATGGCAAATCCCAAGGCAATGGAGGAATACTCGGAAAAGCTACAAAATGAAATAGGCTTTTGGAAATATGTTCAGTTTAAGTTTTATCAGGGTTGGATGTCATTGAAGGAGTACGCAAACGAAAACGGTATTAGCATAATAGGCGATATACCGATTTATGTTGCGTATGATAGCGCTGATGTATGGTCTAACCCTGCATTGTTTCAGCTTGATGTTGATAAAGCACCGATAAATGTAGCGGGATGTCCGCCGGATGGCTTTTCAAAAAAGGGGCAATTATGGGGCAATCCGCTTTATAAATGGGAAATACACAAGGAAAGCGGTTATGTTTGGTGGATTTACCGCATAGAGCATTGCTTTAAGCTTTATGATGTCTTAAGAATTGACCATTTCAGAGGCTTTGACGAGTATTATTCGGTAGAATACGGCAGTCAGGATGCAACTAAGGGAAAATGGGAAAAGGGCCCAAAAAAGTCATTATTTGATGCTATAAAGGAAAAGCTGGGGAAAAAGCAAATAATTGCAGAGGATTTGGGCTTTGTAACCGAGGGGGTAAAGGACTTATTGGATGAGTGTGAATTCCCGGGTATGCGTGTATTCCAATTTGGCTTTGACAAGCGTGATACAGGGGCTAAAAATGATTATTTACCCCATAATTATATAGAAAATTGCGTTGCATACACCTCCACCCACGATAATCCAACAATAATTTCTTGGTTTTTTGAAATTGATAAGGAAGAAAGAGAAGATGTAAGGAATTACCTCTGTGATAAATTCACCCCCGACTCTGAAATCCATCTTCCCATTATAGGTACGGTTATGCGCAGCCAAGCCAAGCTTTGCATAATTCCAATCCAAGACTATCTTGGGTATGACAGCCGTGCAAGAATAAATAAGCCATCTACCTTGGGCGCAAATTGGACTTGGCGATTAAGTAAGAACGATATAACTGAGGAGCTAACCAAGCAAATATATGAAATTACCCGCCTAAGCGGTAGGGCTAATAGGGTTGAGTGAAAAATAAACAGGTGTGCGTTTGCACACCTGCTTTTGCTATTAATTTAACATTTTTTAGAAGCAATTCTGTTAATAATATCGGTAATTTTGCATTCACCAATATCGGCAACAGTGCTTTTAATGGTGTTGTTAAGGGGTTCATACCATCTTTTTTCAATACCCTTTAAGCCAACAGCGGCGCCTACAATACTACCAACAGTACCGGAGTTGCAGTCTGTATCAAAGCCGCACATTGTAGCAATGGTTATGCTCTTTGTGTAGTCAAGCTCGCCTGCCACAATGCCAAGGGTAACAATTGCCATATTGTTTAAGGTTGCAGCAAAGGACAAGTGACCGTACTTTTCGTATATTTTGTCACAGGTTTTTTCCCAATCCTTGGTTTCCTCCCACCAGGTGCAAACGTCAGTAACCGTTTCGTAAAGCCTTGATTTTTTAGGTATTGATGCAAGACCGCCTGCAATTATTTTTTCAACAGTAGGGTCTTTTGATAGGGCAGCAGCAATAGCTCCTGACACAAACATACCACCGTAAATTCCATTCTTTGTTAAGCTGAATGAGCAATCAGTGTGCGCATCCTTGCAAGCTCCCTTAATATCGGCAGGGTGTATATAGCCCCAAAAATCGGTTCTGATTTGCCCGTCAATGCACTCTCTCCAAGGGTTAAGCTTGTAGGGAATTTCATCAACCTGCTCATCAATGCTTTTGGTGTCGTCAATTGAAACCAAATTAAAATATGCCTGTCTTGAAGCGCACCAGCACCAATGATAAGAAATGTTGTTTAGCCAGTTTAAGCCAACGTGATACTTTGTAAAATCCTTACCGCAAGTCTCACGTAGTCTTAAAGCGAGAAGAGTGTAGTTAATATCATCATCAGGCTGGGCATATTTTACGTTACCCTTTGTACTGTAAACACAGTCCTCACGTAATCTTTTGTCAAGCTTGGGTGAATATGCGCTGACATAATCATTCAGTGGGTATTCATCAACGCTTTCAAGGTATTCGCGAATGTCCTTTTTTGACATTCCCATCTCAAGTGGCTTACCAAGAATAACAGCTGCGCATCTGCCAAAAAATGCACCGCTTAATCTTTCCTTGTATTCCTCATCACTAAGTGGAATGAGCTGGGGAGCTGTGTCAGCCTCCTTCATAATTCCATCAAAATCATTTGGCTCAACATATGGATAATCCACACGTAGTGGGGTATTTCTTACTTTTATCAAGTTTTCGTAGGCATTTTTCCAAAGCAAGGGGTCATCATTTTCACTGTAGCTGTCAACCTGGTCGGGGAAGGGTAAAAACTCCTTGTCATCTATGCTTGGTTGAACAAATTTGTCAACATCGTAGCCCTCGTCCTTAAGACAGTTATATTCCTCTTTATAAAGTGTTTTGTAGTTTGCGTATCCCGGCACAGTTATTTCTCCATTTCAATTAAGTATAAAAACATTTCAGATGCATGCCAGGTGTGTGGCGCACTGTATTTGTTATCAGCATAGGCGTTAGACAACTGCCTAATTTGTTCATACTTAGCTTGGCTTGCTTCCTTTTCCCAGCTCATAGGGTAGGTAATTTCAAGAAATTCCTCAGCTATGGGCTCGTTTTCAAAGTGCTTTACTGCCCACCATAAGTATGGGTATAGCCAATTGTACTCATTCTTGTATTCGGTAGCCCTTTCTATACCGTCCCTGTCCATCCAGAACATTCTTGCGTAGTTGTCAAATTCTTCGGGAATATTTAAAAAGCTATCGTCCATTTTTAACTCTTTTAGGGCGAATTTCAACCACAGGGTCGAGTATATCTGATGATTACCGAAATCTGTAAGGCCTGTTAATATACCGTTTTCACATATACGTTTCGCTTCGTTGATTATCTTTTTCACCATTGGATTGTTTTTGTCATCAACCAAAGAAATCAGGTACAAAAGCTGACCTAAATTGTCAGGCTCACAGTGACCTGCATTATTTTTGTCATAAAGATCGGTTATTGATAAAACCCAATCCTTAATAAGATGCAGATTGTTTGTTGCCTTTAGCACCATACCCATCATAGCACTGTCTCTGTACCAAGGCTTTTGGTAAACAAAATAATTTGGCACAGGCTTTCCGTCAATTATGTTAATAAGAATCTCGTGGTGTAAAATTCTTAATTGCTTTGGGTACTTGTATTCTTCAAAATCGGGCAAGTTGATTTTAGATGCTGACAAGCATTTACCGTCAACAAAAAATCCTTCCTCGTTTTCCTCTAAAACGACACGTCCCCCGTCATTTTTGGTTAAAATAACGGTATATTGGTCATAAATAAACTCTTCTGTACAGTTGTTCCAAGCATATAGGATTTCATTGTCCTTATACCTTATTAAAGAACGGTTTTTGTATATGTATTTTTCTCTGTCTCCCATTCCAAATAGGAAGAAATTGTTTTCAGGTTTAATCATAACATTATCACTTGCTTAATTTCGTATTGAAATCAGACATTACCTCTGAAATTTTTATGTTTTGCGGGCAAACCGCCTCACAGCTTCTGCATCCTTGGCAAGCTGAAGGGCGCTTTGATTCATCCAATGTTGAAATATACATAGGAGCAATAAAGCCTCCACCTGTAAATACAAATTCATTGTAAAGTGAAATCAGCTTGGGAATATCAAGCGCTTGCGGGCAATACTCTGTACAATATCTGCAGGATGTACAGGGTATGCTGCTTGTCATCTTACGTGCCAATTCAATAATTGATTGAAATTCCGAAGTGTTTAATGGCTCGCTTGTTTCAAAGGTGTTTATGTTGTCTGTAACCTGCTCAAGGCTTGACATTCCTGACAAGGTTACGGCAACACCCGGTATTGCCTGTATAAACCTGAAAGCTAAGGAGCAAGGGGTGACATTCGGACGTATTTTTTTAATCTCATCTAAAAAATATTCGTTTACATTGGCAAGCTTACCGCCGCGCAGTGGCTCCATTACCCAAACAGGAATGTTTTTGCTGTTTAAGTAATCAATTTTTTTGTTAGCCTCCTGGAACTCATAATCTATGTAGTTAAGTTGTATCTGGCAAAATTCCATATGCTCGCCATAGGCATCCATAAAGCGCAGAAAATTATTGTAGTCTGCGTGGGTGGAAAATCCAAGGTGCTTAATTCTTCCGTTTTTCTTTTGCTCTAACAGATAATCAACTGTACCGTAGCCTCTGTCAAGATATTGCTCAATATTCTTTTCACAAACATTGTGAATCAAATAAAAATCAAAATATTCAACCTGGCATTTTTCAAGCTGCTTTTCAAAGATTTCCTCTGTTTTTCCGAAATTGCTTACATCATATCCCGGGAATTTTGAAGCTAAATAGAAGCTTTCTCTTGGGTGCCTTTTCAGCGCCCTGCCAACAGTAATTTCCGACATTCCGTTGTGATAGCCCCAGGCAGTGTCGAAATAATTTATTCCCTTGGAAATAGCATAATCAAATATTTCAAAAACCTTTTCTTCATCAATTTTTGAAATGTCGTTGTCAACTGTCGGCAATCTCATAGTACCAAAGCCGAGAGAGGACAGCATTTTACCGTTAAATTCCTTGTAAATCATATTAACTCCTTAAAGATAGTAATTTTTCTTTGATAGCGCTCAGCGCCAAAGATGGGTTATCTATATCAATTACTGCCTCCTCAATAGGGCAATATCCTGTTTTTTCCCTGTTTGATATTCGGTCAACCAGTATATCATAGGTAACTCTGATCCCGTTAGCACTCAGTATTTCCTTAGCACACTTGCTGATAACTCCTGCGTGTATCTCAAATACATTTAATAATACATAAAGGAAGGCAGCACCCTTACCAACTACTTTATCAGCGCAATAAAAGCCTGAGACATCAATTTTGTTGTCAAGAAAGTAAAGTAAGGATTTAACCCCTCTTTCCTTGCTTGTATATACATTGTCCCCTAAGCACATTGCAAGGGTATAGCCTTGGCTTAATAATTCTTTAGCAGCGTTCATATAACCTCTTTAAAATTTACTATCTTAATCATAACACAAGTTGCGCAATTATTCAAGAAAATACTTGTTAAAGTTAGTTAAATATGGTAAAATTATTCAAAAGAAATAAGGAGAAGTGTATGAAAAATTTTGAAATAGTACAGCTTTCATCTCTTGCAAAGGTTTTTCCTGACAAAATTGTCGGTAACAGTATAAAAAAGTCAGAGATTGCAAGGGGACAAACATTTTCCTATCAAATTGCTTTAAAGGGAAAAAGCGGAGCTTATACTTTTGCAATAGACTCTCAAATTTCCAAATTTGTAACCGCTTGTAAGGTTGGGTATGTGCCAATGACCACCCCCACCTATGACAGCTGTCGTGATGAAGATTATCTCACCAAGGAAAAGGGAATGTGTCCTGACCCTCTTTTCCCTTTAACTGAGAATAAAATTACGGTGGGAGAAGGGTACTCAACGCTTTGGCTTTCGGTAAACTTGCCAAATGATGTAGAGGCGGACACATATAAAATAACGGTGGTCTTTTGCGAGAATGAAACCGAAATTGCAAAAAGTGATTTGGAATTGAGCGTACACAATGTCACGCTCCCCGAGCAAGAGCTGATCTTTACACAGTGGTTTCATACTGATTGTATTGCTGATGTGCATAAGGTGGATGTGTTTTCAAACGAGCATTGGGATTTGATTGAAAAATATATAAATATGGCATCAATCCACGGCATCAATATGATTTTGGTGCCTGTTTTAACTCCTCCGCTTGATACTGAGGTTGGTGGAGAGAGAACTACTGTTCAGCTTGTTGAAATTAAAAAAAGAGGAGAGGAATACCTTTTTGATTTTTCCAAGCTTGAAAGGTTTATAGACGTTTGCCTAAAATGTAAAATCAAATATTTTGAAATAAATCATATGTTTACACAGTGGGGCGCTAAAAATGCTCCAAAGGTAATCGCAACAGTTGACGGTAAGGAAGAAAAAATATTTGGTTGGGAAACGGAAGCTACGTCAAGTGAATATATAAGCTTTTTAAGCCAATTAATTCCGAGAATAATTAGTACATTTGTTAACAAGGGCATTGATAAGAAACGGCTGTATTTCCACGTGTCTGACGAGCCAAATGAAAATTGTATAGCTGAATATGAGAAGGCATACAGGGCTTTAGAAAGGCTGATTGACGGCTGCGAGCAGATAGACGCCTTATCACATTTTGATTTTTATGAAAAGGGTATAATAAAAACACCAATTGTAGCAACAGATGCAATTGAACCGTTTTTGGATGCTGAAATTAAGGATTTATGGTGCTATTACTGTTGTGCTCAGCACGAAAATGTGTCTAACAGATTTATGGCAATGCCCTCATATCGTAACAGAATAATAGGTGTACAAATGTACAAGTGTTCAATTGTTGGTTTCTTGCATTGGGGTTATAATTTCTATAATTTGCAGTATTCAAAGGGAAAAATTAATCCTTATGAGGTAACTGATGCAGGCGGAGGCTTCCCCTCAGGCGATTCATTCAGCGTTTATCCATATGAAAATGAAGCAATTCCGTCATTAAGATTAAAGGTGTTTAAAAATGCTTTAGAGGATATCCAGCTTTTGACCCTGTTGGAGCAAAAAATCGGAAAAAAAGCAGTTATTGAATTAATAGACAGGATAGCCGGAATGAAAGTTACCTTTAAAGCATATCCAAAAACAGAGGACTTTTTTGAAAAGCTCCACGAAGAAATTTTTAAGATTTTATGCTGATTAATCATCCTATTGAGCCAATATTTAATGAAAACTCAAAAATTCTCATTTTGGGTAGCTTTCCTTCGGTAAAATCAAGGGAGCAAACGTTTTTCTACGGGCATTCTCAAAACAGATTTTGGAAGGTACTTGCCAGAATTTTTGAGGTGGAAGAGCCAAAAACAATCGAAGAAAAGAAATGCTTTTTGCTTTCTAACAAAATAGCCGTGTGGGATGTTATAGCTTCCTGTGAAATTAACGGAAGCTCAGACAGCTCAATTAAGAATGTTGTTCCAAACGATATTTCACTGATATTAAATACGGCTAAAATTGAAAAAATCATAGTTAACGGCAAAACCGCAGAAAAATACTACAATAAATACATAAAAAACAAGGTAAGCAGAGAAGCTCTATGCTTACCCTCAACCTCTCCTGCTAATGCCGCTTGGACACTTGATTTGCTGGTTCAAAAATGGGGAATTATAGCTAACCTTAGAAAGGATAAAAAATGACAATCAGGTTATTTGAAGAACGGGATGCTCAAGAAGTGGCGGATATGATTGCTAAAACCTTGAGAACAACTAATATTAAGGATTATTCAAGAGAATATATAGAGAACGATGTTCAAAAGTTGAATCCGCAAAGGCTTATAAAACGTTCTAAATGGATGCACTTTTATGTGTGTGTAGTCGATAATAAAATTGCAGGCTGTGGAGGAATAGGGCCTTACTATGATAAGCAGGACGAGAGCAGTCTTTTTACTATATTTGTTTTACCTGAGTATCAAGGGCAAGGAATAGGCAGAAAAATCATAGAGGCACTTGAAAATGATGAGTTCTTTTTGCGTGCTAAAAGAATTGAAATCCCGGCTTCAATTACAGCTTGTCAGTTTTACATAAAAATGGGCTACAGTTATAAAAATGGCATAGACAAAATAGATGAGGAACAGCTGTATAGATTGGAAAAATTCAAATAAAAAGGAGCGAAAATCGCTCCTTTTCAACTTTTATAAAACGGGCATCGTTCTTTAATACATTGATTGTTAGTGTTGTAGGTGCTGCATTTGATTTTGGAAACCTCCATTTCAATACCTAAATTTTGCTTTGTAAATTTAACGGCACTTAGAATTGCAAGATAAGAATTGCGTTTACAGCATCGCGGTCCACCGACTTTACCAATAGCCTGCAATGAAGAAGAGGTCATAAGATTTGACAGTCCCCATTCCTTATTTGCAAGTGGGGTAGAGCCTGTAATAATCGAAATAAACATTCCGCTACTAATACCGGCACCGCATGCTCCCCAAAATCCGCAAGCACCACCTGGCACCTTTTTTGCACGCAATATAATTTCATCCAAGGCTGTATTTAAATTAACATTCCCACCTGCATTTTTATATGCAGTGAGTAAGGATACGCCAACAAGAATATGATGCTCCGGCCCATGTGTGTGGCAAAAAGGCATAGAAAATAAGCTCTTAAAAATCTCAATAGGATTTCTGCTTGTGGAATTTAGGCAAATGCCTACAATTGTATCTAAGCCTTGTATATGACATTCGTTGCATACGTAATGCCCTTTGATGCATCTTGATTTGCTTAGCTCTTTTTTGTGGCATATTTCACATTCCATTTCTACATCATTTTTAATGTAAACAAGCGGAGAAGAGCAAATTAAACATTCTTCCTTCATAAAATCACCTCAATTCAATTGTAGCATACGAAAAACTCAATTTCAACTATTGATTTTGATACATAAAAATGATATACTTAATTCATAAAATAAAATGATAAAGGATTACTTTATGGACATTAAGGAACTATTAAAGGGAAAGAAAATTATAGATGGCCATCTTCATTTACAGCATTGGTTTGACAATAACGGTAGAAATTTCATAGATGGAATTGAATGGTACAAGGAGTATTTTGGTATGAGGGGCATAAATTTAGCCGCTATGCCTTGCGCTTACCGTGATGTAACGCAAAATTTTATGTGCCTGCTTTATAAGGTAGCTTCTCCTGAAACGTACGTTCACGCAGGAATTACATATTCGGAATATCCTGTAAACACGGGCAATGTTGGTAATATGGACCCCCTTACACAGTACAAGGAGCTTATGGAAATAGGAGCTGACGGCATTAAAATGCTTGAGGGTAAGCCAAGTGTTTACAGATATATAAAGGTGCCGATATGTGACCCATTTTATGACCCGTTTTATAACGAGGTAGAAAAGGACAAAACACATATACTTATGCACGCCTGTGACCCTATTGAATTTTGGGACAGGAGCAAGGTTTCCGAGGATGAAATAAAAAAAGGCTGGTTCTACGGTGACGGAACAACGGTTACCAAGGAGGAAATGCACAACCAGGTTTATGAGCTTTTAAAAAAGCATCCAAGCCTTAATTTAACTCTTGCGCACTTCTTTTTCTTGTCAGATACCCCCGAAATTCTTGAAAGTTTGTTTGCTAAGTACAAAAACCTTAATATAGACATTACTCCGGGTGGCGAGATGTACAGAAGCTTTAACAAAAGGTATGACTATTTTAAGGATTTCTTTACCAAATATGCTGACAGAATACAGTTTGGAACAGACGGCTGCTATCCCCCGGGCAGAGAAGCTATGATTTGGCTTGTTGACCGCATTTATAAATATGTAGCAACTGATGAATCAACAGATGCCTGGAGTGAGGAGCCATTAAGGGGAATTAATCTTTCAAGCCAATGTGTTGATAAAATTTTCTATCAGAATTTTGTAAACAAGGTAGGAGAAAAGCCAAGAGAAATAAACAAAAAAGCTTTAAAGTCCTATTACGAAAAGTATAAGCATTTGATTTGTGATAAGGATACCTATGAAAGAGTAGAAGAGCTTTTCAAAAAAATGTTATAAAAAGAGGGTGAAATTCACCCTCTTTTAATTATTTATGCCCACTAAATCAGTATTTTTAGTTCTTTTTCGTTTTCGTTGCTTTTCCAGCTTGTTAACCGTTTCTATAGCTAATTTTCCTCCGCTTGCGGCAATAGGCAAGCCCCCCGGTACCTGCTGCCATTGGGTAGCAAGGATAACGTTATTAAGCCCGCTGATTCTGTTGCTTGCACGAAGGGGAAGGTATCTCGGGCCGAAAGCAAAGCTCATATAAGACCCGATTTCAGAATTAACAAATTTTTTGTAGGTTGCGGGTGTCCAACAGTCAATACATTCAAGCTTACTGTTTAGTTGCGGTAGCTGACCTATGATAATTTTTTCAATAATAGCAGAAAGCTCCTTTTTTAGTTCGCTATATGCTTCTTGATTTTCTTTTAATTTTATAAATTCCAGTGAGCTTTCTTCATTACAAAAAACAATTGCCTGTATAATGCTTTTATCCTTTGGGGCAAAGCTTTTTTCGTGAGAAAACTCACGTATTGTTAAATAGCTTGCTTTTAGCCTTGCGCGGTATTTAAAGGGAATTTCAAAGGAATAATCACCTGTAAAGGGTAACTTATCGGTATCACAGGCAAAGGCGCAATGGTAGCTTGAAAATCTAAAGAGTCTTTTATTTTGGTAAAGTGCGTCAATGCTCTTGGGAATGGGTAAATCAAAAAGCTTTTCAAAGGTCATTTTTGGATCTGTGGTTAAGATAATGTAGTCGGCAAAATAGCTGCTACCGTCCTTGAAGGTGACAGAGTAAGCCCTGTTGCCCTCGTGAAATATCCTGACAGCTTCCTTGTCGGTTAAAATTTCGCCGCCAAGCTCCTTGAACCTGTTTGCCATGCGCATAGCCATTGCAAGAGAGCTGCCCTTTGGAATACCACCGTTTTCACCGCAAAAATGGGCAAAAACACAAATTAACGCAAGGGAAGAGAAGTCATTCCCGATAAAGCAAGATATAAAACGTTGAATAAGCGGAGAAGTAAACCTTTGTGAAAGCTCACCTGTAGAAAGCTTATGATATTTGAGTATTAAGGGTAAAGAGGCAAAAAGCTCACCTCGGCTTGCTTTATGGTTGTGCGCTTCGCCCCCAATTCCGCAAAGAGCTTGCATAGCCTTTATTGCGCTTATAAAGGAGATAATTTCCTTTTTATCAGTGGCTGACTTAAGTAGCATTTCTTTTTCAAGCCTATTTATATCTTTGTAAAGAGACAGCCTTTCCCCTTTGTATTCACAGGTGTAAAGTGAATCGGGCTGAAAAATATCTATGCCTCCAAGCACGCCTAATTCTTCCCAAAGCTTGTAGGTGCTTGAATTTGGGTTAGTGCCTGTTAGCCAGTGAATACAGTTGTCAATGTGGTACTCTCCCCGTTGCCAGCCTGTCAGGTTTCCACCAACAATGTGGTTTTTTTCGCAAATGACAGCTTGATGACCGCTCAGTTGCGCATAAATCCCCGCAGAAAGTCCCGAAACACCGCCGCCAATAATTAAAATCCTTGCCATATAATACCTCCAAATATGTTTATGGGTATTATTAGCAAAAAAACCAAATAAAATACAAAAAGCCGAGCAAAAAAGCTCGGCTTGGTGCAGACGATGAGACTTGAACTCACAAGGATTGCTCCATTGGCTTCTGAGACCAACGCGTATGCCAATTCCGCCACGTCTGCATAAAAAAACTCTCGGTAGATGTTAACCGAGAGTTATTTTAACACATAAATGCTGTTAAGTCAAGACAAATTTATCATTTTGCGTACTTTTCGTTGTATGCATTTTTACATTTTTCGATAGTATCAATGGCTTCCTGCCTGCCGCAGATATTATCTACTCGTGTTGTTTTGTTTTCAAGGTATTTGTAAATCTCGAAAAAGTGCTTGATTTCTTGGAACTGATGCTGTGGAAGCTCTGAAATATCATTATGGCTGTTTAAAAATGGGTCGTTTAAGGGAATGGCTATAATTTTTTCATCCTCTTCGTTATCATCAATCATGGTTATCATACCGATAGGGTAGCACTCAACAATTGAAAGTGGCTCTAAGGTTTCCTGGCAAAGCACCAAAACATCAAGGGGGTCACCGTCCTCTGAAAGTGTACGAGGTATAAAGCCATAGTTGGCTGGGTAGTGTGTAGATGTATATAAAATTCTGTCAAGGCGAAGCATACCGCTTTCTTTGTCAAGCTCGTACTTGTTTTTGCTTCCCTTAGGAATCTCAATTACTGATATAAACTTTTTAGAATTAATTCGCTCATCGCTAAAGTCGTGCCAAGGATTCATAAAAGCACCTCCATATTCTTGATATATTTATTATACAACCAATTAATTTCAAAGTCAATCAAAAATATTTAACTTTTGTGTCAAGAAAAGCCAAAAACATATATTGCACCAAAGTGCCACGGGAGACAGAGGGCGGTTCCGTTTTTCCTTTCTATTGACAAAGGTTTAAATTTGTTGTAAAATTAAATTAAGAAATAACATCGGAGACAAAGAGCTGTCCCTTTTCTTTTGATAATGCAACCGAATTTCAAGGCATAGAAAAAACAAGAAAGCAAAAGCGAATAGCAAAGTTATATGAAAAAGGACTGTCAATAAGACAAATAAGCAGATTGATAGGAGAAACAAAAGGGATAGTGGAAAAATGGTTAAAATGAATTTGAAAAGCACCAAAGACACACCACCGTCCCCTGTCTTTCATATTCGGGATTTGACAATGTGGTTGCTGATGGAGTTGCTATTGAACACGGAAACAAGGTTTATATTGTTGATTCCGGCAAAGAGAATGGCAAGATAGATTTTGGCGTGAGAAAACAAGTATCTATCAGCGACAATAATCTTAGAAGAGAATACGTTAGGAGAAAAAATAATGACTCAATTTCAAAAGGGTATATCAGTGATGAATTACTTGGAAGGTTTAGGTATGGAGATGATGGCGATAGGTCAGGCGATTTCGGACGAGAATTTAGAAAAGAGTTATCAGCTGATACAGGAGAACCCCCAAATAACCAAGAAAGTATTTTTGATGAAAATGGAGATAGAAGAAGAGAACTGAATCTAGACGGGAAGACAGGGGACGGTGGTGTGTCTTTCCAAAACTTAAAATACTATTGACTTTTAATTATTTATCTGATACAATACAGACAGACAAATGAATTTCATTTGTAGCGGTCTATGTGTATAGACAATGCACAAGGTGCTGAATCCTTGTGAGCAACGCTGAGTTTTCTCAGCGTTTTTTTATTGCAATAAAAAAGGAGTTGCCCCACAGACTTTACTTGCTGTGGCTACGGAAAAATCCGCAACAACTCCTAATAACATTATATCCGAAAATGACAAGAAAATCAATACTTTTGACAAAAAACACGATGAGACAAAGGAGATGCGAAGCACTTCTCGGTTTGCAAATAGCACTTCGTACAAAACCTACTCTTGATGGAAAAGAGTAGGTTTTGTACATTATGACAGCTCTTTTCTGAGTGCGGCAAAAATTTTCTTTTCCTCGCGGGAAACCTTTACTTGGGTTAGACCAAGCATTTCGGCGGTTGCCTGTTGAGAGTACTCCTTAAGGTACCTTAAGGTAACGATTTTGCGCCACAATGGAGGCAGGGCAGAGATTGCTTGGCAAAGGGCGATATGCTCGATTTTTGCATCAATCTCATTTTTGTCCTGGCAAATTGTGTTTTCCAAGGTAAAGCTTTCATCTTCACCGTTAATTGATGCGGAAAGAGAATTTACACATGCGGTTGCATCAATGGCAATAGCGGCCTCCTGAGGTGTCATACCGCAAATTTTTGCAAGCTCCTCTATATGTGGCTCGCAACCGTTTTCCATAATGTATTTTTCCCGCTCCTTCATAAGCAAAGCGCCCTGCTGCTTGTACACACGGCTGACCTTAATAAGCCCGTCATCACGGATAAACCGCCTTATTTCTCCAATAATCAGAGGCACTGCGTAAGTGGAAAATACAGTGCCCTTTTCAAGGTCAAAGCTACGTATGGCTTTTAGCATACCGATTGAACCGATTTGCACCAAATCCTCGTATTCGACCCCTCTGTCACGAAATTTAAAAGCAATTGAGCGTACTAAGCCTAAATTGTTAGCCATTAATTCCTCGGTTGCTTTTTCATCACCGTTAACAGCTTTTTTTAATAAATCTTGATTTTTGTTAAAATCCATTATTTCAGCTTTTTTTCCATAAGGATGCGAACACCCTTGTCCTTTTTAGAATAGACCTCCAGCTTGTCCATAAAGGTTTGCATAACCGCAAAGCCCATACCGCTTCGCTCACCTGTTGTGTCAGTGGTGAACAAAGGTGTCATTGCAAGCTTGACATCATCAATTCCGCAGCCCTTGTCCTTGATTTCAATTGTCACAGTCCTGTCGGAATAATATTTAACACCTATGTAAATTTCACCCTGTGAAAATTTATAGCCGTGGACAATTGCGTTTGTAACCGCCTCGGAAACGGCGCATTTAATGTCTGAAATTTCCTCAATTGTGGGGTTCAGCTGCGCTATAAATGCAGCAACGGCGCTCCTTGCCATGCTTTCGTTAATAGAAAGAGAGGTAAGATACATTTTTAATTGATTATCGTGCTTTTTCATACCAATGAATCTCCTTCTATCTTTATAATTCTTTCAATTCCCGCCAGCTCCAAAACCTTTTTAACACCCCTTGAGGGTGAGCAAATAATAAAATCAGCCCCCATTTCGCTTGCGGTATTATATCTGCCTAATATCAATCCAAGACCTGAGGAATCCATAAAATCAACAGAGCTTAAATCAAGTAAAACAAGATTGGGCTTATGGTCAAAAATTGCATTGTCTATTCTTTCACGAACGTATTTTGCACAGTGGTGGTCGATATCGCCTAAAATTTTGGCGTTCAGAGTACCGTTTTCATAAAAAATTTCTGGGTTTTCTTTTTCAAACAAAGCTTTCACCTTCCTTTGGGTTTATTGTAATATCAAACGTGTGCAAAAAATGTCGTAATCGGTAAGAGAAAAATAAGTTTTTAATTTCAAAATTCGATAAATATTGACATTACTTTTTGTTTATGATAAGATAGGAATATATAATAATACATAGGTGTTATATGGATAATTTTTTACAAGTAAAAAGAACTGTTATTGACCTGGGAACAGAGAAGGAATACAGGTTTTTTCAAATCAGCGATATGCATATGGCTTGCTTGGATGAAGAAAGCTCACAGACGGATATAAATGACCACAAGCGCTTTCATAAGCAATGGGACAGCCTTAAGCGTGATTTTGCAAAGGACGCAGGGGAGCTTTGTGATGAAAGGTACGATGTTGAGCCGAATATAATCTTTGAAAAGCTGGCAAAGCACGCTTTGGACATAAAGGCTGATGCCTTGATTTTAAGCGGTGATATTTTTGACAGGGTAACTGAGTCAAATTTAAGATATATGAAAAAATTTATGGGGGATTACCCGTTGCCTGTCATATATTGCCCGGGAAATCACGCTTGGATTAATGAAGCGGGTGAGCATTTAAATCAATATGAAAGATTTAATGGCATTATAAAAAATCCCGCCATAGATTCATTTGATTTTGGTGAGCTTGAAATAGTAACGGTTGATAACGGAACTAAGCAAATAACAAATGAACAAATTAGGTTTTTAAAGGACAAGCTAAGCGGGGACAAGAAAATAGCTTTGGTTGTCCACGCGCCCTTGAATTTAGGCGAATTTGGGGAACGCTTGGCTGAAAAAATGTCACCGTATTTCCTTTTGGGGGTAAACGGGGATTGCGAAAATGCATTTTTGTTTAACCGTTTGGTTAAAGAAAATGATGACAAAATTATATGCGTGTTAGCAGGTCACATCCACGCATTTTACGAGGGTAATGTGACTGAAAATTTAAAACAATATACTACCTCAAGCGGCTTGATTGGCGCAGGTAGAGAAATAATAATTAAGTGAGGTATATTATGAGGCTTATCCCTGAAGTAAAAGAAAAAGTTTTAGGCGAAAGAAGGGCTATCAGCGGTTGCACCTTCGTTTTGCCAAATGGCTGTGATAATAGAATAGTTAACTTAACAAAAAAGGTTCCAAGCGGTCCTGTGCAGGTTACAGTGAAGATTGGAAATGAAGATAGCGAGAGCTATAAGATTTTATTCGGGAAAGAAATAACCGTTGAGGCAAAGGGTGAAAAGGGCGCTTTTTATGCAATACAAACAATTCGCCAAATTGTTAAAAACGGTTACTGCGATGTAAAGGAAATTAATGACTCTCCTGATTTTGAGGTAAGAGGCTTTTACTATGATATTACAAGAGGCAGAATACCAACTCTTGAGAGCTTGAAGAAGCTTGTTGACACCCTTGCATATCACAAAATCAATATGTTGCAGCTTTATGTTGAGCATGTTTTCCCATTTAAGGAGTATGACGGAATTTATCAAAGGACAGGCTATATTACTGCTGAAGAAACAAGGGAGCTTGATGCTTACTGTAAGGAAAATTACATAGAGCTTGTGCCGTCCCTTTCTTGCTTTGGCCACTTATTTGAGCTTTTGGAAACAGAAAAATATAAGCATTTGTGTGAGTTGCCCGACCACAAGCCTAACACCATTTATTGGCAGCAAAGAATGGCGCACCATACAATTGACCCGTCAAATCCCGAGAGCTTTGAGCTTATCAAGAGCTTAATAGACCAGTATATGCCCCTTTTCACAAGCGATAAGTTCAATATCTGCTGTGATGAAACCTTTGACCTTGGTAAGGGCAGGAACGCAGGCAAGGACGTTGGACAGCTATATGTTGGATTTGTAAAGAAAATCCTTGATTATGTTCGTTCCAAGGGTAAAACCCCTATGATGTGGGGCGATATTATCAATGCACATTCTGAGTTTATTGATGAGCTTGGCGAAACTATTTTCTTAAGCTGGGGCTACGGTGCTAACGAAAAGCCAGATACAATAAATAAGCTGCGTGATGCAGGAAAAACACAGTATGTTTGCCCGGGATGCAATAACTGGACAAGCCTTATTGAAATGGTACAGGTTTCCATTCCAAACATTTATAAAATGACTAAGTACGGTTATGAGGCGGGGGCTAAGGGCGTTCTTAACACCTGCTGGGGTGACTACGGCCATATTTCCCCGATTTATGCGTGTATGTACAGTATTATTTACGGTGCTGCAAGGTCTTGGAACGCTACTTGCGAGTATGAAAATTATGATGAAGCAATGGACTTGCTTTACTACGGACATGAGGGTGGCGCCAATTTGGTTAAATCCTTGGCTAAAGCATACCGTAGCTGCTATTGGTATGAGCTTGTATGTGATTATTCCAACAGGATGTTCAACACTGACGTAATGAAGGCGTGGCGCACCGCTAATCCGGAGGAATTAAATGAAGCTTTTGGCGAGGTAGAGGAGCTTATTCCTTATCTTATGTCAACAAAATGGGAGAACGAAGACGCAAGAGAAGCCTTGCTTTGCGTTGCAAACGGTACACAGTGTATGATTGCTATGCTTATGTCAATGCAGACAGGGGAAAAGCTTGGTATGAACGATACTGATGTGGAAGAATGGTTAAAGGAGTTTACAAAAATTTATTTGAAGGAAAGTAAAATGGGAGAGCTTAAGGATTTTGTTAAGGCTATGTATGAGCTTTCCATCAAATATTTAAAGTAATATGGAAGAACTGATTGATTTAAAGTATAAAAATTTCAAGGAAATACTTATCAGCATTTTTGTCGGCTTTTCAATAGGCTTGTCTGTTATTGTTCCCGGTATAAGCGGGTCAACAGTTGCCATAATAATGAAGGTTTATGACAAAATGATGTATGCCTTTTCCAACCTGTTTAAAAAGTTTAAGCTTTGCTTTATGTTCCTTTTGCCCATAGGTATTGGGGTGGTGGTCGGCTTTGGTATTGGCTTTGTTTTGGTTAAGCTTTTATTGGAGCTTATTCCGTTTATAACCATTTGCTTTTTTGTGGGCTTAATGGTGGGCACTTATCCTATATTGCTTAAGGAAATAAAGGGGGAAAAAGCAACCCTTAACAGAAAAGCATTGTTTATAGTCGGCAGCATAATTCCAATAGCTATTACCTTAGTGTCAATGGTGTCAACAGGCACCGACAGGGGCCTAACAAATCTTGGGGTAGGGAACTACGTGCTGTTTGTTGTTATTGGTATTTTGATTTCTTTAACACAAATTATCCCGGGTCTTAGCGCCACTGTGCTCCTTATGATGTTCGGTTATTATACAGCTATATTAAACGGTATAGGGTCCGAATTGCTTACTGATTACAAGCTGTTGCTTGTATATGTAGCCTTGGTGGTTGGCTTTGTTATTGGTATCCTTTTGTTCTCTAAGGTTATCAATATGCTTTTGGAAAAACAAAGAAAACCGTTTTTCTTTGCCATTTGCGGCTTGTCTATCGGTTCGATGGCTGCCGTTTTCCTTGGCAGTGAGTGTATAGAAATATATAAGTCCTGGGACACAAAGGGAATGGTAATTGATTTGATAATCGGTGTCCTTGCCCTTGCTTTGGGCTTTACAGCAACCTTTCTTCTTTACCTTTATGACAGGAAAAGAGAATTGAAGGAAGAAAAATAGAAAAATATCAGTTTTTTTAAAAAAGCTATTGCAATATTAAAAACTATATGATATACTATCCTCGCAAAAATTCTTATCAAGAGTAACGGAGGGACAGGCCCGATGAAGTTACGGCAACCTATCGTATCGACAAGGTGCCAATTCCGAGAGATGAGACTAAGATGTAGTTATCAGCCCGCGGAATGTTCTGTCCGCGGGCTTTTGATATTTCAAATTTAACAAAATAAGGAGATATAAGATGAGAAAGTTTTTTACTTCAGAATCAGTAACAGAGGGACATCCCGATAAAATTTGCGACCAAATTTCAGACGCTATACTTGATGCTATGTTAGCGCAAGACCCAAGCTCCCGTGTTGCGTGCGAAACCTTTTGCACAACAGGACTTGTAACCATTATGGGTGAAATAACAACAAAGGCTGATGTGGATATAACAAAAATCGCCCGTCAAACCATAAAAGAAATCGGTTATGACAGGGCAAAGTATGGCTTTGATGCTGATACCTGCGGTATTATGACAGCTATTCACGAGCAGTCTGCTGACATTGCCTTAGGTGTAGATAATTCTGCTGAGGCTAAAAACGGTGAGGCTGAAAATGACCACGGTGCAGGTGACCAGGGCTTGATGTTCGGCTATGCTTGTAATGAAACAAAGGAGCTTATGCCCCTTCCGATTTCCTTGGCGCACAAGCTTGCTATGAGACTTACAAAGGTAAGAAAGGATGGGGTTTTACCTTATCTTCGCCCCGATGGAAAGACACAGATTACAGTTGAGTACGTTGACGGTAAGCCTGTAAGAGTAGAGGCAATTGTAGTTTCCTCTCAGCACAGCGCAGACGTAACCTTGGAAACTATCAGAAAAGATATTATAGATAATGTAATTTTGCCTATCGTACCAAATGATATGATTGATGACAATACAAAGATTTTTGTTAACCCAACAGGAAGATTTGTTATTGGCGGCCCTAACGGTGACACAGGCTTGACAGGCAGAAAGATTATAGTTGATACATACGGCGGATATTCACGTCACGGTGGCGGTGCATTTAGCGGTAAGGACCCGACAAAGGTTGACCGTAGCGCATCATATGCTGCAAGATACGTTGCAAAGAACATTGTTGCATCAGGTGTGGCAGACAAGTGCGAGGTGCAGATTGCATATGCTATCGGCGTTGCTAAGCCTGTTTCTGTTCTTGTTGATACATTTGGCACTGCCAAGGTTGATGAGGACAAGATTTCCGAGTATGTATATACAAACATTGACCTAAGACCAAGCGCAATTATAAATAAGTTTAATTGCGCCGTCCT
>SVRE01000015.1 GCA_015065005.1 Oscillospiraceae bacterium
CCAGCTTACTGTGGACATTGGCCAGAAAATTCTTTCTGCTGTACCCGGACGGTAGTAGTCAAGAGCAAGCTCTGTATCCATTGCGCACATAATTGCGCGGCGGAGGTAAAGGTTAGGAACCTTTGATGCGTTAATACCGATATAACCGTAACCAAGCTGGTCATTCAAGATATAGTTAGCACCAATCTTGTCAAGAGCCTCAATCTTTGTGAAGTTAGCATCTGTCAATTGCGGTGTTGCGTAGTGAATGTTACCGCTTTCAAGCATTGGGAGTGAGTTTGTTGCGCTTACTACCTGGTAACGTACCTTTTCAATCTTCGCGTTGTTAAGACCGCTACCTACTGTTTCAAAGTAGTTATTTGCCTTGAAATATACTACGTTATCGCTATAGAATTCGTTACCTGCAGGGTTGTCACCGTTTGCACGGTTTGTTGCCTTGTAAGCACCTGCGCCTACAGGAACCTTGATGTTTGTTGGAGACTGAATAATCTTTGTCATAAAGTCAAAGGAGCCCCATTCAACGCCGAACTTATTATTTGCAAGATCAACACCAACGCTTGAACCCTTACCGTAAACGTGCTGCGGTGCTACTGCAAACGCAAAGTTCCAAACAGCCTTAGGGTCAACACCGTCAATTGTGATTTGGAGTACAGCGTACTCATCATTGTTCTTAACTGTACCGTCAGCATTGTACTCTGTTGCTACAGTGTACTCGTTACCGTTTACAGTTACCTTTGTTCCCTTTTCTGTGTCCTTATCGTGACCTAAGGAAACAATACCGGAAATATTATCAATCTTAAGTGAGCCGTCTTGACCAACCTTTTCGTGAAGGATTACGTCCTTAGCGTTGGAAACATACTCATTAATTACTGTCTGTGCGGATGCTGTGTACAAAAGAACTGCATCAAGTGACTTTGAAATTGTATCCTTGAATGCGTACTCAACAGCTCTTTCCTTATTTGTGATGTAATCTGTATTGTAGTCAGCCTTAACAGAATCAATCTGGCTCTTGTCGTCCTTGCCGTTTACCTTAACATACTCAATAACTACATAGCCCTGTGATGCCATAAAGCAGAAGAGCTGGTCCTTAAACTCAGGATGCTCCTTATACGGAGATTCTGTATAAGCCTCAAGCGCTGTATCGTATGCCTTTTCAAGCTCTTCCTTGTAAAGCTTGCAAATCTTATCATAGTCAGCCAAAAGCTGTGCCTTCCACTCATCGTGTGTCTTAGAGTCTGTGCCAACTGCAACAGCCTCCTTATAACCATCACTAATTTCTGTCAAATTATTGATAGCTTCCTTCATTGTTTCAACATCAGCCTCGTAGCCATCGGCACCGCCGGGCTTTTTGCCTACTGTTGTAAAGAGGTTAATAAGCTCCATAACACGAGCCATTGCTCTTTCAGACGCCTGCTCAGAAAGCTTATCATCTGAGTTGCCTGTGCCGGACTCTACCTCTTGAAGTCTATACGCGCTCAAGCCCTGAATCTTTGTGGAATAAAGGGTTGCTGAGCCTGCATATACAGGGTCAAGATACACATAGAGGTTAAAAAGCACGTCCTCCATTGTAAGTGGCTGTCCGTCTGAATACTTGATACCGTTCTTCAAAACAAAGGTGAATGTTGTTGTGTCTGTTGTCTTATCGTAATTTGACATATAGTCCTTAGCTACAACAGCCTCGTTGTCGCCATAAGCAACCTCAACCTTGCCGTTTACATACTTAGATGTAAGCATACCGATTTGTGTCATTGATACGATTGTGCTGTCTGCACCTGTGGTTGAATAGAATGGATTGAACAAGCCATCCAATTCCTCAGACATAATTACAAGCGCGTCCTTGTTTGCAGGAAGAGAGTTACCTGAGTTTCCACCGGGAGTTGGAGTTGGATTTTCCTCATCCCCACAGCTAACAAAGGTTCCCACAACACCCATGCACATTGCAATGCAGAGTATCAAAGCAAGAATTCTCTTTTTCATTTTGTTTCTCCTTTAATTTATATTAACATAATTTTGAGCAAAGCTTATTCTGCTTGAATTCGTTCAAGCTCTACCTTATTTCCGTCAAGTGTAAAGGTTAATCTTTCGGAATTGTTTTCTGTTGTTTCAAAGGTAATACGGGAGTAATCTATACCGTGTGTATCACCAAAGCCGCATACAAGACCGATTGAATATCCGCTCTTAAACGGGAAGGTATCGTTTTTACCATACTTAACGTCAAGCTTGATAGCTCCGCTTACAGAAACGTTATTAATGGTTGCACTGTCTGAAATTGAGCCCGCAAGCAAGCCAAAGCTTACGTTACTTGTAAGTGGCGCGCCTGTGTCTATAATCATAGTTACATTTTCAAAGGCTATGTTTTCAATTACCGCACCCTCGAAAATCTGACCGAACAAGCCTGTTGCAAATACCGATGCGCCTGTTGCCTGATAGAAGGTAATGTTCTTCAGCTTAACGCTTTCGCCATTTTCCTGTGTCTTACCGATAAGCTTACCTGTAAACTTACCTGAGGTTAAGTAGCTTGCCCAGCTTCTTGTGTTGTTACCAAGGTCAATATCGTTTTCAATTACATAATATCCACTGCCGGAAATGTTCTTTAGCTGGTTAACATTGAAAATGTGATACCAATCTCCGTCTATTGTGTCAATGTAAAGCTTCATTACGGAGTTTTGCGCACTTGCATCCTCGTAATTAACTGTACCTGTGTGCTTGATTTTTTCTCCCTCAAGCTTGCTTTCCTTATTTGGGTCAAGGTAAACAGCCTCAAAGGTTTTTCCCTTTATTGTTGGGAATTGATACATTTTAATATCACCCTTAGAGCTTTTTTCATCCCATACAGGCATATTGATTTCTGCATAAGGAGCAACCTCATACTCCTTCAAAAGTGTATTCGGGTCATCTATTGAATAAAATTCAAAGGTGAACTTCGGAACCCAGGCAGCATATAGAGTCAAATAAGGCTCACTTGCTGTGTATTCACCGTTTGGATCAAGCTCCAAGCGGTCATTTTTAAAGTCCCACATTTCCCCATACTTATATGTGGTTTTACCGTTTGCATCCGTTACCGCCTCACACTTGGCGTACCAGCCAACGAAGGTAAATCCGTTTTTACTTGGCACAAAGGAGTTGCCCGAACCCCTTGATTCATCATCAGGGGTTATGAGCTTTGCTACCTTTTTACCATTTTTTGTAGGCAAGCTGTTTAAGCTGTATGTATCTACAATTACGGATGTGCCTGCGGTGAAGGTGCCACCGTTTGCATCATACTTAACGCTGACCTCATAGCCAGCCTTATCGTAATCCGCATACGGTGAGCCGTCACAGGATGTAACAAGCAATACGGTAATTAACGCAATTACTGCTAATAAAATTACTCTTAATTTCTTGTTCATTTTTGTTTGCATCCTTTTATTGATTTTTTTAAAAGGTCACTTTAGTCTATAGGACCAGACGCTTTTTAAGCATAACGAAGAATACTACACCGAAGGCAATTCCTGCCAATGCAATCACTGCCAAAATTACAATTGTAACAATATAGCCTGTTACAGGTGTTTCGGGCTTTTCTGCCGGTACCTCGGGCAGCTCATCACCAGGGATGCTTGGAACATCGGATGGCTTATCGCCCTCCTCAGCCTCTGCCTTCAAGCGGGCAATCTTATTCTCAGCAGTTACCAATACTGAATAATCGGTTACAAGTGCCTGCTGGTCTCTTGTTGCAATCTTGTCATACGCCTCACGTGCGGCAATAACAAGTGCCTCGTGTGTTAGCTTAATATTCTTTGGAAGCTGTGCAATTGCTGCAATTGCTGCCAAGGTTTCATCAGTTGCGGACAATGCACCGTCAGCAATATTGTCAAAGTACTGTCCATAAACAAAGGTTTCGTAGCCCTGACCGTTTGAAGGTCTTACCATTGTAAGCGCTCTGTCCAAATGACCGATGTAGTTCATAAAGCTTGCACCGAAGAACACATCATAATACATTCCTGAAGGAACGTTCCACATATAGTAATCTACTATTCCCAAGCCGTCATTTACAAGGGTTGTTCCGTTATTAAGCGGAATATTGTATGTGCCGGCCCCCGGAATGTTTTCGTAGGAATTATAATATGCTACGTCGAGCTGCTCCTCAAGAATTGGAGCAACATAGCTCTTAAAGATAACTGTCTTAAGATTATCACAGCCAAAGAATGCCTTGTGTCCTATTGCATTCAAGGAGTGCGGAAGCTGTACGGATACAACATCGGAGCCTGTAAATGCATATGAGCTGATTCTTACTGTACCGTCAGCAACAATTGCCTGACCCTTTTCCTCATTACCTGCGTAGGTAATAAGCTCATAACCGGAGTCAACCTTACTGTAGAGCGAGCCGTTTACAACCTTAACAGTGTCGGTAATTTCGTATGTATAGCTTACTATCTTATGCTCATTGCCATTGAACTCATATACGCTCACCTTAGCAAACGGAGCTACCTTACAGAAGCCAAATGGGTTATCGCCAACATATGCAAGCTTTTCACCCAGAGTTACCTCAAACGGTGTCAGCTCCTCCTTTAAGAATGCGTGGTCACCGATTGACTCAGCACCTGTTAAATCAGCGCTTGTAAGACCTGAATATGCAAATGCGTAGGAGCCGATTTCCTTGGATGCGCCAAGGTTTTTAACATCTGTAAGACCCTCACAGTAAGCAAATGCACCCTCACCCAAGCTTGTGCCGTTTGTATTAAGAGTTACGTTTTGCGCGCCGCCAAGAGTGAAGGCATATTTGCCAACGCTTGTTGCGCTTGAAAGATTGATGTCCTTAAGCTCAGTTGAATTTGCAAAGGCATTATCACCAATAACCTCAACCTTTTCAAGATTGATCTGTGAAAGCTTGCCGCAGCCGTAGAACGCAAGCTCAGGAATTTCCTTTTGCTCACCAAGTACTACTGATGTAAGCTGTGTGCAGTATGCAAATGCACCCTTGCCAATGGACTCAACATTTGTTAAATCAATTGCTTCAAAGGCTGCACCGTAGTAGTGGAACACATATGATTCACCTGAAATCATAATGTTGGTAGCCTCTGAGTCGGTAAATACAAACTGCTCGTCACCGGTAAACGCAAGCTCACCAATGGAAACTACATTCTTAAAGCCTACATTATTACCATCGTGGTCGAGAATTGTTTTGAGTGAGCAAGCATTGTAGAACGCCTGTTCGCCGATTACAACGTTTTGACCAAGTGTTATAACCTCAAGGTCAGCAGCACCCATAAATGCGGAGTCGCCAATCACTACATCATTACCGATTGTAAGTGACTTGAGTGGGGAGATGTAATCATAGTAGTAGTGACGCTTAGCGTTCTTTGTATAGAAGAGAACCTGCCAACGGCCACCTAATCTGTTGTTGTACATGAATGCGCCCATTTCAAGTGTTACACCGTTACCGATTGTTACACTTTCAAGCTCATCACACTCACAGAAAGCACCCTCCATAACGGTTACGCCGTCAGGAATTTTAACGCTTGTAAGCTTTGTGCCTGAGAAAGCATATGGACTGATTATGCTCAGCTTCTCAAAGGAAGGATGAGCTGTAATTCCTGAGCCGAAGAATGCATACTCTCCAAGCTCTGTCAATACACCAAGCTCATAAGTTTTAAGCTTTGTACATTCTGCAAAGGCGTATTTGCCAACCCTTGTTACATTTGGAAGAACAATGCCTGTTATGTTTTTATTTTCAGCAAAGGCACCTAAGCCAACCGCTGTAATACTCTCTTCTCCCGGATTGAACACGCCGTCAACGGTTGGAGCAACCAAAACAAGCTCGCCTCCGTCTTTTGAGAGAATATAGTTCTTGCTTTGAACCTTGAATGTAAGGTTCTTTTCATTAATATTAAACTTTAATACGCCTGACTTTGTAAATGCGTATTCACCAATTACGTTAACGTCCTTACCAATGGTTACATTTGTAAGCTTTTCACAGCCGTAGAATGCGCCCTGCGGAATAACCGCTGCGTTAATTGTAGCACTTACCTTGCCGTCAGCATCATAGGTTTTCATTGTACGTAGGTTCTTACAGCCTGCAAATACGTAAGGACCGTACTTAACAAAATCTGCATAAACCTCTACATTTGAAAGCTTTTCATCACCGTAGAATGCATAACCGCCAATGGACTGAAGTGTCTTTGGAATTACAACGGATGTCAAATTCTTGTTGCCTGCAAAGGCATAATCACCGATAGCGCGGGCATTGTCAAGAACAAGCTCACCCCTTAGGTTACAGCCCTGGAATGCGCCCATATTAATGAGCTTAACATTCTTAAGACCCTGGGCAGGTATTGTTTTACCGTTTTCATCCATATAGGAAATTGTTGTAAGATTGTTACAGCCGTAGAATGCGCCGTACTCAATAGCCTCAAGGGTATATGGAATTACAACCTCCTCAAGAGCGGTAAGTCCTGCAAAGGCATACGGACCAATCTTTTCAATACCGATAGGAAGGATAACCTTCTTAATTGTATTTTCACCAAGGAACTGAACCTTTGTAAGGTTTGGATCCTCCTCGGAAATTTCATCAAACTCGCCCTTTTCAACATAGTCAAAGTTGGAGAATGCATACTGACCGATTTCTGTAAAGTTAAGGTCGGAAGGAACCTTAACGGTATCACCCAAGCCAAAATAGTGTGTAAGTGACGGACCTGTTCTTATCCACGGGTTCTTAACCTGAACGCTGATGGTTTCAGAGAAGAAGGTTCTGCCGCCGTCGAGCTCAACCTTTACGGTTACAGAGGACATACCCTCCGCCTTAGCTGTTACAACACCGTTTTCATCAATTTCTACAATATTCTTATTGTTGGATGTATATACAATTTTTGCTGTGTCGAAGTACGGAACAAATTTAGTCTTAAGCTCAACGGATTCAGATGGGAACATCTTAAGGTTAAAGCCACCGTCAAACAGCTTAAGGTCGCCTGTTGCACCGATATCTCTTTCATCGTTATTCAAATAGTAATAAGCCTTTAAGGTCTTGTAGCCAACAACATCAAATACGTCAGCTACAGGCTTATCGTATTCCTTATAGTATTTGGAAAGAACAGGGTCATCCTTTGCCTCAGCACCAAGAACTGTTACATGGAACTTTGCTACCTTACCGTTTGAATCCTTAGCCTCAATTACGGTAACACCCGGAGCTATTGCAATAACCTTATCATTTACTATCTTTGCAACATTTGGTCTTGTGGAGTTAAACTCAATCAGCTCTTTCCAAGGGTTATCATTACTGTCAGGATTGGTTTCTGCATTTGGATAGAGGATTGGATTCAACTGATATACCTGGTTAACGCTCAGGTAATTTGTTTCATTAGCGGACTCCTCAAAATAGAAGTCTGTGTACTCGTCAGGCAAGCCTATTTCATAGGTTGTCATATTGAGTGCATAGTCATAGCAGGTTACAACAAAGGAATTCTTGTTTATTGCCTTATCCTTAATGTCATAGATGTAATCTGTAAGCTCATATTCAACATATGTTGTGCCGTTGAAGGTTGAGTATACAGGGGTTAAGTAGCTTTCAAAGGACTCCATAATATTTGTATAATCAGGGTTCTCTGCAAGCTCCTGTGCTGTTGCCGGTCTTACATAACCGAAGTTGGTTGCCATTGAATAGTGGTTGTCGTAAACACCAACCCTTACATAAAGTCTGTCCTTCTTCAAATCCTTGTCATATTCTGTAAAGAACTCACAGTCTGTAACTGTTGGAGCCTGGTAGTCTATAACAATAGGGAATTCAAAGGTGTTCTTCAAGTTGGTTTCAGCACCGTCATTATCATAATCAAGGTAACCCTCAAGCTTAACGGAAAGCTGAGCGTTATTTGGAAGGTCATAGTCCTGTGTATCGAACTCAACCTCAATGTTTGCGGGGTAAATTGAACCGCCGTCACCGTAGGACTTACGAACATCGTAATCAACGGTTTCAAAAATAACCTCGCCTGTTGCGTCATTTGTGATTGTAACTACAATCTTAGCCGCATTTCTCAAAATACCTGCCCAAACGAAACGGAAGGAATGAACTGTTTCATCCGCATATGAAAGGGCAATATAATCTCTGCTTGCAGCAATTACCTTGTCATTAGGATTTTGCTGGAAGTAGTATGAACCAAGATAGCTTACATAGTCGGAATAAAGGCCACCGATTGGACGTGTTGCATATGCATCCGCCATAACCTTATCGTCCTGTGAAATGCCATCATCAAGTTCTTCCTTATTTGTTTCAAAGTAGTCTGTATCAAACATAGGGGACCTTGTCCAGTCGCCATAAAATGCAAGGTAAGGAACATTTAAGTCAATTTCTGTTCCGCTTACGGCATCAAGGCAAATAAAGCCCTCAACGTACATACCGTTTTCAAATGAGTCATCAAGATATTTCTTATCGCTATCGGACAATGTGATTTTTGCTTCAACAACCGCTGTGCTGTTTGCGTTAACAACAACCTGGTTACCTTGGCTTGTTCCGCCCCCTGTTACACCAACGATTTCAAACTTAGCGCCGTTTAAAAGATATCCCTGCTCGGTTACTGTTGTTTCACCGCGCACTGTCTCTGTTTCGCTAACGCCCTCTGTCATTACAACAGCGGAGAGCTTATATGTAAGTGTTGCTGAACCGAAGTTCTTAACACCGAACTTAAAGGTGTATTCACCTGTCTTTTCTCTGTCATCACCAAGCTCAATCTTGGATTTATCCATAACAGAGCCGTCATGTCTGTCATAGGTTTCAATGTAAGCTGTAGTCTTAGCTGCGCTTACAAGGTTTGCAAGACCTGCACCCTGCTTTCTTACAGCATAAGGCAAGTCATTTGTATTGTGCATAATGTCGGCAGTTGACATAAGCAAGCAGTTAACAAGAGCATTTGTTGCCTTAGCCTTTTCAGCTCCCTCAGGCATATTCTTGATATCCTCATACTCATTCTCTACATATTGACGCAAAAGCGCAATAACACCTGACATATTAGGGCAAGCCATTGATGTACCGGACAAACGGTCATAATCACCGCCTGTTACAGCGGAAAGGATATTACCGCCGTGCGCTGTGATTTCAGGCTTAATGCTAAGGTCAGGAGCCGGGCCCCATGATGAGAAGTCAGAAATAAACGGACCTGATGTTTGTGAACGGCTGATTTTAATTTTGCCGCTGCCTTGTGAAGCAAGCAATTCACCGTCATCCTGTGAAATAGAGCAAATCGGAATTGTAATTGTACCGGCATTCATTTTAATATCACCGGATACATTGTTATAAATGATAATAGCAGCAGCGCCTGCCTTTTGTGCAGCCTGCGCCTTCTCCTCGAAGGTTGTGGAGCCACGGCGAACAAGGGCAATCTTACCCGCTACATCCAAGCCGTAGTAGTCCGCAGTACGTCCTGCGCCGGGAACAACAACATACTCAAACTCCATTACGTCATTTGCGTTTGCAGCATCCTTCGGCAATCTGTCTGCCAAGAACTCTTCAAAGAAATCCTTTTCCTTGCTGGCAGCATTTGTAGCCTCAACAAAGTAAATGATTGTATCATTGTACAAAATGTAAGGTGTTTTCTTACCGTTGATAGATGCAACAGACATAGCACCCTCGTATGTGGAAGGAGAGCCTACTGTTGATGTATCAGGATTGGAGGTAAGACCAAGGTTACCGTTTTTGTCTGAGCCGTAAGCTGAGTTATAGCTGTTTGATGCAGCAACAACCAAGCTGATACCTGCATCTCTTATCTTCTGATATACGTTACCGTTAACCGCTTCCTTATCGCTCTCACGGCTGAAGCCGCAGGCAGTACCCAAGGACATATTTATTACGTCAACACCCAAAAGCACACAGTCCTCAAGTGCGGACAAAATCCAAGAAGTACGTGCAGATTCCTCAACGTCGGAGAATGTTTTCATAGAAACAATCTGTGCGTATGGGGCAACACCTGTAATCACGTCATCCTTTCCTGCAATAACGCCAGAAACGTGTGTACCGTGGTTATTATGTAATGAATATACGTCAGCATCTCCATCCGCATAGTCAAATGCAAAGGGAACCTTATCACTAACGTAAAGGTCATCGGCAGTAACGCCCTGCATGTAATATTCAGCGCGGGTATCCTTAGCGGCTAAAAGGTCAGCAACCATTTGCTTTTTCAAGCCCAGCTTATCCCTGTCTGCCTTGAAGTTACTGTCGAGGAAGGCTGTATGTGTATAGTCAAGACCTGTGTCCAGCACGGCGATAACCATACCTTCTCCCTGATATTTGAAGTCGCTGCTGTTGAAAATACCTGTATCCTCGTAGAAGTTCACATCATTTTCAACAAGCTTTGATTCAGCAGGCTTATAAACCTCACCTACAATAACTGTAGCCTTTGTACCTGCCGCAATGCAAAGCGTGTCAAAGTCACAAGCTTTAATCAAAACCTCAAAGCCACTGAAGATGGTTGAGTAGCTTGCACCTGTTTTGTATGTAACGCCCTTCTTCTCCAAATCAGAAAGAATTGCGTTCTTGCCCTTCAACGCCTCCTGCATAAGCGCCTTCGCTGTATCTGTGGAGGCAAACTCAGCCATTGACATATCTGTGTCAGCCAAGCTATATGCATCCATGATAGCGGGCAATTCCAAGTCGATAATTACAGATATTTCATCTGTGTTTTTTACCGTGCTTGGCAATTTTTGTACAACGTTACCGTTAAAAAACTGCTCAACGTTGGTTTTTAGATTTCCATTATACTCATTAATGTACGCCGGGCTTGACGAGGATGCGCCAAGTGCAGATGTACAAATTGAGAGTAACATGGCGAATAGCAATACCACTGATATGGATACGGTAGCTATTCTTGCGATTCCTTTTCTTTTCATCTTTCTATTTCGCCTTTCTTATAATATACGTGTATAAATATAAAGATAAACATACGTGATTTATTTTAACACATTATATTATAAAATGCAAGTGCTTTTTCTGTTTCCTGCCACCCAAACCTTGTAATACATTACCTTTTTACCTTTGTTTTGCTTTAACACAGTAAAACAAAAAAAGCCCAAAAACCTTTGTGGCATCAAGCTTTGCAAGAATGTTAGTCAATTGCCTAAAATCAGTGTTTGGCAACCTGAAAATTATTTTGTTACTTTTTTGTTACGTGAAGTTCACCTAAATTTTATAAATTGGGAAATTTGCCTCACGTCAAAGCAGCTTAGTGTAGAATACATTCAGATTTTTTGCATTTTTGCCTACCCTGTGTCTGTTTTTGCTGCTATTTCAGAGATTTCTACATTTTTTTCATTACCTTTTGTGCCATTATTGACTTTTTTACAAATATATGTTAAAATTATTAGGAATATATTTAGAAAGGTTGATTTTATATGTCAAAGGAAAGCTTAAAAAAGGTTCACCTTATTTACGGCATTGTGCTGGGCTTGCTTTTGTGCGTTGTGGGCGTTTTATTCATTGTTATGTGCTTGGATATTTATCACAGCGGTCCTTCCCCATTCACAAGGCAAAGCGTATATGAGCATTTTTCAAAAATTTCGGTTTTTGCTTACATTTTTATTGCTCTTTCAATCGGCGGTGTTGTTTTAAACATTGTTGCGCCTTTAGAAAAAGAAAGGCTCAAGGGCGCTGCCAATGACGGGCTTGTGCTTAACAGACTTAGCCGCAAACTGAAATCCTTAAGTCCGTACGGTAGTGAAAAAATCGAAAAGCAGCGCGCTTTAAGGCTGGTTTTGATTATTATCAGCATCATTCTTGTAATCGGTGCTTCTGTTGCTTCACTTGTTCATGTGCTTAACACATATGATGCATCCTCAGCTGATATTAACGGCGAGGTTACAAGGGCTGCCTTGACGGTGCTTAGATATTTTATTGTTCCGTTTGCTTATTTAACCGTTACGGCATTTGTTTGCAAAAGCAGTGTTAAAAAGGAGCTTGAAATCGTTAAAAACGAGCTTAAAAATTCAAAAACAGGCGACACTGTGGCGGAAAATGATAAAAAAGCAGGAACATTTACCAAGCTTAGCTATGAGCTTTGTGATACTGCAAAAAGAATAACCGAGCCGAAAAAGTGGCACAAATATTTGTCCATCGGAATTAAATGTCTGGTCGGTTGTGTTGCCATTGCTTTCATTATTATTGGTGTGATAAACGGCGGTATGTCTGACGTTGTTACAAAAGCTATTAACATTTGCACTGAGTGCATAGGAATGGGGTAAGATATGAAAAAAGTGTTCAGTAAATTAAAAAATCTTATCCCATCAAAGAGAAAGCTTATTCAGCTTTATGCGGCTTTGCTCTTTAACGCAAACATCAAGGGATTCTTTAACGGTAAGATATACAAGGGTGCTTCAAAGAATATTTGCGCCCCCGGCCTTAACTGTTATTCCTGTCCCGGGGCTGTGGGTGCTTGCCCACTTGGCTCATTACAAAACGCGCTTGGCTCAAGCCAGCACCGCGCGCCTTTTTATGTAATAGGCATTTTGCTCCTTTACGGCTTGCTTTTAGGCAGATTTATCTGCGGCTTCCTTTGCCCATTCGGCCTTATACAGGAGCTGCTTTATAAAATCAAAACACCAAAGCTGAAGAAAAACCGTGTTACAAAGATTTTGTCATATCTAAAGTACGTTATTTTAGTTCTTTTGGTGGTTGTTGTTCCGCTTCTCTACACTTTAGTTGACAAGGCTGTGCCTGCGTTTTGTAAGTACATATGCCCTGCAGGAACCTTTGAGGGTGCCATCGGCTTGCTTTCCAACGAAGCCAATGCAAGCGAGCTTGCCCGTTTAGGTCCTTTGTTTACCTGGAAATTCTTTTTACTTATCAGCATTGCTGTTGGCTCGGTATTTATTTTCAGATTATTCTGCCGTTTCCTTTGCCCTCTCGGCGCTATTTACGGTCTTTTCAACCACTTCTCTGTTTTTGGAATCAAGCTTGAAAAGCAAAAATGTACCGATTGCGGACTTTGTGTAAGTAAATGTAAGGTTGATATTCGCCACGTAAACGACCACGAATGTATTAACTGCGGTGAATGTATTGAGGTTTGCCCCACAAATGCGATTTCCTGGAAGGGCTCCAAGATTTTCTTGCCGCCAAACGAAATTGACGTAAAAGCAGTAAGCGAATACTCTTCGGAAGAAGAAAAGGCCCTAGCAGATGCACAAAAGCAGGAGCATCTTGCGCGTAACGCAAAAATCACAAAGCGCAACAACATTATCAAGATAGTAGTTGCCTGTGTTATGGTTGGCGTTTTAGCCTTTGCACTTATCTATTATAACTTTATTGACAAGCCAACAGAGGCTCCCTTGCCTGAGCCGCCTGACCAGCCAATCGAGGATAATTCTCCACCTGTCGGTAACAAGGTAGGAAACACCTGCTACGGTTACGATATGGAGGTCTTTGACGAAAACGGAAAGACAGGCGAAATGTTTAACCCGGCAAACAACAAGGGAAAAATTACAATCATTAATTTCTGGGGTACTTGGTGTGGCGGATGCAAAAACGAGCTTCCTTATTTTGACCAAATTGCCACAGAGTATAAAGACACTGTAACTGTTGTTGCTGTACATACCCACCTTGACTTTGAAAACGGAAATCCCCCTGCTGCTGATTATGTAAATGAGCATTACAAGGATTCCGATATGATATTTACAAAGGACAATCCAATTGACCCGTCAAGCAAATTCTCATATGATTATTATTTCAAGCTTTTGGGCGGTGGAGATGCATACCCTATCACAATAATTCTTGATGAAGACGGTGTTATCATTTTCGCAAAATACGAGGAAATGACATATAACGAGCTTAAGACTATTGTTGATGAGCAATTAAGTAAATAAATTCAAAAAGGCTGTGCGATTGCACAGCCTTTTTAGTTTTGATTATTATTCAACGGTTATACCTAACTCATATGTCGTGTCCATATCTGCAACTACTGCAAAATAGATCCACGAGCCCTGTGTATTATCAACCACCAATGTGTTATCAACAGTATCCTTTAATGTATGCTCACCGGTGCCGACTGCAAATTCAACAGCCTTTAAGGAAACACCCTCACCTATAAGCTTTACAGTAAGCTTTCCGCTGTCGCCTGTATATCTGTAATATACAGTTTTACCTGCTGTAATTGTTTCAATTGCACTGTCAGTCCGGTCAAACTCCTTTGCGTTATCGGTTGTTTCACCCTCTTCGGCTGCAACGGTTGCGTATGTGTATTCAAGGTCTGCCGCTTCACCGTTTGCAGTTGAAATAGCTATCATATATCCCTTTCCGTTATCCTTAAAGGTATATACTGCATTGTTATTAATCAGCTCAGAAACGCCGCAAGGTGTACCATTGCCCTCCTCGGAGTCAGCATAATAAACCTCAAACTTTGCATTTGCATCATTTATTGTAAGTACAAACTTTGTTCCGTCAAAGGATGCGTGTACATAGACATAAAGCCAAGTTGTTCCGCCAGCTGAAACAGACAAGCTTCCTGTACCTGTTTCATGGTCAACCTCGTATGGATATTCCTTTGAGCCATCCCTTTCATGGGACATATAAATCTGAGTGTCTGTTACGTAGCCGAAAAACTTATATTCCTCTGTTGCTACATAATCCTGCGGTGGAATAGCCTTTGCCACATATCCGTGTGAAAACTCAACCTCAGCAAAGGTTGCAACTCCGTTTGCATCACTTGTTGTTCTTGAAACTTCAACAAGCTCAAGATCCTCATTCTGCTTATATAGAATTACGGTTACGCCTTCTTTAACCGCAAAGTCAACATATGTTGTTACAGTATAGCTCTTTTTAACCTCACCAAAGGTAAAATTAATCTGCGCATCCTCAATATCAACCGCTTCATATGTTTCCAAATTTACACCTGCAACAAAGAAAACCACTGTATAGCCCTTTGTAACAGGAACGCTAATGCTCACGCTATTTTCTGCCACAACCGACTCAAGCCCGTCCGCATTCAAAACACCTAAAATAACAGATGAATATGGAAGAGTAATTGTCAATGTACCGTTCTGGCTTGCTGTATATTCATAATATACATAGTTACCGCCAATCAAATCAATTACTTCGCTCTTACCGTTTACATCATCACCAAGAATTTCATTTATATCATAAGGAGCGCCTGAGCTACCCGGAGCTGACACCTCAATATAGCATTCAAAGTTATTATCCTTTGGCTCAATTGAGAATACCATCATATCGTTTGCGCCATTTGCTACTCCGTTAAAGGAATATGTTTCATCCTCAATTACAGTCTTTGTACCCAGGTCAATTGTGTAATTAACCCCTGAATAATTATTTACTGAAACAAGCTTACCGTCTGCAAAGGGAACAGCATACCACTTGCATGCAGGAGCTTCTATAAAGCTTGCATATCCACTGACTGCATAGTATGGATTGTCCTTGGTTGAACCAACCTGTGCCAAATCCTTTAAGGTTACCTCACCCTCAAGAACACCGTTCTTTGTGAAAACAACAGGAACAGCATACTTGTTGTCATCAGGTGAATAGCAAACCACAATATACTCACCGTAAGGCGCCATAAATGTAGCTACACCGTTTTCATCAAAGGTTACTGAAACAATCTCTTCGTTGCTTAAATCATAGATATCTACATAATTGTGATTTGAGTCGTATATGGACAGCCAAGAGCCTGCTAAGCTTTTATCGGCTTTTACAGTATATGTAACCCTGTCAACATGAACAACGCCAAGCATCAGGGTGAATGAACCGTCTGCAAAATAGTACTTTCCATCCACGTCCTCGGTATAAATCTTATATGTTGGGTCCTCTATTGTAACTACCACGTAATAACCCGCCGGGGTCATACCCTCGAATTTTGCAATACCGTTTGCATTAGTATATACAGTTTTTTGCTTTCTGCCATTTTCAGCATTGAAAAGCTCAACCTTCGCACCCTCTATGTTAGTGCCAAGCATTGTGGAAAGCTTTACAACATAGTCCTCAAGCTTCTTTACAACAACCGTACCGTCATAAACACCCACACCAAAGGCTGTTGGGTCGCTTTCAATATCATATGCCTTGTCACTGTCAATCTTTGTAACAACTGCACTTAATTCATCCCCACTTACTGCAATAAATGTGGATGCAATACCGTCCTCATTTGTCACTAATGTACCCTTGAATGCATACTCGCCCTGGTAAAGCTGAACGGTAGCATTCTCGATTGACTTGCCATTTTGGTCAAATACGTTTACTGTAATGCTTCTTACAGTAATGGTAAGCTCACGTGAGCCGGATTGGAAATAAACATATCCGTCATCAGCAGGCAACATATAATTTTTATATCCCTCTATGGATTTTACCTTTGCCTTCAAAACCTCCTCGCTCAAGGGGCTGTACTCTCTTACACCAACACCGTTTTCACCGGTAATTATAGGCATCATAAAGCAGTTTTCGCCCTGGCAAATCTGCACCTCAGCACCCTTTATCGCATTACCCTTTTCATCAACAACGGTAATTTTAACAAGGTTCGGATTGCTCATATCAATCTCATCATCATTACCGGGTTTTGATGTGCCGGTTGAATTATCCGTATTCGATGAACCCGTTGTGCTGTTACCTGTACTGCTTTGTGAGCTTGCAGGTGGATTTTCATCTTCTCCGCATGAAGCCATAAGCGCTACCATAGATAAAGCAAGCATTAAAGCCAACACAAGAGAAGCAATTCTTTTGAAATTCTTCATAAAAACCTCCAAATTTGTTATTAGTTGAAAAATTTAGCACAGATATTATATCATTTTTTTATTAACTTTGCAATAGTTATAACAAAAAATATCGCAGGCATGCCTTGCCTGCGATATTTTTAACATTTAGTTCTTACTTTAGCCAAAATATTCTATAAAGGTGAATACAATTGTTGTTTCATTTTCTTCACCCTCATAAACGATCTTGAAATTCTGGTTTGCTGAAATTACACAGGAAAGCACACCTGTTTCACTGTCAGCCACATATTCTGTACCGTCATTTGCAATAACCTTAACGTCTTGTGCGTTCTTAATTGTAAGAGTTGCCTTAGCGACTGTTCTCAATACAACCTCTTCACCGGCACCTGCGGAAATAACATAATTTTTAACAGAATCTGCGCTATTTACAGCCACAGGGGCGGGCTTTTCCTCTGTTCCCAGTGCTTTAGGATTTTCGTAAACGCAATAAAGAAGCCATGCGTTTTCCATAAATATATTTGACGCATTATCTCCAAATGCAAATTCCTTAGCATCATCGAACCAACCGTTTTGCTCACCTACAGCCTTAACAGCTGTTGCAAGCTGCTCGTTCAACGGGTAAAGTCCCTTTGTACCGCAAAGCGCACCGTAAGCTACAATCATTTCGTTATAATAATCTATTCTGATAAGATTTCCGTCTTCATCCTTAATGAACTGCAGGAAATTGTTACCGCCAGTCTCGTGAATTGAGATAAGTGACGGCAGAGTTTCATATGCCTCCTCATCATCGGTTTCGGGAGTTAACCTTATGTAAATAAGCGGTCCGTCCTCGCTATTCAGGTGATAATATCCATCCTTTTCATTATATACAGCCTTTTGTGTTGGGTCTGTAATATCAAAGAGAACAAATTCACTGTTTACATAGTTATCTACCTTTATTGCGCTTTTGTCAATTTGAACAACGGTGTGCTCCATATCCTTTTCAGCATCACCGATACGCTGAATTTTAACCACACAGCCCCTTGCATCCTCTGATCTTACACCGATTATGCACTGTGTTGTTCCACCCGGATTTCCAATATTAACGCTATCGTCACGAACTGTAAGCTCAAAGGACGTTGACACCGCTTCTCCGTTAATATAGTGGATGTTTCCGCCAAAGTTACCAATGAAAACCTCTTCACTTGATTCACAGCTTATTTCGTAAATACCGCCACGTGTGGGGGTAAAAATGAAATATGACATCTCTGGGCGGTCAATTTCCACATATACGCCACCCTCGAAAAGATGTACAGCTTCATAAGGAACATGCTCAAGAATATCACTGTCATAAACGTGAATTGTTTGTCTTTCTGAGCCATCTGCATATGTATAAAGAGTAACGGTTTTTTCTGTTTCATCTGCACTTAAGGTGCAAGCCCCTTCATCATAATAGAACTTGCCCTCCATTGGGGAAACTGTAAATGTGTAGTCGCCCTCTTCCAAATTGAACACAGCGGAGCCCTTTCTCATTGGCTTTTCGCCAAGGCTTGCGCCATCCTTGAACATTTCAACAATTACGCTAACGCCTAACTCATTTCCGAATGCATCTACCGCCTTTACGGTATAATCCTTCATTACCGGTACATCAGGCTCGTCATCTACAATTTGTGAGCTGTCGGTTGATGAATTAACGCCGCTACTTGCAGCAGAGCCGCTTGTCGGAGTGCTGTTGTCTGTAGAGCTTTGGCTTGGTGGAGTATTTTCATCACCGCAGGCGGAAACAAAAAGCACGCACGCCAACAAACACAAAAGTGATAAAATTTTAAGTAAATTCTTCATAATAATCTCCAATATGCAATATGCGGTAAGGTTTCCCCTACCGCATAATCTTGCTTAATTATTGCTGATTCTTATCAGCCTCGATAAGAGCATAAATTTTTATCATAGCATCATCAATTAAGTTTCTCTTAACTGTGATAATGCTCCAGCTTTCAAGAGAAGCCTCAAGTGACTCAACTATTGCTTCAATTTCTGCCTTAATTTCCTCGTTTGCAATCTCAGCACCGTCTACCATAGCCTCAAGCTGAAGAAGCTTTTCCTCAACTGTTGGAATAACATCAAGGCTATTGTAGTAATAGCAAAGCTTTGTCCAGGAATGCTCAACATTCGGGAATGTGAACTTATCCATAATAGCCTGAAGCATTGCTGCAAGCTCAGCATCAACAGGAACACAGCCCTGGCGTTCAGGATAAATCACTTCGCTGCCTGTACCGCCTGTGCCGTTATCAAGCATAGCAATGTACTTCTTCATTGCCTCGGTATAGTCAGGGCCATTACCGTGATACTTACCGTCAATAATATCGTCCATTTGGTAGTATTCCCAGTTAGCCTCAAAATCCTCGCCCCAGAGCTTTTCAAGAGCGTCCACACCGTCCTTGTCATAGTAATTAACCTTAAATACATACGCTTCGTGGTCAATTTCTGTCTTACTCATATCAAAAGCGCCGCTTTCCACAAGTGTTTTCAGCGTCTGTGTTGGGAAGATATTTGTTGTAAAGTGGAAATCTGCATACAGGATTGAACCAAGCTCACCGTTAGGAAGCAAGTGGCAGAAATAGCCGTATCTCGGGTCGCTTTCATCTGTACAAAGCTTAACATCGATACCACCTGCGATAATGTCACTACCCTCATCACGGGTGAAGACTCCGGGAGAAGCCTCTACAAACACATCAAAGCTTTCACCAACATACTTAAGGTCAAATGCAAACGTACCTGCACCGTAAACGTCATAGTATGCTATGTCAATATAATACTCAACACCTTCTTCAAAATAGCCGATCATTGAGCAGTTTTTGAAGTCTCTTTCATAAGTGCCGTCCCCATCCGGGTCGATAAGCAATTCAGGGCAGTGTCTTTCGCCAATTGTTGAATCAATGTAAAGAATTCTGTCGCCGCCGTTTTCCTTGTTCCACTGTTCAAAGCTACCTGTAAACACCCAACCGTCAACCTCCTGTGTGGAGCTTGATGTAATACGGTAAACACCTGACTTTGTAGGAACAAACTTGTAAAGGAAGCCTCTTGGCATTATGATTTGTGTGTAGGTTACAACATTCTTGAAGCCCTCTTCACCCTCTTTGGTTTCGATAGCCTCAAATGCATTGAAAGTTGAAAGACCTTTTGTTGGATCCTCAAGCTCCTTGTCAGTACCGTAAGCGCTGTAATAAGAGCATAGCTCAAGCCAAGTATTTTCGTTAACACTGAAGCCGTTTTGCTTTACATACTCCTCAAGGAAGCCCTTAAGCTGCTCTGTTACAGGGCAGAAGCCGTAAAGTCTTGAGTTTGTAGCAAATTGACAGTACAAAATAAACGGTGTATATACATCCTCACCATTGTAAATAAATTCACCGTCAGCGGTAAGCTTATTTACTACAGTTGTTCTCTGCTCCTCAGGCATCTTTAAATAGAACTGAGTATTAACGCCCTGAAGTCCTGCCAAAAGAAGAGGACCATTTACGTTTCCAACGTGGTAGTATCCATCATTTTCATTAAAGAAAACATCAACGTAGCTTGCAAATGTGTTATCATCCTGCAAATCTGTTGCTGCGTATCTTGGAATATAGGTTTCGTTTTCAATTGCTCCCTTGTCAACTACTCTGAAGTTGTCAAGATATACCTTGTCCTCACCCTCTTTTTCGCTTTCATCCTTAATGTAGCAGAAGGCAACCTCATATGTGCCATCCTCTGTTGCTACCCAAGGGCAGCAGGCTTGCCAAGGATTTTCGATAAGGTTACCGTCATCATCCTCTAAGGGTCTGCCTGAAATTGTGTAAATCGGAGAGTTGTCAACAATGATATGCAATACGTCATACATACTTTGAGTTGAAACATAGTAGTCAAACATAAGAGCCTGACCAGCCTTTAAATCAACATCAACGTAGAGAATCGCAAAGGAATTGTCAATATCCATATTAGTTGAAGCGATACATTTTTCTCCATCCTTTTCAACAACAATGAACGGCCATGCATATTCGCTATCATCTTCATCTGTTTCAGGACGGAAGGAAATGTTAATATCTCCCTGTACAACCGCATCCTTAATTTCAGCCTCAGGTGACATTTCAACATCCGGCTTAATCATTGGGGAAAGGTCGTAAATAGAGGAATAAAGCTCCTGTGTATAATTGTTTGACACAAAGTGGTCAAATGCGTTTGTAAAGTATCGCTGGCCAAGAACACCGCCAACCTGTATCATTGAAATAACACCGTATCGGTCAATGACAACTGTACATGGGTTTACGTTAAATCCAAATGCATCCTGGATGTTTGCTGTATCCTTTGCCATTGGGAAGGTTAATTCACAACCTTCATCTACATAGTAGCCCGGCTTTTTAAAGTCAGCCAGGAATGTTGTAATGCTCTTTTCATTATCGGATGAGTAAGCATTGATACCGATAATCTCAATTCCCTTTTCCTTATACTCCTCATACGCACCTTGGAGATATGGAAACTCCTCAATGCAATATGTACAAGTGGTATACCAGAAATTAAGAACAACTGCCTTCTTACCGTCAGCAAAAAGCTTGGAAAGTGTAATTTCCTCGCCGTCAACTGTGGTAAGCTTGAAATCATACATTACATCGCCAAGGGCAAGCTGCTTGCCCGCTAAGCTACTGTCATTTTCAATAATAGCTGTTTCAACGCCGATATCTACACCTGTTGAGCCAAGAGCATAATAATCCTCGTGCACGTAGCCCTTAGGAAGCCCCTCAACATATACATACTTTGCATGCTTAGGCTCTACGTTGAGAACAACAATACCGTTTTCATCAGTCTTACCTCTTGCATATGCAATAGCAGTGTCATTTGCTTCTTCCTGCACATATACGCTTACATCAGGAATAGGCTTGCTTGTCATCTTGTTAAAAATCTTAATAGTGTAGCTTGACTTTTTAGCATCACTGTCATCTTGTCCGCCACCGTTTGAGCTGCCTGTTGACGGCGGGGTGCCGGAATCAGTACCGGGTGTGCTGCTACCGGTTGAGCCATTTGAACCGCTTGGTACGCTTGGCTCCTCTTCATCATCGCAAGATGCCATCATTACGATTGAAGTAAGCGCAAGCACAAGCGCCAAAAATAATGATAGCAAAATTTTGGTTTTTTTCATCTTGTTTCTCCTTAATTTAAAATCTCAGTTATAATAAATTGCCACGAATATAATATCATATAAAGGGTCAAAAATCAAGTGTCACACGAAAATAATTTTAGTTTTGTAAAGTGTTATCACAACGTTTACAATTGATTAAAATTTTAAAGCTTATTTTTAAGCGCCTTTCTGATGCCCGAGCCCTTGGGGAACAAAGCCATGCCCACCTTGCACACGAGCTTGTTATGAAACAGCTTGTTTTTAAGTGAGTTTTTCCTTTTCGGCATTATGAGCTGAGCATCTTTTGAATAGGTGATTTTAATACCTTTTTTCTGTGCAAGATATCCTATGGATTTTGCAACATATTCATCGCTTTTATCGTAATTTACAGACACGTCCTGCCCTTTTTTGCATATCCACCTGAATATTGTATCTATTCCCTCAAAGTCATCACCCAAAAGTCCTGATGCAATATAGCTTTGGCTATCCTTGAGTGTTGGCGGCACCAGCTTTTCCACGCCGTAGCTTTGTTTAATGTAATCACAAAGCCCTTTGTCCCCCTGCGCCTTGGCATACGAATAGTGTGTGCGGGACATCATGCCTTTCCATTCATTAATATTTGATAAAATTTCGCTTGCATACTTATTTTCACCGATGCTTGACTCCATAATGCTGAAATTTTTTGTCACCGCATCTACCTGGTGAGCTATTTTCTCACTTGTATCTGCAACAATGCTTTGACTGTCATGCACATGATAAAAGTAGTACCCTGTGTGGATATTTTTAAGCTTTTTGGCATTTTTGAATGCAAAAAATGTAATCAACATATCCTCAGAATAGGTTTGCTTCTTCATGATCACATCTGTTTTTTCTATTTCAGCTTTTGCCTTCAAAAGCAGTTCCCTTTTGAAAATCTTATTCCATAACACAAAATAGGAATGTTGCCTGCCTTGATAAAGTGCAAACTGTTTTAAAATTTCATCATTTTCAAGCTCAATATTGCTGTTTATAGTAGAATCTTCCTTGCAGTAAGCCATCGCTGAGCCTGTTTTGAATGCCCAATCATTTATAACAATGTCGCAGCCGCCATTTACAGCCTCATCCACCATCGGCGCATGATAATTAAAGGTTACGGTATCATCAGAATCAACAAATGCAACATACTCCCCTTTTGCAAGCATCAATCCATATGTTCTTGCAGCCAATTGACCGCGATTTGACGTTTTTACATACACAGGGTGGTACTTTTCCACTATTTCGCCATAATCCGTATCCGAGCCGTCATCCACCACTAAAACCTCATAATCCTCAAGTGTTGATGTGCAAATGCTGCCAAGGCATTTGTCAAGCTGCTCCACCTTGGCGTTGTAAACGCATACTATAACGCTTAATCTCATAAAAATCTCCTTTAGTTGTCAATTTTATACCTTATTATACCCTTTTTCTGTTTCTTTGTCAACAGTTTCGGATTAAGGAGGTGATTTGTGAAATTTAATCAAAAGTTTAAGCTAAAATACTTGTTTTTTTATTGACTTTTCATTATTAATAAGGTATACTTAACTTAGTTATATTCTTATTGGGAGGCAAATTCATGAAAAAAAGTATATTTGGGCTTATAGTCTCAGCGCTTATTGTTTTAACACTGTGCTTTTTAATAGTCGCCTGCACTGATGACACGCCCACAAGTAGCTCAACCGACGGTGGCGGTAATGACGATACCGTTAAGCCCGAGGACATTAAGCTGCTTAACATCAACTACGAAACAATGACCTATGTAGGTACATCTTTAAAGGATTTTTCTGCTATTTTTGATGAGCAAACAACCTTGGGTGATCCGAAAAGCGATATGCAAAGCGGTGTCTTCCCAGCCTTTCCTAACTCTCTTACCACACTTTACGATGCTGACGGAAACGGTGATATTACCGATGCGGATAAAGCCCACGAGTACGAGATTACAATTGATTTAGGTGCGGAGCATTATATTGAGTGCTTCTATGCTTTCTTTGATAATGCGGGATACTCCATAATTTTTGAAACCGGTGCTGCTTTTGATTATGACAACACCGTTGAGTTTACCGCAAAAACAATCGGCTGGTCACAGATTGATATTAAGACTAAAACAAGATATATCAATGTTCGGTTTAAAAACGGACAAGCCGCTACAGAGCTTCTGGCTTACGGTGTAAGAACCGGTGAATATGACGTCCTTAACACAAAGGAGCATGAGTACAAGGATTTCAGTTATTTCCTTGGTATGAACGGCAACCAAAGCGATAAAAGTGCAACACTCAGATGCACAAACTATTTCAGAGATTACATCAACTGGTGCTGGTGCTTTGAAAGAAGCGTTTACCCCAACTCCCCCGGAACTACATATACAGCGACAATGTCCCAATATTATGACGTAACCTACGACTTGCTCAAAAACAGCTACGGTGTAAATGCCGTACCTTGTTATATGTTCAAGGCTGATGACTTTAACGTATCAAGCGTCGATGATTATATGAAGCCCGAATCCTACGTTATGTACGGTGAGCTTATGTATCAATCCGCCCTTATGTTTGGTTACAACAAGAACAACACAAAGGATATGGTTAAGGTTTTAGGCTTGCAAAAACGTTTGAACCTTGATGTTATTTCCTGGATCGAAGCAGGAAACGAGCCAAACGGCGAAGGAAATGACGGTTTTTCACCGTATGAGCTTGCTGTTATCACCTCCACTGCCTATGACGGTCACTGTAACACTGTTATCGCTCCTACAGGAAGCGGTGTGGGCGTTAAAAATGCCAATGCAGGTGTAAAAATGGCTATGGCAGGTCTTGCAGGCGTTGGTGTACGCTACATCCAAGCCATGTCCTTCTGGATGGAGCATAACCGTGCTGACGGTCAGCTTGCTCTTGATGCCTTCAACGTTCATACCTACTGCAAAAAGCTCATTACATATAACGGCTATCAGGTTTACGTTGGCGTTTGCCCCGAAATTGGAAAAATAACCGAATATGTTGAGCAGCTCTGCGATTGGAGAGATAAGTATTATCCCGATAAAGAGGTTTGGTTAACTGAGTTTGGTTGGGATACAAACACAAGCTACGAAACAGAAAACGCCTGCCACCCATATGCTGACTTTACAGCAAGAGAAATACAGGCTATGTGGCTTGTACGTGCTTACTTTATGTTTGCATCTGTTGGTGTTGACCGTTGCGCAATGTATATGGCGCCTGACCTTGGAAATGAAGAAACAAGCGTTGGTAAATACGGCACCAGCGGTGTTATTTCCTCAAGCGGCGAGTACAAGGATTCTTACTACTACCTGTACACCATCAAAAACACAATGAACGATATGCACTTTGCCGAGATAATTGACTCCGGCAATGAAAATGTTTGGATTTACCGCTTTGAAAACGGCGAAGGAAAATCCTGCTATGCCCTTTGGTGTCCTACCATGGACGACATAAGAGTTGACGGTTTTAAGCTTAACATAGATGGAACAAATGCTACCTTGACTGAGTTTGCTAACCTTGAAAAAAGCGGTATTTCAAGCTCTCTCACAGTAGAAAACGGTACAGTAACAGTTAATGTCAGCGAAAGACCGATACTTGTATTTAGTGAATAATTTGGTTTAAAGGAGACAGAAAAAATGAATAAACCAGAAAAAATCAGAATTACGCCTGATATGCTTATTAACGATTTCGGCGTAGAAAGAATCGAAAACTATTTTTGCGAATTTGACAACGATGGCGACCCGTTGTACGGTGAAATCGGCGCAGAGCCACAAATTCACCAAAGACACGACCACTGGTGGATTGGTGAGAGCGACCTTTGCTTTACAGTTGATTTGGGTGCAATTTATCAAATTACGAATATGTACTTTTTCAACAACTATGATGCCCACAAGCCGGAAAAGGACCAGCACGATTACGGCACACGTTATGTAAATGTTAAAATGGGTACTCCTTTTAAATGGGAATATGATGAAAAATTCGCTCCTGAGGTTAGAAAATGGACCGGCTTTGAAACAAAGCACGAAACACAGTTTATTAACTTTTCCTTTAACAACAACCAAGCGCCTTCCGAAATTATCATTTACGGCTACAAGGTAAAGGACGTTGAAAAAGCGGTTCCCGAAAGAGCGCCACAGGTATTCAAGAAGCTTGATAAGTTTGTTGGTATGAATGCATTTGTTAACGATGCTGACGATATTTCCCGTGCTGTTTCTTACATCCGTGAATATCACCCTTGGCTTTGGACAACTGTTCCAAACGGAGAAAACACTTCTATTGCTCCTGCTCTTAGCCTTAACAAGATGTGGGACTTCGACGAGTACTACACAAGAATGCACAAATTTGGCATAAACGTTTGTCCTACAATCTCCACACACAGTAAGAGAACTCCTAAGGACATATCTCCCAACTCCTGGGCTCCCGAAAACTTCTTGAGCTATGCTTGTATGCTTTTCCAATTTGTTGCAAGATACGGTTCAAATAAGAATATCGACCCCTCACTTATTAAGGTAGATGAGGATCAGGAGGTAAAGATAGCCCTTGGTGTGCTTGATGCTGTTGAACCGCTTAACGAGCCTGACGGCACTTGGCTTGGACGTGAGCAATACTTCAGCCCATTTGAAATGGCATCATTTTTGAGCATGTGCTATGACGGACACGAGGGTATGTACAAAAACTGCGGTGTTAAGCAGGCTGACCCTAACTTCTTAATGTCTATGTCAGGCGGTGCAGGTCTTTCCTACGACAGACTTAAGGCTGTGGAATTCTGGTGCAAGTACAACAGAAAAGACGGCAAGCTTCCATTCGATGTAATCAATGCGCACTGCTATTGCGGTAAAAAGCTTGATGAAAAGGGCGTTGCCGAGCTTGTTGACGTTAACATTATCGACCGTGGTGACCAAACAGGTAATATTTTTGTCGGTGTCAGCCCTGAGGAAGGCGATATTGTCGGCAGATTTGACAAAATCAGAGAGTGGAGAGACAGATATTATCCAAATATGCAAATTTGGCTCACCGAGTTTGGTTGGGACACTAACCAATCATATAAAACCTCTACCTCCTCCCACGCATATGCAGAGTACACAGGCAGACAGGTACAGGCTATGTGGCTTGTACGTGAATATTTGCTCTTGTCCTCAATCGGTGTTGACCGTGCAGCTATGTATATGTCACGTGACTGCGGTCCTGAGGAAACAGCGGTTGGCAAGTACGGCTCAAGCGGTCTTGTAAGGTTCCCGATTGAGATTACTGCAAACAACGTAATTCAAGGTAACAAGAAGGATTCCTTCTACTACATTTATACCCTTAAGGAAACACTTAAGGATTGCACCTTTGCAGGTGAGATTGAATCCACCAACGCAAACGTTAAGATTTTCAAGTATGTAAACGAAGAGGGTAAGGCAAAATATGCTATCTGGTGCGTAACCGCTGACGGTACAAAGGTACCGGGCTATATCCTTCCTGTTGAACAAGGCGAATACAAGCTTGTTGAATTTGGATTTGAAAGATATAACGGTAAGCAATCCGACATTGAATGTAAGAACGGTAAGGTTATTGTTAACGTATCTGAATGTCCTGTTTTCATTGTTGAAAAATAAAGCTTAACATAAAAGCGACCTGCTTTTCAAAGCAGGTCGCTTGTTTTTTATTAAAGTAAGTTTCCGATATCAACAACAATCTGTGTTGTTGGAGCCTTGATGTCATTACCGTTTTCGTCCTTACCGATTACCTTTTCGGTATGAACAATATCAAATGGAGATTCGCAAATGATATCACTTGTTTCTACCATTTCATTATTATAAATTGGGCTTGTGTACTTCATTATACATTTCCTCCTTGTTCAGCTTTTTTTATTGCAACTACATCACTGTAGCTTTCGCCTGTTAATTCTTCTACTGTTTCACCGTTGTTTAAGTAGAACATCTTTCCGTTTTCGATTACATATGCGCAGAATACAATCTTTGTTTCAAGGTCGGATTTATCAATACCTAAAATCTTGATTTCAAAGTAGTTGTTCTTGCCACTTGTAAAGTCCATACTGATGCTATCATCAAGACTTGGGGAGATAGCTTTCAATTCTGCTCCTTCTTCCGGAACATTTGCCATTGCAATTACGCCAAAGGTGAGGGTTGTCCCCTTCGCCTCTTCGTACTTTGCAAGGTTTGCTTTATTCACACCGAAGAACTGTGCCATTGAGTATGTACCGCCAAGCGCAGATTCAGTATAGCTGAAGCCTAAGTAGTTGAAAATGGCACCGATTGTCTTTGATGAGTCAATGCCTGTATATGTACAATTCTTACAAGTGCTACCGAATGTAATATCATTCATATATCCGTTAAACTGCATTGTTGCGCTTTCAGACATTTGGTGACCGCCGTAGAAGGCTTCACAGGTGTCATAGCCGCAAACTATATATCTGCCATTTGCATAATTATCCGGATTTGCCAAATAATCTGCATATGTAATAACGGTTGCGTTAAGAAAGGCACCATTATTACTGCTTGCACTTTTTTGAGTTAAGAAGTTTTCTTTTGCTTTTGCAAAATCTTTAACTGTTCCACAATAGAATATTTTACAGTCTGCAGCTAAGCCGTGGAACGCATAGGAAACCTGATAACCAAGGCTTGTATCCGGTGCTGTTTGATAAAATGTCTTTGGAATATAAATTTCCTTAACCTTTCCGGTTGTGTATGTAAATGAGTTGTCTCCTGTATTGTTAAAATACTCAAATGAAGCACCCATTCTAATTACTTCAAGAGATGTACACCAAGCGAATGCATGATTCTTAATTGTTTTAACAGAATTAGGAATGGTAATTTCTTTCAAGGAAGTGCAACTTGAAAATACACTTCCTGGAAGTGCTGTTATTGAGTTTGGCAAAACAACTGTTTCAAGGGCAGTACAAGAAGTAAAGCACGCATCGCCAAATGTTTCTACTACACTATTATCATAGAAATAAAGGCTTTTCAAGCTTGTGCAGTGTGAAAATGTTGATGCTTTTCCATTTGCACCATCATTACCTGAGCCGGGTGTGGTTTTAACCTTTGGTGGATAATAGAACTCTGTAAGACCCGTTGCATAATAAAAGCAATACTGTCCCATTGTTTCCCAATTTGAATTTCTTGTTACATCAACAATTTTTAATTTTGATGTGCAACGGAATTGGTTAGTAGCGGTTGTTGTAAGAGTATCAGGAAGATAAATGTATTCAACTGTATTGTTGTATGAATGATATCCTCCTCCGTAATTACCATAATAGTAAGATGGAACCTGCTTAACTACAAGATCCTCTACCTCTTGTCCTTGGAAGTTAGCAACTACAACACTCATAGCATTTATGCCATTGTATGTTGCAACTCCACTACCATTTACGGTAATTACATTGATTGTCCTTGAGCTAACAAGTTCGTTTGCTTCGTTCAAATAATAGGTTAGCGCATAACCGTTCTCATCATACAAAGCAACCTCTGTGCCGTTATCTAATGTAACTTTTCTTGTTACATCGTGTGCTGCACTTACAGAAACAGCAAAAACGCAAATAAGCATTGACATAACAGCAAGCATTAAAAAGATTTTCTTTTTCATATTATTCCTCCTTTTTATTTTATTATAGATAGATTATAACACAAAAGAAATCGCTTTTCAATTAGGATTTTTTCATTTTTTTAATTTTGTCAACATGCACAAATTGGTAATTTCAGTTATTGAGCCTATAAATTTGAGTTGTGTAGTTTACACAAAAAGAGGCGAATCTCTTCGCCCCTTTTAAATTGCACCGATTTTCCTTTAAGTGATAAATCCGCAAGGCTGTCAAAAAACTGTTTCGATCACCTTTTCACAGCCAAGCGGTGAATAACGCCAATAATCTATGTGGGTTGTTTCTATGTCCTTTAAATGGTTAGAGGTTTGCCCCGCCTCTGCCTTATTTTCGTACGTGTCAATTATCACCAGCTTGATTTTCATTTTTTCAGGCATTATGCTTTTGATGTAAACCGCACAGGCATCTCCCACGTTGACGTCATCCTTCAGCTCTGCCAAGCCTGCAAGATTAGGCGCAAGCTCTACAAATATGCCGTAGCTCTCCACGCTGCGCACAATGCCGGATACGGTTTGCCCTACGCAAAAATCCTGTGCGTTTTCTTCCCAAGTGCCGAAAAGCTCCTTTGTTGACAAAAAGAGCCGACCTGTGTCGTAATCTACTGATTTTACCACTGCTTTTATTTCCTGTCTCAAGGTGAATCTATCCTTTGGGCTGGAAATTCTCGACACTGAAACCGAGTCAATAGACATAAGGGCGGAAATACCGCATCCCACATCCAAAAACGCCCCAAAGCTTTCAAAGTGAGTTATTTTGGCAGGGATAATATCCCCGGGGATCAAATCCATTAAGTAATTTTCCATACATTCCCTTTGGGCTTCCTTGCGGGAAAGAATTGCCCTGGGCTTCCCCTGTTTATCCTTTTCAATTTGCAAGACCTTAAAGGCAACTGCCTTGCCCACTCTTGTTATTATGGCAATATCCTTTACCGGTACTCCGTACACGCTTTCTTCCTTTGGGATAACCCCGTCTATGCCGTACAGGTCAACGTGCATCTCCAGGGTGTCACTATCGCACATTTTAACCACTCCCTCCAGGATTTTGCCCTCCTGCCTTGCCCTTTCCAGTCCTTTTAGCGAGGAAACATATTCTCTGTTTTCACTCTTTCCTATTAACGCTCCCTCGCAAAGATATTTATTTGTTGACATTTCTTTTTCCTCCCAATCAGCTTAGATGTTAGCTTTCTTACAAAATCAAAAATAATTACGGTAAAGGATATTATAATCACTTTTACCAAATCCCCTATGGCAAGGGGCACGCTCCTGAAAGTATCACCGCCAAAATATATAAACGCCATTTGCATAACCGAAATTGATAGCATTATTGCCAAAAAGGCTTTGTTCTTACTTATGCTTGCAAAAATATTGAGCCTTGTTGTTCTTGCGGTAAAGCAAGTGAAAATTCCTGTAAAAATGAACATTGCAAAAAAGGCACTTAATATGTATTTTTCATCTCCGCGGGTTAAAATCATGGACAACGTGTCGCTTTTTAAAAACCAAATGCACAAAACAAGCACATATGCACCTGTTGAAATTATTTGCTTCAGCATATCTCTTGAAATGATTTTTTCACCGCTTGATTTTGGGGGCCTATACATATATTCCTGAAGATTTGGCTCCTTTGCAAAGGCGAGAGCCCCTAAGGTGTCCATTATTATGTTTACCCATAGCATTTGGGTGACGGTAACGGGATTGTCAACACCGATAAATGGGCCAAGCAAGGAAATCCCCACTGCACCCAGGTTCATAATCAGCTGAAAAACTATAAATTTTCTGATTGACTCAAAAATAGTTCTTCCGTACAAAATTGCCTTTACAATTGAGGCAAAGTTATTGTCGGAAATGACGATGTCACACGCCTCTTTGGCAACCTCAGTCCCCGACCCCATTCCAAAACCGACATCTGCGCCTTTAAGGGATGGAGCGTCATTAATTCCGTCCCCTGTCATGCCGACCACGTAGCCGCCCGACTGCGCTATGCGAACAAGTCTGCTTTTGTCCGAGGGCAAAGCGCGGGCTATAACCGCAATCCTTGGCAATAGCTCTCTTATTTCATCATCTGTCATTTTTTCAAGCATTACGCCTGTTAAAACAAGGCTTCTTTCCGAGCCCTTGACAATTATTCCGCATTCCTTGGCTATTGCCTCCGCAGTTGATGGGTTATCGCCTGTAATCATTACAACGCCAACACCTGCACCCTGTACCTGTCTTATGGCATTTGGCACCTCTTTCCTTATTCTATCCCTTATGGCAATAAGCGATACAAAAATCAGACTGTCAAGCTGAGAATTTTCCTTTTTATATGCTAACGCAACAACCCTGTATGAGCCGCTTGCCAATTCCTTGAGCCTTGACATAAGACGGGCGCGCACATCAGGGGACATTTTTTTAGCCTCTCCGCTTTCATCAAGATAAGCGGTGGAGGAACCAATGATTTTCTCCGGTGCCCCCTTAAAAAGAGATATCTCCTCGCCTTCAAATGTTACCCTTACACAGCTATACTTTTTTGTGCTGTCAAAGGGAATTTTTGAAATTACTTTTGCGTTTTGTGTGCTTTTTGCAAAGTATTCCTTAATGCAGCGGTCTGTTGCATCGGAGCCTATTGCTTTTTTACCGTTCAGAACTGCAAAGTTGCAAAAATTCGCACACAGGGTTACGTATTTTTCAAAATTCGGTGCTTTTTTCAATGATGTTTCATTACCAAATATTTTGCCCTGTGCGGTATGTATTTCCTTGACGCGGAGCTTCCCCTCCGTCAAGGTACCTGTTTTGTCCGTAAACAGTAGATTAACATTACCCGAGGTTTCAATGCCTACCATTTTTTTAACAAGCACGTTATCCCGCATCATTTTTTTCATATTTGAGGATAGAACCACCGTTATCATCATAGGGAGTCCCTCCGGCACTGCCACAACTACAATTGACACAGCAAGAGTAAGTGCGCTTAGCAGCTTAGATAACAAAAGTCTTGTATCCTTTAGCATTGAAAGGGTATTTTCCCACACAAAGCCCGCATCTATAACAAAGGCATTAAATAAATACGCAAACGCAATTAAGATAGCGGCTATATAACCGAGCTTACTTATGGTTTTTGCAAGCTCGCTTAAGCGCTTTTTCAGTGGGCTTGGGCGCGTTTGCTCCATCAGCTCCTTTGCTACTTTACCGTAATAGGTGCTTTCGCCTACGCTTTCAACCCTCATTTGACATTCTCCGCCTAAGGCAAGGCTACCCTTTAATATTTTATCTCCTGCTTTTTTGGTAACCTCTCGGCTCTCTCCTGTCAAGGCGCTTTCATCAAGGGTAATTTCCCCTTGTGTAATTACTCCGTCAGCGGTTATGGAAGAGCCCGCAGTTACTGTGCAAATATCCCCGACTACTACCTCTTCCTCGCAAATTTCGCACACGTCCCCGTCTCTTTTTACAATTACTGTGTTGCCCTTGCTATGATTTTTCAGCTTTTCAAATGTGTTTTCACTGCTGTATTCGGATACGGTTGAAACCAGGGTTGCTATTACAATAGAGGACAAAATTCCTCCGCTTTCAAACCAATTTATATTTGGAAACATAAATATTATGTTAATAAAAAGCGCACCAATTAAAACCTTGATTATTGGGTCACCAAGATTTGATAAGAAGCACTTGAAAAAGCTTTTCCTTTTATATTCCGTAAGCCTGTTTTCGCCGTACATTTCCCGTGACTTCAGCACTTGCTCATAGCTTAGTCCCTTTTCTGTTTCCTGCAAGCTATCACTCCCCTTTTTTTATATATCTATTCTGTTTTTTTAAAAATATGATAGATAAAAGAAAAAGGAGGGTGTCACCCTCCTTTTTGGTATGATATTAATTTTTATGACAGTGTAGGATAGTCCAAAAGCTCAACCTGAGCCGCACCCTTTATTCCGTCTGACTCGAAGACAACTATTTCGTTGTTGCTCTCCTTCAAAAGTGATTTTGGCACGTAAAGGCTCTTTTGCGGTCCCATTTCCCAATATCTGCCGATATTAAAGCCGTTGATGAGAACAAAGCCCTTTTTAAAATTATCAAGGTATAAAAATGTATCTGCCGCCTTGTCAACTGTAAAGCTGCCTTTATAGAAGCAGGATTGCTCCTGTGGCTTTGCACCGTATTCAAGCTTGTCAAGATTATCCATTGGCAAGGTATATACTTCCCAGTTAAAATGGATTCTTCTGCCAAGCAAAAGTCTGCCTGCAATACCCTTTTTGCGCATCATTTTAGGTCCAAAGTTGGCCCTGCCCATATTCTCAACAAGAATTGTCAAGGTGTCGCCTGCCTTGGCTGTGATTTTCACCTTCAACTCATCATCATTTACATATACAATGCCTTGAAGCTGACGGTTTACATATACCTGTGCCCTGTCACCTATGCTTTCAAAGGTGATGTCTGCTCCGTTATAATCTCTGTTAAGCTTAGTTGTATATGCTATGTAGCCGTAGCCCTGTCCGTATGCTTCCATACACTTGGGAACATTTGAAAACTGTGGCTTTGACAGATTATCAAGGTTATCAAACAAGCTTGCAACGCTTGTCAGCTCCACCTTGCCGTAGGCTCTTTTTTCTCTGTTGGCGGGCACAGGCGGCAATTCCTTGCCTGTGTGCTTTTTAATTACCTCACGCAGTGCCATATACTTTGGTGTAACGTCACCGCATTCGCTAAGGGGAGCGTCATAATCATAGCTTGTAACATCAGGGGCGAATTTTTCATAGTGGTTAGCACCGCTTGTAAAGCCAAAGTTCGTGCCACCGATGAGCATATACATATTCAAGCTTCCGCGAGAGAGCATTTCATCAACTACAGATGCATAGTCCTGGGCACTGGTAGTATGGTGGAAGCCGTCCCCCCAGGCATCAAACCAGCCGTTCCACATTTCCATACACATTTTTGGTGAATCCGGGAAAAGCTTATCATGTGCCTTAAAGTTTTCCTCCACGCGAGAGCCAAAGTTAAGGGTTGCCAAGCAACCGTCAATTGTACCGTCCATCAAATCCTCTTCTCCTGTACCGTCAGAAGTAAACAAAGGCACATCTATTCCGTGTGCGCGGTAAATTTCGTATAGCTTTTTCAAGTATTCCTTATCATCCCCGTAATAGCCGTACTCATTTTCGCACTGCATCATAATGATAGGTCCGCCGTTTGTTGAAAGAAGGGGGCGGATTTGGTCAAAGATTTGGGAAAGATATATTTCAAACCTTTCCATATAAGTCTTGTTTTGACAACGGATTTCCATATCATCCATTGTCTGAAGCCACCAGGGCAAGCCGCCAAACTCCCACTCTGCACAAATGTACGGTCCCGGGCGGACAATTGCCATTAAGCCCTCGCTTTCTGCAATTCTTATAAACTCTGCAATGTCAAGGTTGCCTGTAAAATCAAACTCGCCCATTTTCTTTTCGTGCATATTCCAAGCGCAGTAGGTTTCCACACAGTTTAAGCCCATAGCCTTCATTTTCTTAAATATGTCACGCCAGGTGTCCTTCATATTTCTAAAATAGTGAACAGCACCGGATATGATTTTTATTTCTTGTCCGTCTTTTATAAATTTGTTGCCTTCAATTTTAAATTCCATACTTTTCTCCTGTTCTTGTATTTGTAAATATTATACAACGTAATCCTAAAAAAATCAATCTAAGATATTGAATTTTACTATGTTATGTGATATACTTATGATGTAAAAATATATTTAAAAGGAGATACAATTATGAAAAAGAAACTTCTTTTGATAACTGCAATGGCGTTTGTCCTTTGTATGGTGCTTGCTTTTTCTGTTTTTGCAGCAGATTCCGTTCCAGCAAGCGGCAGACTTGGCACTAACACTATTGTTGAAGGTATTGCTTTGCCAACAGTTATCGACACTGACTCACAAATTGAGATGGATGACGGACTTATTTACCCATCCTTCTACTTCTTCAAGGACCAAACAACTACCGCTTGGGACTTTTCAAAGGTAAAAAATGAAGAAGGTAATGACAAGTACACTATCGATAATATAGTTAAACTTGAAATTCCACACGGTATTACCAACTTGTCCAGCCTTGGTTATCGTGACCAAAACAAGACCACTCTTACCCATGTTAGAATTCCTAACACTATTAACTCAAACAACTGGAGTGGCGGTTTCCGTACAACCAAGAGCTTGACAAGTGTTGAGTTTGAAGAAGGCTACTCCTACAAGATTTTTGAAAGTATGTTCAACTCCTGCCCCGTATCTAATTTTGTAATTCCGGAGGGTGTTACATCTATTGACAAAGAATCAATGTGCCAAATGGGTCTTACAACCATTACAATTCCCGATAGCGTTACCTATATCGGCGGCAGCGCATTTACCGGCAACAGCCAGTTGAAGGAAGTTATTATAAGCCCAAATTCTAAACTTGAAAAAATTGATTATAGAGCCTTTGCAGGTTTGTCCGGTCTTACCGAGCCATTCTACTTTCCTTCCTCACTTAAAACCCTTGGCTCTTCGGCATTTTCATCTTCATACAATGTTAGCGCATTTTTGAATTTGGAAAATACACAAATTACAGTGCTTGATGAGGGTGTATTCTACGAATGCTACAAATTTACAAATATTGCTTTACCAAGCACTCTTACAACAATTAACCAAAAGGCGTTCAACAAATGTATCGCCCTTGAAACCGTTACATTCAACGGTAATAATTTAACAACTATTGGCAATTTTGCTTTTGCCGGCTGCTCTAAACTTCAATCAATTGAAGTGCCTGAATCAGTTACCTCTTTTGGTGGAGATATGTTTAACAGCTGCTCTTCTTTAAAGAGCGCTACCTTGCCTTCCGGCTTAACAACTATCCCTTACTACACATTCTATAACTGCAAATCACTTGAACAGTTCTATATGTCTGACAATGTTACATATATTGGTCAATACGCTTTTTATAACTGTGAAAAGTTAGGCCCTGTATATCTTTCAAATAACATTGAAACATTGTATTCAAACGGTACAGGCAGACAAGGTGTATTCCAAAACTGCAAAAATATGTACTTTGTAAATAACCCCGGGGACACCGAAAAGCCTGACATTTATTTCTTGCCTGACAGTTTAACCGAAGTTGGTTCTGCATCATTAAAGAATTGCAAAAATCTTAACACAACAATAGTATTCCCTGTAAACTTTACAAACCTTGATGATGACGGTTGGAACTTTGGTAACAAAGACGGCGCAGCAAGAAACTTTGTTTTCTTGGGTGTTGTAAACGAGCTTAAATTTGCTAACGAAAACTATAACACTAACTTCTACTTTGTAAACCCACAGGTTACTTGTGAGAACTTAACTCTTACTTATGTTCAAAACCCAACAAACTGCTTCGCTTTTGTTTGCTCTGACGGAAAAGTTGCAAAACTTGGTAGTGAAATCGTTTGGACAGAGGAAGGTTACAGCCATATTACAAATCCAAACGGAAGGCGTGAAACTCCTGCAACCTGCACAATGCCAAAAATGGTAGCAGACTACTGCTTCTGCGGTAAATTCATTGAAGGTACTGAAACTACCGAGGGCGTTGCACTGGGACACAACTACACAGGCACGGTTACATACTCATTCACTACTGCTAACAAGGAAGGCTCTAAATGTACTGTATGTATAAACAACTGCGGTATTGACAATGTTGAAGTTATACCTCCTGTATATGTAGAGCTCGGTTTCTCCACTAAAACCTTTGGTAAAGACGGATACAGCTTTACAAACGGATACGAGATTAACAGAGAATCCTTAGTTCTTTACCAAGATGCTAAAAACGTTACTTTAAAATTCGGCTTTGCATTTAACTTAGCAAGCTCCTTTACAAATAACGAAGAAATTACCCTTGACGACTTTGCGGTTAAGGCAAATGTTGCTAACCAAACAAGCGACATTAATTTCAGAGTACACGAATTTGTAGTAACCTATGGCAATAGCGACAACTTAGATACTAATATTATCATTGGCGCATTCGTTGTTGAAAATGACGGTGAAAATGATAGCATTTACTTCATTAACCGCGCAGACGATATTACAACCGGTGTAAATGGCTTTGATGCAGTAAGCTACAACTATATTAAAACCGCTTACGGTGATGCTAAATAACGAATAAATCATAACCACCAGTGCAACTGGTGGTATGCACACCCCTAGAAGGGGTCATTACAGGCTTAACCTCTCAAGAGGCGCTGAAGGTTTAGCACCGCATTACAATCTCTGGCAACCGCTCACGAGCGGTTGTCTTTTTTATGCCTTACTTTCCTTGCCACCTGTGAACGGGTCAATGT
>SVRE01000016.1 GCA_015065005.1 Oscillospiraceae bacterium
CTCCCAAATGTTAAGAGGAGTACCCCAATATCTGTTACGGCTAAGACCCCAATCCTGTACGTTTGCAATCCAAGAGCCAAAGCGACCCTTACCGATAGAATCGGGAATCCAGTTGATTGTATTGTTATTCTTAATAAGGTTGTCACGAACTGCGCTCATCTTGATAAACCAAGATTCACGTGCATAGTAGATAAGTGGTGAATCACATCTCCAGCAGAATGGATAGTCGTGCTCAAATTTAGGAGCATCAAAAAGCTTGCCTTCCTTAGAAAGGTCGGTAAGAATCATTGGGTCAGCCTTTTTGCAGAAAACGCCTGCGTAATCGGTTTCCTCTGTCATTTCGCCCTTACCGTTTACAAATTGAACGAACGGAAGGTCATAATTTCTGCCAATACGCGAGTCATCCTCACCGAATGCAGGGGCAATGTGTACAATACCTGTACCGTCTTCCATTGTAACATAGCTATCACAGGTTACGAAATGTGCCTTTTTGTTCTGCTTTTTAGCGCTTGCACCTGCACAAGCGAAAAGTGGCTCATATTCCTTGTACTCAAGCTCTTTTCCCTTGTATTCTTCAATAATTTCGTATGCCTTTTCACCCTCTTCCTTAGCAAGTGCACCAAGCACCTTGTCAAGAAGAGCTTTAGCCATATAGTAGGTTTTGCCGTCAATGGCATTAACCTTGCAATAATCCTCCTCGGGATTTACACAAAGGGCAACGTTAGAGGGAAGTGTCCAAGGGGTAGTTGTCCAAGCAAGGAAATATGCATCCTCACCTATAACCTTGAACCTTACAACAGCAGATTTTTCCTTAACTGATTTATAGCCCTGCGCTACCTCGTGTGAAGAAAGAGGAGTGCCGCAGCGTGGGCAGTAAGGTACAATTTTAAAGCCCTTATACAAAAGGCCCTTATCCCAAATTTGCTTAAGCGCCCACCACTCGGATTCTATAAAGTTGTTGCTATATGTTACATAAGGATGCTCCATATCTGCCCAGAAGCCAACAGTGGAAGAAAAGTCCTCCCACATACCCTTGTATTTCCAAACGCTTTCTTTACATTTAGCGATAAATGGCTCAAGACCGTACTCTTCGATTTGCTCCTTACCGTCAAGTCCAAGAAGCTTTTCAACCTCAAGCTCAACAGGCAAGCCGTGTGTATCCCAGCCTGCTTTTCTTGGAACCATATAGCCCTTCATGGTCTTGTATCTTGGTATCATATCCTTGATAACACGTGTTAAAACGTGACCGATATGCGGTTTTCCGTTTGCTGTTGGAGGGCCGTCATAAAATGTGTAGGATGGAGAATTTTCACGCATTTTTATGCTTTTTTCAAAAATTTGCTCATCCTTCCAAAATTGTTCAGTTGCTTTTTCTCTTTCAACGAAGTTAAGATTAGTAGAAACCTTATTATACATCTTTGAAATTCCTTTCTTATTGTAATAAAAAATCTCGCCCTGTATGAACAGGACGAGATAAAGCTATTCGTTACCACCTATTCAACATACAACCATATGCGCTCTGTGTAACGGCAGAGAACCGTCAAATGCTACTGAAATTCGCTTTGCAACTCGGGAGTGATATTCGTGCAGGGCTACTAACATTGGGCTTACACCGTCCCCAACTCGCTAAAGCTTTTGCCAAGCAGTACTGTCTCCGTCACAGTCTTTTTAGTAATTTTATCATTAAGTTATTTATTTGTCAATATTAAAACATCAATTTTTCTTCAATGTAATTCTTAAGCTCAGAAATTGGAAGCCTTACTTGCTCCATTGTATCTCTGTCACGAACAGTTACGCAACCGTCTGTTTCGGATTCAAAGTCATATGTGATGCAGTATGGAGTACCGATTTCATCCTGACGGCGGTATCTCTTACCGATAGAGCCTGTCTCATCAAAATCAACAGTGAAGTATTTGCAAAGCTCCTCTTGAATTGCAGAAGCCTTTTCGGAAAGCTTTTTGGAAAGAGGAAGAACAGCCGCCTTGAATGGAGCCAAAGCAGGGTGGAAGTGAAGAACTGTACGAACATCGTTTTCACCAACAGCCTCTTCATCGTAAGCCTCAACCAAGAAAGCAAGGGTCACTCTGTCTGCACCGAGAGATGGCTCGATAACATAAGGAACATACTTTTCATTTGTTTCTGCATCAAAGTATTCCATAGCCTCACCTGACAAGTTTGCGTGCTGTGTCAAGTCATAATCTGTACGGTCAGCAATACCCCAAAGCTCACCCCAACCGAATGGGAACATATATTCAAAGTCAGTTGTTGCCTTTGAGTAGAAGCAAAGCTCCTCAGGGTCGTGATCTCTTAAACGAAGGTTTTCCTTTTTTATTCCAAGATTGTAAAGGAAGTTTGCACAGTAATCCTTCCAATATGCAAACCACTCAAGGTCAGTGCCCGGCTTGCAGAAAAATTCAAGCTCCATTTGCTCAAATTCACGAATACGGAAAATAAAGTTACCCGGGGTAATTTCGTTTCTGAAGGATTTACCAATCTGTCCAACACCAAAGGGAAGCTTTTTACGTGTAGTTCTTGCAATGTTTTTGAAGTTTACGAAAATACCCTGTGCTGTTTCCGGACGAAGGTACAATTCAGATGTTGAATCCTCAGTTACTCCCTGGAAGGTCTTGAACATAAGGTTAAACTTTCTGATATCGGTAAAGTCACCGCTACCGCAGGAAGGGCAAACAATTTTATGCTCCTTAATAAAAGTGAACATTTCCTCGTTTGACATTGTAGCAGGGTTAACAGCTTCATTGTTTTCAGCAGCCCAATCTTCAATAAGCTTATCAGCGCGGTGTCTTGTTTTACATTGCTTACAGTCCATCAAAGGGTCGGAAAATCCGCCAACGTGACCGGAAGCAACCCATACCTGTGGGTTCATAAGAATTGCGCTGTCTAGACCAACATTATATTTTGACTCAGTTACAAACTTTTTCCACCAAGCCTTTTTAATATTATTTTTGAACTCTACGCCTAAAGGACCGAAATCCCAGGAGTTTGCAAGTCCGCCGTAAATTTCGGAACCCGGATATACAAATCCTCTTGTTTTGCAAAGAGCAACAATTTTTTCCATTGTTTTTTCAGTATTAACCATAATAAAACCCCTTCAAAATAAATATGAAAAATTTTCTCTAATATTATATAATAACTTTCAAGTAATTTCAAGATGTATTTTTAAAAAATAGCAATATATCTAAGTTTTTTGACGTAAAACATCAATAATTAGAGGAAAAGACAACAAAGAAAAGAAAAAGATACATTTTTTTAAAAAAGTATTGATTTTTAATAAATTCTTTGTTATAATAAGACTCGTATTTATTTTAGGCGTGTCCTTACAGTAAAAGAGGAGAAATTTATGTTATCACGTGATGTTACAATTGTAAACGAGGTTGGATTGCATGCAAGACCTGCAACCTTCTTTATTCAGAAGGCTAATACATTCAAATCTTCAATTTGGATTGAAAAGGAAGATAGAAGGGTAAATGCCAAAAGCTTACTTGGAGTTCTTTCTATGGGCATTGTTAAAGGAACTGTTGTTACTTTGATTGCAGATGGTGAGGATGAGGCTGACGCATTGAACGGTCTTGAAAAGCTTATTTTGGATGAGCTTGGGGACTAATCTACATAACATTACGGCGATAGTCAAGGACTGTCGCCTATTTATTTAATGGTGGTGTTTTATGACAAACGAAAGGCTTGAATATTTAAGAAAGAAAGCCGGCGCCTTACCGCGCACCCCCGGCATATACATTATGAAGGACAAAAACGGTAAGGTTATATATGTTGGTAAATCAAGGTCATTACGCGACAGGGTGTCACAATATTTTCATTTAGCGTCAGATGCCAATTTGAAAACCTTGAGAATGGTATCGTTTGTAGAAGATTTTGAAACTGTATTTTGCGATACTGAAATAGAAGCGCTGACACTTGAAAATGTTAAAATAAAGCAATACAATCCGAAATACAACATTTTGTTAAAGGATTCAAAATCATACCCGTATATAAAGCTGACTATGAACGAGCAATATCCAAGACTCAGTATGACACGCAAAAGGTTGGCAGATGGGGCAAAGTATTTCGGGCCATATTCCGGAGCAAGTGTTGTTTATAACGTTTTGGGAGTTTTAGAGCGCTCGTTAAGCATCCCTATGTGTAAGAGGAGCTTTCCACGGGACATAGGCAAGGAAAGGCCTTGTATATACAAGCAAATGGGTAGGTGTATTGCACCTTGCGATAACAGCATAACGCAAGAGAATTATTACAAAACTATGCAATGCGCCGCCGATGTGCTGAGAGGAAATATTAAGGAGGCGGTTACTTCTTTAACTGCGCAAATGTACAAATTTGCGGAAAATGAGTGCTTTGAGGATGCCGCAAGATGCAGAGACGGAATTGAATCCTTAAAAAAGCTGCGTGACGGGCAAAAGGTGGTTGGCGCTCCGGATGATGAGTATGATATAATTGCCGTATATAGCGATAATTTATCAACCTGCATTTCTGTGTTTTATATCAGGAGCGGAATTATTTCCGACAGTGATAATTTTATTTACGGCGCATCCGAATTAACAGGAGACAGCGGTTACGAGTATATGTCATCATTTTTGACAGAGCTATATTCAAAAAGAGAATATATTCCATCCGAGATTTTGTTGGCGTTTGATTATGACAAGGATGAGCTGGAGCTTGTACAGGAATATATCAGAACCGTAGCCAAACGTGCGATTAAAATAAGGATACCGCAAAAGGGAGACTCCAAAAAGCTTTGCGATATGGTTGCATTAAATGCTCTTGAGCAGGCAAAGCAGTACAAGAATAAGATGGAGCAGGATACAAGGGTTCTTTCCAAGCTGTCACAAATGCTTGGGCTGGACGGGTTGCCTGAAAGGATAGAGGCTTACGATATATCTAACCTTGGTAACGAGCATATAACTGCCGGTATGATTGTTGCTGAAAACGGTAAACTGAAAAAGAGCGATTACAGAGTGTTTAAAATCAAAGATCAAAATGGCGCTGATGACTATGCCGCTATGACAGAGGTTATTTTAAGGCGTATGTCCCATTTGAACGATTCAACGGGAAGCTTTGCGCAAATGCCGGACCTTATTCTTTTGGATGGCGGTATGACACACGTTTCTGTTGTGAAAACCGCACTGAGAGAAAACGGTATCAATGTGCCTGTGTTCGGAATGGTGAAGGATGAACACCACAAGACAAGAACGGTTGTTACCGAAAGTCAGGAAATAAGCATTGCCAAGGAACAGTCAGTGTTTGTTTTTGTATATAAGCTACAGGAAGAGGTTCATAGGTTTACTGTTTCAAAAATGGATAATTCAAAACGCAAAACCTTGAAAAGGTATTCCTTGGAAAACGTTGAAGGGATAGGAAATACCAAGGCAAGGGCATTAATGAACCATTTCAAAACCTTACTTGCTATGAAAGAAGCAAGTGTTGAAGAAATATGTAAGGTTAAAGGCATAAGTCAAAAGGATGCCGAAAGGGTTTACGAATATTTGAAGAAAAATTGAGGTAAGTATGAAAATTATAACAGGACTTGCAAAGGGAATGAACTTAGAAACCCTTGAGGGGGAGGCAACAAGACCAACATCACAAAGAGTTAAGGAAGCTATTTTCTCTATGATTCAATTTGACATAGAGGGTGCGTGCGTGCTTGATTTGTTTGCGGGAAGCGGACAAATGGGTCTTGAAGCACTTAGCAGAGGGGCGAAGAAGGCGACATTTTGCGATTCTTCAAGAGAAGCTATTGAAATTGTTATGAAAAATGCAAGAAAATCGAAGCTTTTCGACAAATGCCGAATATCAACCTGCACCTATGAGCAAATGATAAAAGGCATTTCGGGCAAGGAGCAATATGACATTATATTCATTGATCCGCCATACAAAATGTGCTGTGTTGATGATGTACTTGAAAAGCTATGCAACGGAAATGTAATTGCAAAGAATGCTTTTGTGATTTGCGAAAGCGGGGAAGAGGACATTTTCAAGGGTAATGAATTGCTAAAGGAAAAATTTGTTGTGCAAAAGCAGACAAGATATTCTGTGTCATATGTAACGGTGCTAAGACCTAAGGAGGCTTGAAATGAAGGCTATTGTAACGGGGAGCTTTGACCCCATCACCCTTGGGCATATGGAAATTATTAAATACGCTTCTGAAAAATACGACAAGGTCTATGTGGTGGCGCTGGTGAACGAAACAAAGGAGTATATGTTCACTATGGCGCAAAAAAAGCGTTTAATCGAGCTTGCGGTAAGTGATTATGATAACGTGATAGCAGATGCTTATAGCGGTATGACAGCTGATTATATGCACAAGCACGGGATTACTCAAATTGTTCGCGGAGTGAGGAATGAACAAGACGTTAAGTATGAAAAAGATTTAGCCGAAAAAATGAAAGCCTTTGATTCTGAATTTGAAACAGAAATAGTTGTGTGCGAAGAACAGTTTGCAGAAATCAGTTCGACAGAAATCAGAAACCGATTAAAGAATAACGTATCAATTAAGGGGTTATTGCCGGAAAGCATTTTAAGCGAAGTGATTGACATATATAAGGCAAACACACATTAAAAATACCATTTTAGTGGGGAATTTCCCCACTTTTTTCTTTTTTATATGGTTTTTTGACGTGCTAAAGTAAAAAAACAGGCATTTTTATGGGAAATGATTATCAAAGCAAATACTTAAAATCTCATATATTTATGCGGATTTTTGCGACAAAATTACTTTTTTTAGAAAAAATTTACAAAAACTATTGCAATTTTGGAACGGCTGGTATATAATAAGTACATAAAAGTGGTGAAAAGTGGAGCTTTTACGGAGCAAAGTGGAGCGAAAGGAGAGAAAATTATGCTTTACGGACGTTACGAGCATACTATTGATGCCAAAAATAGAGTGTTTGTGCCCGCGAAGTACAAGGAATCTCTTGGTGAATCATTTAAGCTAAGCCACAACGGCTTTAATAAATGTATTCTTGTTTACTCAAATGAAGAGTGGCAAAAATACGAGGAAAAGCTTGCAACATTCCCACCAACAGAGTTTGAGGATTATATTCGTGAAGTTTACTCAAATACCGTTGATGTTCAAATTGACTCTCAGGGAAGAATTGTGATTCCTAACTTCTTGAAGGACAAGTTAAAGGTTAACGATGATTCGGTTGTTAAAAACCTGGCTATTCTTGGCGTTGGAACTCACTTGGAAATTTGGGCGGTAGAAGGATTTGAGGAAAAGAAGAAAAAGGTTGATATGGATAATATCAAGAACCTTATGATTCAAATGAAGCTCTAAGGTGGTAACAATGGAATTTTCACACTATTCAGTTATGCTTAATGAATGTATAGAGGGCTTGTCAATAAAGCCTGACGGTATATATGTAGATTGTACCGCAGGTGGTGGCGGACATTCTGAGGAAATACTTAAGCATTTAACAACAGGAAAGTTGATTTCTATTGATCAGGATGACGCGGCAATAGAAACCTGCAAAAATAAATTTGAAAAATACGGTCAACGCTCCGTAATTGTTAAAAATAATTTCTCTGAGCTTGGTCAAATACTAAATGAGTTAAATATTGTCCATATAGATGGCGTTCTTATGGATTTAGGTGTCTCGTCTCATCAGCTTGACACTCCAGTGCGCGGGTTCTCGTATAATAGTGACGCAGAACTTGATATGCGAATGAACCCGTGCTCCCCTTTCTCAGCCTACGATGTGGTTAACTCATATTCGGAATTTGATTTAAAAAGAATTATAAGAGACTACGGAGAAGAAAAATTTGCTCATTTGGTAGCTAAAAAAATAGTTTCCGAAAGAGAAAAGGGACCGATAAAAACCACGCTTCAGTTGGCTGAAATCATCAAGTCAGCAATTCCTGTAGCGGCAGCAAAAAAAGAAGCACAGCACCCGGCAAAAAGGACATTTCAAGCTATCAGAATAGAGGTTAATCACGAGCTTGAGGTTATAGATCCCGCAATTGATGCTGCGGTTGCAAGATTGAATAAGGGCGGAAGAATAGTAATTATGACCTTCCACTCTTTGGAAGACAGAATAGTTAAAAGCACCTTTAATAAGTATGCGCAAGGATGTATATGTCCTAAAGACTTTCCTGTTTGCGTATGCGGAAATAAGCCAAAGCTTATGCCTGTTAACAAAAAACCCATAACAGCAAGCGAAAGGGAATTGAACGAAAATTCACGTTCAAAATGTGCAAAGCTAAGAATTGCAGAAAAAGTATAATAAAAAATAGGGAGAGTGAAACAATGTACGGAACAACTATAAGAAGTTATAACGAAAGTAAAAACTCTAAGTTCAAGAAAACCAATGTTGAAAAAAGCTCATCCTGTAGTGTTAATAACAAAAAAATCACAAGAAAGAACAATAAAAAAGAACAAGACACAAAATATATTAAGTTGGATTCCAAAAAGAACACCTCTTCCTTTGAAATTAACGAGGAAAACCAACATTTGAATGAACCGTTTTCTTTTAAGGATTTGCCAATTGTGTCTGTTGTAATCACAGTTATTTTTACTATGATGATGCTTGTAATGACCTCCGGATTCGGTGGGCTATAAAAATAATTTGCCTCGGCTGTATGCCGAGGCTTTTTTTATCATATGGCAAATTTTTCATTAATATAATGTATCAGATAAAGCATTTAAGGAATAATTATGAGAAATTTAACAACAAAAATGGTAAAAAGAAGTTTAATTGTAATAGTAGCATTCGTTATAATATGTGCGATTTTACTTGCACAGCTTTTTAAGCTTCAGATTTTGGGATATGATGGCTATCAGAAGGAAGTGATAGATCAGCTGGTGGTGGAAACTAATGTTAACCCCAAGCGCGGAATAATATATGACAGAAATGGGCAGGTGCTTGCTTCAAACAAAACAGTGTGGGCTTTATATGTGTTGCCCAAAAACATCGAAGACCCCGAATTTATAGCAGAAAAGCTTTCGGAAATTTTAGACATAAAATATGATTCAATTTTGGAAAAAGCAAATAAAAAGGGATATAAATATCAGATAATTGATATTGATGTTGAAGAAGAAAACGCAGGCAAGATAAGAAAGCTTATAGAAGAATACAACTTAACTGAACAAATACAGCTTAATGCAAGTACAAAAAGATATTATCCGTTTTCAACATTATCTTCACATGCTTTAGGCTTTGTAAATGCTGACGGTATAGGTGTTTATGGCTTGGAAAAGGTATATAACAATATTTTAGAGGGTACTAATGGCAAGTATATCACCGCTCAAAATGCGCAAGGCGGTGATATGCCGTTTCAATACGAGGAATACATTGAGGATGAAAACGGATACAACCTTGTGACTACCATAGACTTGTATATTCAGTATCAGCTGGAATCTCAGTTAAAAGCAGCAGCAATAGAATCAGGAGCCGAAAACAGAGCCGCAGGTATTGTGATGAACCCGCAAAACGGTGAGATTTACGCAATGGCGGTATATCCGTCATTTGATTTAAATCAACCGTATGTGCTTGACGCAGATTCACAATTAAAGCTTAGCAATTATACCGAAGGTACGGCAGAATACAGAAATCAGTATCTAAATTTACTTTTTTCAATGTGGAATAATAAGGCAGTAACTGAGTTATACGAGCCTGGGTCAACATTTAAGCTGATAACCACTTCCGTTGCCTTACAGGAGAAAGTGGCGACTTTAAAGTCAAGCTTTACTTGCACAGGCTCGTTAAAGGTTGACGGATTTTACAGGGCCATAAGCTGTCATAAGCGAACAGGACACGGAACATTGACGTTTGCAGAGGCGTTGCAGCAGTCATGCAATCCATCTATGATGAGATTGGCTTTTGGAATAGGAAGGGAAAAATTCTATAATTATTTTAAACGATTTGGATATACAGGAAAAACAGGTATAGATTTGCCATCGGAGTCAGTTGGTTATTATCATAGATATGAGGATTTTTCAAATGTTTCCTTGGCTGTATATTCTTTCGGTCAAACGTTTAAAACGACAGCAATTCAGCAGATAAGGGCTATAAGTGCAGTTGCTAATGGGGGATATTTAGTCAAGCCTCATTTCATCAAAGGAGTAACTGACAACGAAGGCAATGTAATATTTGAGGCAAAAACAGAAAAAAGCGAGCAGATTATAAGCACAGAGGTAGCTGACACAATTTCTCAAATTCTAAAAGAAGGTGTTGACGGTAACGGGGGAGCAAAAAATGCGTATGTTGCCGGATACAGTATTGCGGCAAAGACAGGTACATCAGAGAAAAAAGACAAATATGATGAAAACGGAAATACGTCATACAGAGTTTCATCCTGTATTGCATACGCTCCGTCAGAGGATGCACAGGTGGCGGTAATAATTTTAGTTGACGAACCAAGTGTTGGAAGTAAATACGGTAGCGTTGTTGCAGCACCGTATGTGGCAAATTTACTTGAATTAATTTTGCCGTACATAGGCATCAAGGCGGAATATAGCGAAACGGATAAGGAATATGAACAATATCAAGTTCCGAATTATGTTGAAAAAAGCCGTGAAAACGTGATTAAAGAATTAGATAACGAGGGAATTACTTATGAAATAATAGGAAACGGTGACACGGTAAAGGCGCAAATGCCAAAAGAAGGCAGCAATATCTATAAAAATGGAGGAAAGGTAATTTTATATACAAATGAGGAATATGAGCATACAGCAGCCGTTCCGAATGTTATTGGAAAAACAGCAGAGGAAGCAAACAAAACACTGATAAACAGTGGGTTTAATATAAAAATTATAGGCGGCGGTAGCTTTAAATACGGGCAAGAAGCGTTAGTGGTTTGGCAAGGTTATGATGAGGGAACGTATTTGGCAAAAGGGTCGGTTATAACCGTTAAAGTAATGTTTACTGATGATAAGGATTGAATATGAAAATTGAAAAGCTGTTATCGGGAGTTTTGGTTTTAGAAAGCAATATAGATTTTTCATCAAATATAAGCCATATTGCAAGTGACCATAGAAAAATAGAAAAAAACTGTATTTTTATTGCAATAAACGGGTCAAAAAGAAACGGGAATGACTATATTGATTGCGCAATCATGGAAGGAGCCGTTGCAATAGTAACAGATGAAAAGAAGTTTTGTAAAAATAATATACCTTTTATCCTTGTTGAAAATGCAAGAAGTGCGCTTGCTAAAGCGTGGTCGAATTTTTACGATAATCCTGGCAAAAATATAAAAACAGTGGCAATAACGGGAACTAACGGAAAAACATCAAGTGCTTACTTTTTGTACAGTATTTTGCAATCTGCGCATATATCTTCAGGGTTGATTTCTACTGTTGAGTGCTTAATTAACGGTGAAAAAATCGAAACAAATGGTGGAGGTGCGGTTATTGATGTAAGCGCCGCTATGACAACGCCTGATCCTGAAGCATTTTATGCTATATATAATATAATGAAAGAAAAAAGCGTAAAGGTTGCAGTTATCGAAGCTTCTTCCCATGCTATGGAACAAAACAGATTAGACGGGATAGATATAGAAATAGGTGCATTTACGAATTTATCAAGAGAGCATTTAGATTACCATAAAAATATGGAAGAATATTTTTCAACAAAGGAAAAGCTACTAAAAATCAGTAAAAAATGCGTAATTAATATTGATGATGAATACGGAAAGCGCCTTATGGAAAAATATAAGAACAAATCTTATAGTTTTTCGGTAAACGGTTTTGCTGACTTTAGTGCAAAAAGTGTTAATTATACAATAGATGGCTGTAATTACGAAATGCGCTTTAAAGATGATAGCGTAAGTATAGGTTCAAAAATAATCGGGAAGTTTACTGTATATAACACCATGTTGGCATCTGCTTGTGCTAAGCTGCTTAATATTGATGATGCTTTTATACAAAAAGGAATAAGTAAGCAGAACTTGATAAAGGGACGGCTGGAGCAATATAAAAGTAAACCCATATATATCGACTATGCTCATACTCCGGACGCAATGGAAAAGGTCATTAAATGCATGAAGGAATTAGAGCCGCGAAAAAAACTGATAGTTTTGTTCGGCTGTGGCGGAGACAGAGATAAAAGCAAAAGACCGATAATGGGAAATATATGTACGTCTTTGGCGGATTTTACTGTTATAACCGCTGATAATTCACGAACTGAAAATGTAAATAACATCTTACAGGATATAATAAGCGGAGTGAACAGCAAAAAAGGCTTTGCGGTAATTCCAAGTAGAGAAGAAGCGATAAAATTCGCAGCAAAAGCAATGGGGGAAAATGATATTTTGCTTTTACTTGGAAAAGGGCATGAGGAATATGAAATTACAAGTGAAGGAAAGAAGTATTTCAGCGAAAAAGTAATATTAGATGAGGTGTTTTCGGGTGATTTATGATTTGAATTACTCCTATAACGACATAGAAAGAGCGGTTGACGGCAAGCTTGTTGGAAAGAACGGAGCAGTGTGTGCGTTATCAATAAATTCAAAGGAAAAATCAAGCCTTGGACACTGCTTTTTTGCCATTAAGGGGAAAAAGTACAATGGAATAAATTTTGTTAAGGAAGCAATTTCAAACGGTGCAAAATTAATAGTAGCGCAGGAAAAAATATCAAGCACTGTACCTGTAATATATGTAGAAAATACAACAAAAGCATTGGGACTCTTGGGGAAAAAGCATAAGGGAAACACAAAAATAATCGGAATTACCGGCAGCAACGGAAAAACAACAACCAAGAATATGGTTATTTCTGTTTTGAATACAAAATACTCTGTTACAGGAACGCTTTCAAACAACAATAACGAAATCGGAGCTGCACTGACATTATTGTCAATAAAAAAAGAAGATTTTTGCGTAGTAGAAATGGGTATGAGAGGCATCGGTGAGATAGAATGGTTATCATACATATCCGAGCCTGAAACAAGCATTATCACCAATTGCGGCAGTTCCCACATTGGTATTCTGGAAAGTGAAGAGAATATATTCAAGGCAAAAACTGAAATTTTGAATTTTACAAAAAAAAACGCAATATTGCCAAGCGAGGAAAGATTTAAAAATTTACTTATTAAAGCATTAAATAGAATTTACATAGGTGAAAACGGAGATTATAAGGTTAAAAACTTAAGATATCGTAATCCTTATTTAATATTTGATGTTGGAAATTGCAGTAATATAAAAATTCACAGCTTATATGAGCATGATGCTGCAAATGCAGCATTTGCCTATGCATTAGGGAAAGCTTACGGAATAGAGGACCGTTTGATAAAGAAAGGTCTTATAAATTTTAAAAAAGAAATATCACGCGGTGATATAGTTAAAATCAATGGAATTGAGATAGTAAATGATTGTTATAATGCCTCATATGAAAGCACAAGATCAGCTATTATTTCCATCGAGAGACAATATTATAAAATGGGCAAAAAAGTAGCGGTGCTTTTAGGTGATATGATGGAGCTTGGAAATAAGTCTGAACAATTTCATTTTGAAATTGGAAAGCTTTGTAAGGAAGTGGGCATACAAAAAATGTTTGTATATGGAAGCTACTCTGAATACTATTTAAAGGGATTCGGGGGCGGAGAGAGAATAGGTTGCTACGATTCTATAGTGGACCATTTATTTTCTGAATTAAATGAAGAATATGTATTGCTTGTGAAAGCAAGCAATGCTATGAATTTTCAAAAAATAATTGAAAAAATGAGAGAATATAATAATGAGCGCATGTAGAGTATATTTAATATCTTTGGGACTAACATTTATATGCACTGTATTGCTGACAAAAATGATTATTCCGCTGTTAACTAAAAAAAGGATAGGTCAAAAAATATTGGATATTGGACCTAATTGGCACAAAGCAAAGGAAGGAACACCAACAATGGGTGGAATTGCTTTCATATTGGCATCAATTATTTCCTTTGTAGCAATAATGCTGATATTTGGAAAAGCTTTGGATAAAAGGGATTTGTTTTGCTTAATCAATGTTTTTGCATATGGGGTGCTGAATTGCCTGGTTGGGCTTATAGATGATATTGCTAAATATAGAAAGGCGAAAAATGAGGGCTTGACTCCTGCTGGGAAATTGGCGCTGCAATCTATATGCGCCATACTGTTTCTAATTGCTATGGGGATAACGGTTGGCGTTTCAACTACCGTAAAAATTCCGTTTACGGATATAGAGTTAGAAATTGGCTTTTTTTACTATATACTCTCATTCCTGATTCTATGCGGAATAGTCAATGCAGTAAATTTAACAGATGGCATTGACGGACTGGCATCAACCTGTGTCTTAACAGTTGGAATGTTCTTTTCCTTTGTCGGTCTTGCAGAAGAAGACAGTATATCATTAAGCTTCTTTGGTGCAATATTGATTGGAGCAACAGTAGGATTTTTAATATACAATTTGCATCCTGCAAAAATATTTATGGGAGACACCGGGTCGCTTTTTTTGGGTGCTATAGTAGTAGGAGCATCGTTTATATTGGATAATCCGATTTTGGTTATAATTTATGGCTTTATTTTTATATGTGAGGCAATATCCGATATATTGCAGGTAGGCTATTTTAAATTAACAAAAGGAAAAAGGCTTTTTAAAATGGCGCCAATACATCACCATTTGGAAAAGTGCGGATTCAGTGAAATGAAGATTGTATCTGTTTTTGGCGTAATCAGTGCAGTTTTTTGTATTCTTGCTTATATTGGAATGGTAGTTAAATGAAATCAACGATACTTGAAACCAAAAATATAAACGAAAAAGAGAAGCTGCATCATAAAAGTGTGGATAAGAAGCTTTTATTATTAATATCCGTACTTTTGGCATTTGGAACGGTTATGGTATTCAGTGCCAGCTTTCCATATGCTTCTTCACATTATGGTGATGGATATTATTATTTGAAACGGCAGGGGATATTTTTAATAATCGGTATTCTTTGTATGATACTCACAAGTAAATTACCGATTGAATTTTATAGAAAAATAACACCTGTATTTTACTTTATATGCATAGCATTACTCATATTAGTATTGATAGGCGGCTTTTCGGAGGGCCTTGCAAAGCGGTGGCTGGGGATACCGGGAACCCCGTTAAGCTTTCAGCCCTCTGAGCTTATGAAGTTAGGTATAATTTTGATGTTAAGCTGGTGGATTGATAAAACAAATGAGGCTAAAAAAACTTTTATAAATGAAATAGTAATTCCGGGTATAATACTGTTTGGCGCATGTGCATTAGTGCTTTTAGAAAAGCACCTTTCCGGTACAATTATATTGGTTTTAATAGGAGTTGCGATATTATTTATTGGCGGAACAAGCATTAAAAAAATGCTTATAGCATATGGAAGTGCAGGAATTGTAGGAGCTGTAGCTTTTTTGTTAACTAACGAGTATGCCATGAAAAGGATTGAGTCTTTTTTAAATCCAAATGCTGACATTTTGAGTGATAAGTGGCAAACAACCCAGGGGCTTTATGCAATAGGCTCAGGTGGCTTATGGGGAAAGGGGATAGGAAACAGCATTCAAAAGTACAGCTATGTATCAGAGCCGCAAAATGATTTTATTTTTACAATTTGCTGTGAAGAGCTTGGGTACATAGGTGCAATTGTAATAATAGCATTATTTTTAATTTTAGTAATGAGTGGCTTTAGGTTAGCTTGGAAATCAGAAAAGCTGTTTGACTCCTTGGTAGCCTTTGGAATTACAGTTCAAATAGGAATTCAGGCATTTTTGAATATGTTGGTAGTTTCTGATTTAATTCCAAATACAGGGATATCCTTACCATTTTTTTCATATGGCGGAAGCTCTTTAGTAATTCTATTAACGGAAATGGGCATACTTTTATCAATATCCAGAAAGGCAAGGTGTTAAGGGATGAGGGTTTTGTTTTGCGGTGGCGGCACAGCGGGTCATGTTACACCTGCCATTGCGATTGCACAAACAATTATGAGAAATTCTAATGAAAACAAGGTTGCCTATGTTGTCACTCGAAACGGAATAGAAAATCGATTGGTAGATTTTAAAAAATATGTTATAGATGTTATTGGATTCAAACGAAAATTTTCGTTTGATAATTTTAAATTTATATACAAACAAATAAAAGCAATAGAAGATTGTAAGAGAATTATAACAGAATTTCACCCCGATATTGTATTTGGAACGGGCGGATATGCAACCTATCCCGTTGTTATTGCTGCGAAAAAAATGGGCATAAAGACAGTGTTGCATGAATCAAACGCTATACCGGGCAAAGCAGTGCTGTCATTGCAAAAAAAGGTTGATAAAATTCTAATAAATTTTGAAGATAGCAAAAAGTATTTTAAACACAGTGACAAGATAATTTTAACCGGTAACCCAATCAGAAATAATTTTGAAGCCTATGAAAAAGCAGAAATTAAACGTCAGCTTGGAATTCGGCAAAGGTACGTCATTTTGTGTACCGGTGGGTCTATGGGGGCTAACCGAATTAACAGCTCTGCTGTGGAGCTGATAGACAATATCGTAAAGCTTCAAAAGGAGATTTTTTTCATTTGGTCAACGGGAAAAAAAGAATACGAAAGCTCTATTCAGATGCTTAAAAGCAGGGGACTTTTTGGACTAAATAATGTAATGTTAAGTGATTATTTTGCAAACATGCCACAGTTAATGGCATCAGCTGATGTTGTTATTTCAAGGGCGGGGGCCATGACAATTTCGGAGCTTGCATACACTAAAAAAGCATCAATATTGGTACCGTCACCAAACGTGACAAATAACCATCAATACATTAATGCCAGCACGTTGGAAAAATCCGGTGCAGCAATTATGATTACCGAGGATAAGCTATATTTACTTGTTGATATTGTAAAAGATTTGATTTACAATGAGAGTAAGCGGAAATTACTTGAGGAAAATATCGGTGAATATGCAATGAAAGATGCTAATAAAAAGATATTTAGCATTCTATATAATATGTTATAAATGTCTTTTTCCTTGACAAAAGTAATTATGTATGATAGAATTATCATATAAAATTATATAACAAGGAGAAAAATATGAAAACAAAAGTTCTTGGCATGATTGCGGTGCTTGTTATCGTTATGCTGTCTTTGCTGATTGTTTCTTGCGGTGATATCGAAAACACTAAGATAGAAACTCAGGGCTTGCTCTTTGAAAACGGCGTTTATAAGGCAACTGTACCTAATTCAACAACCAGCTATGACATCTTAACAAAAATCACTATCAATGATGATGCTGATTATGAAATTGCAAGGGATGAGGATTTTTCCAACAAAATCGACAGCGGAACAATTAACCTGAATCCTGGCGACAATTTCATTTATATTAAGGTAACTGACGGAGATTACGAGTCTTTATATTCCTTTAATGTGTACAGAAAGAAAATGGTTACTGTTACTTATAATGCAAATGGCGGTACAATGGCAAGTAATTCAACTACTGTTGAAGAGGGTAGTATAATTTCTGCGCCTGCGGCTAATAAGACAGGTTATTCTTTAAGCTGGGATTATGATTTTACAAAGCCTGTAACTGCTGATGTTACAATTAATGCGGTTTGGACAGTGAACAATTGTGCTATTTCAACTAATGTTGACGGCGTGATTACACGTTTTGAACTTGCATATGGCAGTATTCCAAGCGGAATTACCGCTCCAACTAAGTTTGGTTATGATTTTGCTGGCTGGAAATATGGGGATGTGGATTTTGATATAACTGTACCGTATAATTATAGCGACACTGAAATCGAAATCGTTGCAGTATTTAAGCCGATTGAATTTAAGATCCAGTACATTTTGGACGAAGGGCTTGAAACAAACAATGCGGGTAATGTAACCACGTTTACCATTGTAACTGAAAATGGAGAGGAATTAAGCATTGCGTTGCTTGCACCAACACATAAATCAGCTAATTACAGCTTTATTGGATGGTGTACAGATATAGAGCGTAATAATGTTATTGAAAAAATTGACATTTCAACAGTAAACGGATTGGGTGATGATCATAAGTTGGATTTATATCCCAAATGGGAAATAAAGTCTAATGTTACTTATGATGCAAACGGTGGCTCATGTGACAAAGCTACAGATGTGTTCACCTTTGGCGCTTCATATGAATTACCTGTACCAACAAAAGATAATTACAACTTTGTTGGTTGGTATGCCGGAGACAACAAGGTTGCAAATTCCGGTGTATGGTCTTTGAAGGCTGATGCTGATCTGGTAGCTAAATGGTCACCACGTCAAAATGAAATCGATTACGTTCTTGGTTATGACGGTGCAACAAACAATCCCGGTAATCCAAGCAGTTTTGATATAGAAGATGATGAGATAGAATTGTTGGCGCCTACATATAATGAAAATTATATCTTTGATGGCTGGTACACCAATCCTAACTTTACCGAGGAAAGTAAAATCACACACATTACTTCTTCTTTGGCGGGAACAAATATTACGTTGTACGCAAAATGGATTACAATATTTGAAATTAAGCTTGATGCTGCAAACGGTACCTGTGATGTAAGCTCATTGAAGATTACACATGGAACAGAGTATACATTGCCTATTCCAACAAGAAATAAGTATGTTTTTGCAGGTTGGTACAATGGTGATGATTATGTTGATTTGACCGGTGTTTGGTCAATTGATTCTGCGGTAACACTTGTTGCTAAGTGGACACCAACTGTATATAAAATTTCCTATGAGCTGAATGGTGGAACAAATGTTGAAACTAACCCTAAGGAATATACTGTAGAATCAAGTGATAGTGAGCTTGCACTAAGCAATCCTACTAAAGAATTTTGCAAATTCTTGGGATGGTATTTGGATGCTGAATTGAAAATACCAATTTCAAAAATTGATCCTACCATGTATGAAGGCATAACTCTTTACGCAAAATGGGAGGCTGTAAAGGTTACCATAAACTATAACGCAGATGGCGGAAATGTATCCAAAAATAATGACGTTTTGAATTTGGGTGACAATTATACATTACCAACTCCGGAAAAGACGGGTTGTATCTTTGACGGTTGGTATTTGGGCGAAACACGCTTTGATGATAAGGGCAGACTTACAGATGAGAGCCTTACTACAATAAATTTGGTGGCTAAGTGGAAGTTCATAGAATACAATATCACCTATGATTTAGACGGCGCTACTGAGAATGGATTGAATTTAGTCAAGAAATATACTATAGCTACAGAAGATTTTGCGCTTCCTACTCCTACTAAGAATGGTTATATTTTCGTTGGTTGGTCATACAATGGCGGACAGCCAAGCGCAACCGTTGTTATCACTAAGGGTGGCACAGGTGATTTGGCATATAAGGCTATTTGGGTACAACAAAAGGATGCAAACGGACTTTTGTATTCAATGGTTGACGGTAAGCTGGTAGTTACGGGAATTGATAGGGTTATTAATGACAGTATTGTTGCCGGAGTTAAGATTCCTGCTACAATCAATGGCGTAGATGTTGTTGCTATCGAAAGCAATGCATTTACCGAATTTGGTAAGAAGTTTACAAAAACTGCTTATGCAAATATGTCTAATTCATATGTTACATTCTATGTTCCTACTACAGTAAAGAAGATTGGTGCTAATGCTTTTGCAGAATGTAACGGTATTAAGGTAAGCTTATATGATGCAAGTTCTTCAAGTGCCGATTGGAAGGCGTGGGACAAAACTGTAACATGGGAATCCGGAAATGCATCAGCAAGAGATTGCATTTGGGGCTTCAGACCTGCTATCGGATGGACAAGATATTCAATGGTTGAAATTCCTGATGATTATGAATAATTAAAAGAAAAAAGCGAGAATTCTCGCTTTTTTCTTTTAATTCATTTTAAACATTGAAGTAATGTTTTCTGCAGTATTTTCTGCGGTTTTTTTCAGCTTTTTTGTGGCTGAATCATTAGAAAATATCATAGTTGCTATGGTTCCTACTGTTATACCAAGCGCTAAACCCTTGATTGCGCTGCTAAAGGAATTATTGCTTTTTTTCATTTTTGTGCCTCCTTTTTGTTTATTGTTATCTATTCAAGGCGAATTAATGCATATAAAGAAAATTTTAATAGAAATAAACATTGATTTTTCGCAAATAATAAACTTGCAAAAGCGAGGTGAAGCTATGAATTATATTCTCAAAATTATAACTACAGTGTGCTTGATATTATGCTTGAGTATGAGTGTATTTGCAAATAATCCCAATGTTTCATGGTACTGTGTCAGAAAAAAAGATAATTTGCAACCATCTTTAAGTCAAGAATTAAGCTTTGTGGAAAATTACGATTTGTTTTGGTGCGATAAGGCGCATCAAGATTATTGTGATAAAGAAAAAGTAATTTATTTGACCTTTGATGCGGGATATGAAAACGGTAATATCAAGAAGATACTTGATGTTTTAAATGAGGAAGATGTAAAGGCAACCTTTTTCATTCTTGATAACATGATTATAAAAAATGAAGCGTTGGTCAAAGAAATGATTGATGGCGGTCATTTAGTTGCAAATCACACAATGAAGCATAAAGATATGACAAAAATGATGAACATTGATGATTTTAAAAATGAGTTAACGCAATTAGAGGATTTGTTTGAAAAAACTTATGGGGTTACAATGCCGAGATATTACAGACCTCCTGAGGGAAAGCTTAATGAAGACAATCTTGCTTGGGCCAAAGAGCTTGGATACAAAACCGTGATGTGGTCTTTCGCATATGCCGACTGGGACAATGGTAAGCAACCGTCACGTGAATACGCAATGAAAAAGATACTTGACAACCTCCACAATGGAGAAGTGATGTTATTACATCCAACATCTTCGACAAATGCCGAAATTATGAAAGAGCTAATAACAGAGCTAAAATCAAGGGGATATAGATTTGAAACTGTGGAGACGCTATGCAAATAATAGCAAGGAGTGCAGTCGTATTAGTCTTAGCCTTTTGTTTAATTTTTAATCAACCAACCATTTTAGCGGTTTCAAATAGTAATAGTCCGGTTTATAATTCGAATAGCAATGAAGGTAAAAAAATCGCCCTGACCTTTGATGATGGACCTCATCCAAGATACACGCCGAAAATACTGGAAATACTTGATAAATATAACATCAAAGCGACATTTTTTGTTATTGGTGTGAATGCAAGGAATTACCCTGAAGCATTATCTCAGGTTATAAAAATGGGACACGAGGTTGGAAATCATACCTATTCACACAAGCTATTAAAAGCAAAGGCAAAAGAAGATATTTATAGGGAAATAATTAGTACCGAAAAAGAAATATCTAAATTTAGCGAAGCTTTTCCCAAGCTTATAAGACCACCGTGCGGAATGTATGATAAGGAGCTTATCGAGATAGCTGAAGAAAATGAATACAAAATAGTCTTATGGAATATTGATACCAAGGATTGGACACATGCCTCCAGCGAATGTATCGTATCAAATGTTATAAGCAGAGTCAAGGGTGGAGACATTATACTTTTTCACGACTATATCAGCGGAGAAAACAATACCTGTGATGCATTGCAGATTATAATACCCAAGCTACTGATGCAAGGGTATGAATTTGTAACTGCAGGTGAGCTTTTGCAAAATGTATAAAATAACCGGGCTATCCTATGTTAGCCCGGTTATTAACATTCTATTTTGCTGTTTCTTCGGTTATAGTTTCTTCTATATTATCGTTGATTGATTCATCATCGTCAAAGTGACGTTTTTCAATAATTGCCTTAGCATCTCTTTCATCCATCATATATTTGATTATGTTGGGATATGCGGCATAAACGGCAGCAAAATCGCAGATTGAAATCGTAATTACAAATGGAAGTAAAACACCTAAAGGCATGAATACCATGAATATAAAATAGTTTAATGCAACCACCAAGAAAATACCGATAAAAGCAACAATATTTCTTTTTATGCCCAACACAGTGAAGAATAAGGCATTTTTAATTATTTTTGTTAGTTTTAAATCAAATGTAAATACCATAATGAACGCATACGGTCTTGCAAAGATGTAAAGTATTGCCATAGCTACAGTTAAGAACAGCATAAACGGATTAAGACCGCCGGCGTTATAGTTTAATGTTAAAAAGTAAATATTGTAGGCAAACATAGCAATTATTAAAGCGTCAATAATTCCTATTAATAATGATTGCTTAATATTCCTTTTAATTACATAGAGGGCATCGGAAAGAGGGAAAACCGGATCGCCGTTCATCATATTTCGGTAAATATATGTTGTGCCAATGCGGGTAAAGCCCCAGGTGAAGATAATTAAAGCACCCAGACAATAAAAAACTATAGTAGGGGTGTTAATTACGCTAACCTTAGCATGCGCACCAAATGCGCCAAGCAAAGCTGTGGTAGTGGCATTGCTGCCAAATGCGGAAGCACCAAAAATAGGTCCCCATGCTTGATATAAAGGAGAAACGGAGCTTTCACTCAGGATATTTGACATAGCAATTAAAACAAAGAATATTGGGAAATTTCCAAACGTTACTATTAGATTTGCGCTGATCAGCTTACCCAATCTTTTCCAAAGTAATTTGAAAAAGTTAATAAGGCTGGGGTCTTTAAGGGAATTGATTTCCTCTTTATCTGAAGCCTTACCTTGTCGATAGTACCAGTCGAAAAGATTAAATCTTTTCTTATTTTGATTGCTATCTTTCATTTAATACTTCCCCTCCCTAATTGAGCTTTGAAAGCTCTTCTGCACGCTTTGTGCAGGCAAGCATAGCTTGACTGACTATGTCTAAGAAATTCTTTTCTTCAAATACATTCAAGGCCTTTTCGGTTGTTCCGTTAGGGGACTTAACCATTGCTATCAGCTCATCAAGGCTTTTATCACTGCTTAAAATTAAATTGGCTGAACCGATAAGAGTATTGCATATCATTTTTAGTGTATCCTGATACTCAAATCCTAACTTATTAGCACCTTCAAGCATTGATTTTGCAAACAGAAAAATGTAAGCAGGAGAGCTTGAGGTTATAGCTGTTAAGCTGTTAATATCATTCTCGGCAATTTCGGTTACATATCCTGATGAGGAGAAAATGGATTTTACAAATTCAAACTCGCCATCGCCTACATTATCATTTTTGCAGATAGCTGTAACGCCTTGACCTATCATTAAAGGCGTATTGGGCATCGTACGAATTATTTTTGCATTCGGAAGTGCTTTTTCAATGGAATTTATTGTAATGCCTGCACAAATTGAAATGAATGTTTTGTTTGTATAGTCAAGATCTTTTAATGATGCTAAAACATCTTTGATGTTTTGAGGCTTGACAGAAAGAAAAACATAATCAACCGCTTTAAAAGCCTCCGATAAGCTTTCAGCCCTGTTGCAGCTTGGATCGAACTTGCAGTATTGATCGGTATTTTTGTCAAATAAATATATGTTGTAGGCATTAACAACATTAGCCTTGATGATGCCATTGGCAATAGCGGATGCCATATTTCCGGCACCTATAAAAAGAATGTTACTCAAAATAATCACCTGTATAATTTAATTTTTTATAATTGTATCACAAACAGACACCAAAGACAACAGATTTTTGAAAAAAATAAAAAATATTGTTGACTAAATAAGTTGAGTGATATATAATCAAGAAGAAAATAAATGTTAACGGAGAAGTTAATGAAGTTGAATTTTTTGACCAAGCTGTTTTCAAAAATACCGGAAATGGAAACGGACAGGCTTTTGTTCAGGGCAATTCGGCGCAGTGATATTGAAGACGTGTATGAATACTCTGCTAACCCTAAAACGTCAGAGTTTTTGCTGTGGGAGCCTCACAACAGTATCGAATATACCAAAAAGTTTATTGATATAGTTCTTTCTAAGTATAAATTAGGCGAATATAATGATTGGGCAATTGTGCTGAAGGAAAATAATAAAATGATTGGCACGTGCGGTTTTACCCGAATTGATGAATACAACAGCATTGCCGAAATCGGATATGTTTTAAACCCTAAGTATTGGGGATACGGTATTGCAACGGAGGCTGCAAAAAAAGTTGTGGACTTTGCTTTCGAGGTACTTAAGGTTAATAGAGTTGAGGCGAAATTTATGTTTGGAAATGAAGCAAGCTTAAGGGTGATGAATAAAATCGGTATGAAATTTGAAGGATATCAAAGAGAAGCTATGTTGGTTAAAGGAAAGTATAGAACTATAGGAATTTCCTCAATTTTGAAACGAGAATATTTGTTGATTGACCGTTACAACTAAGGCGATTTAGCGTCTTAGTTGTTTTTTTATTTGAAAAAGGCGAAAAATATTATAAATTGTGAATTTTTTTCGACTTTTTATTAAATTAAGTATTGAAATCACATCTAAAAAGAAATATAATAAATATATAAGATTGTAAAGGCGGTGCTAAAATGAATTCATTTGATAACAAAACAAATCTTGCCGCATACTATTTTCATCAAGGGACTAACTATAATGCGTATGATTACTTAGGATGTCATGAATTTATATCAGAAAATGAATACGTGTATTTTTTCAGAGTTTGGGCACCTAATGCGGATAGTGTAAGACTTGTCTCCGATTTTACATCATGGGATATTGGCGAGGCAATGAACAGGATTACCGATGCCGGAATTTGGGAACTGAAAATTAATTCTAAGAAAAGATTGATTGGAAGGTTTTATAAATATAAAATTTGGAACAGGGGTAATGCTTACTATAAGGCCGACCCTTATGCCTTTCATTCTCAAACTCACCTTAATACTGCATCAATTGTTGCTAACATTTCCGGATTTGAATGGAATGACGAAAATTGGCTAAAGTACAGAAAAAGCTTTTTTAACAAAAATAGTAATACTGAAGCTGAAAAGTACTATTTTGCATCGCCATTAAATATCTACGAAATGCATTTGGGCTCTTGGAAAACAAAAGATGGAAAGAGCACTGCAGGTGGAGAGAATTATTTAAACTATAGAGAAATAGCTGATGATTTAGCACCGTATCTTAAAAAAATGGGATACACCCACGTGGAGCTTATGCCAATTATGGAGCATCCTTTTGACGGCTCGTGGGGATATCAGGTAACGGGCTATTACGCGCCGACCTCACGTTTTGGTGAACCCAAGGATTTTATGTATTTTGTAAACAAAATGCATGAATGCGGAATAGGCGTTATCCTTGACTGGGTTCCTGCACACTTTCCTAAGGATGCCCACGGTCTTTACGAATTTGATGGACAACCTTTATATGAGTACCAGGGATATGACCGTATGGAGCATAAGGTTTGGGGAACGCGCTTTTTTGACGTGGGAAGAGAAGAGGTTCAGTCTTTCCTTATTTCAAATGCTTTGTTCTGGCTGCGTGAATACCACGTTGACGGCTTAAGAGTTGATGCGGTAGCTGCTATGCTTTATCTTGACTATGACAGGGATCCGGGTCAGTGGGTACCTAATGATGAGGGCGGAAATCAGAATAAAGAGTCGCTGGCTTTCTTTAAAAAGCTGAACACAGCAATTTTTAAAGAGTATTGGGATACTTTAATGATCGCAGAGGAATCGACTGACTGGCCTATGATAACAAAGCCGGTTTATCAAGGCGGCTTAGGCTTTAATTTCAAATGGAATATGGGCTGGGCAAACGATATGTTTGACTATGTTGCCACAAATTCTGTTTACAGAAAATATGAACACAATAAGCTTACATTTCCGATGATGTATGCTTTTAATGAAAATTATATTCAAACCGTTTCTCATGATGAGGTAGTTCACGGTAAAAAGTCATTAGTAGATAAAATGTATGGTGCATTCTATGATGACAAGTTTTCAACCATGCGTGCATTTATGATGTATATGATGACTATGCCGGGCAAAAAGATGACCTTTATGGGAACGGAATTTGCTCAGTTCAGAGAATGGGATTACGAAAATCAGCTAGAGTGGTTTATGCTTGACTATCCAAGACATGCGGAAATGCAGCAATTTATAGCCGAGTTAAACAATTTCTATTTAGAAAACAAAGCTCTTTGGGAAATTGACACTTCGTGGGACGGCTACGAGTGGATAAATGCGAATGATAGCGATAATAACGTAATTTCCTACAAGCGTAAGGCAATTGATTCATCAGAATTACTGATTATTATTAATTTTGCTCCTGTTACCAGAGAAAACTACTGTTTAAAGGTTGATGCCCCGGGAAAATACAAGGAGGTATTAACCACAGATGAAACAAGATTTGGAGGAAAAGGAATAGTAAATTCTGAAATTATAAAAACAGCGAAATACCAAGATCAGTCCGGCGAAAATAAAAATTATATTAATATTAATCTTCCTGCGCTAAGCGGTGTAATTATTCGCAAGGTCAATGGAAGGGCAAGGAGAGTATAGGTATATGTACAAGAAGAAAGAATGTGTTGCAATGCTTTTGGCGGGTGGACAAGGAAGCAGACTTTATGCGCTTACTGAAAAAACAGCTAAGCCTGCTGTTACATTTGGCAGTAAGTATAAGATAATTGATTTCCCTATGTCTAACTGCATTAATTCGGGAATTGACACGGTAGGTGTGTTAACACAGTATCAACCGCTGGTTTTGAATGAATATATTGGTAACGGTCAGCCTTGGGATCTTGACAGAATGAGTGGAGGAGTAATGATTCTTCCGCCATATCAAGGTAAAAACGGTGCGGATTGGTATAAGGGTACCGCTAATGCAATTTATCAAAACCTTGATTTTATTAGAAGATATGATCCCGATTATGTATTAATCCTTTCCGGTGACCACATCTATAAAATGGATTACAATGCTATGCTGAAGGCTCACAAGGCCTTTGGTGCTGATTGTACCATTGCTGTTTTGGAGGTTCCTCTTTCTGAGGCTAGCAGATTTGGAATTATGGTTACAGATGAAACAGGAAAAATTACCGAATTCCAGGAAAAGCCCAAGAACCCTACAAGCACAAAGGCGTCTATGGGTATTTACATATTCAACCGCAAGGTCCTTGAGAAATACTTGATTGATGATGAAAATACACCAGGCTCAAGCAATGACTTTGGTAAGAATATTATTCCAAATATGTTGAATGACGGTATGAGTATGTATGCATATCCATTTGAAGGCTATTGGAAGGATGTTGGAACTATCAGCAGCCTTTGGGAAGCAAATATGGATTTGCTTGGTGAAAAGCCTGAATTTAATATACACGACAAGAAATGGAGAATATTCTCAAGAAACTATGCTGAGCCACCGCATCACATAGGTGAGAATGCATCTATATCCAATTCGATAATTTCAGAGGGATGCGAGATTCAGGGTACTGTTGAGCACAGTGTTCTTTCAAACGGTGTAACGGTTGAAAAGGGCGCTGTTGTTAAGGATTCTGTTATTATGAGTAATACCGTAATTAAATCAGGTGCGGTTGTTAACTATTCAATTATAGACAGCGATAGCATTATTTCCGAAAATGCCGTTGTTGGTGAAGATAAGGAAAATGCAAAAGGAATCGCTGTGGTTGGAAGCGGACTTTGTATTGAGCCCGGTGTTACCATAGCCTCAGATGCTATGATAAACAATGATTCTGTTGACGGTGTTTCCGTTATTCAAAGATAAGGGGGAGAGATAATATGTCAGTTGCAGGAATTATTTTTTCAAATATTCACGATACTAATATACCGGAATTAACCAGAAACAGAACAATGGCTTCTGTTCCGTTCGGTTGCAGATATAGACTTATTGACTTTACATTGTCCAATATGGTGAACTCCAATATCAATAATATCAGTGTTATTACACACTACAATTATCAGTCCCTTATGGACCATATCGGCTCCGGTAAGGACTGGGATTTGGCGAGAAAGTCAGGCGGTATTAAAATATTGCCACCATTCATCACTGCGTATGCAAATAACTCCAATTCACTGTACAGCACACGTCTTGAAGCGTTGAAAAGTGTTAACAGCTCTATCAGCAAAATTCCGGATGACTACGTTGTGCTGTCTGACTGTGATGTGATTTGCAATATAGATTTAAAGGATATGGTGAAAAATCATATTGCTAATAATGCAGACATTACTATTGCGGTTAAAAAAGTAAAATTAACCAAAGAAAAGGCTAAGATTAATGTTTTGATTGATTCTGACGAAAGCGGCAGAATAACCGATGTAAAGGCGGGATTGAACAGCTTTGAGGGTGAGGCAGATATTAACCTTAACATTATGGTTATGCACAGACAGTATTTACAAGAAATCGTTCTTGATGCTATTGCGCATAATTATGATAGCCTTACAAAGGATATCCTCTTGAAAAATATTGAAAGAAAAGTTTATCGTACATATAGATACGATGGATATTTTGCTTGCATTTCTTCCTCACAGGATTATTATGCTTCCAGCATGGAGCTTATCAATAACAACCAGGTCAGAGAACAGCTTTTCGGTGTTCGCAACAGACCGATTTACACAAAGGTTAGAAATTCTGCTCCTACATATTACAGCCCTGATGCCAAGGTTAAAAACTCCTTGATTGCTGATGGATGTCAGATTTTTGGAGAAGTAGAAAATTCGATTGTATTCAGAGGAACAAAGATAGGAAAGGGAACAGTAGTTAAAAATTGTATTTTATTCCAGGATACATTTACAGGAGAAAACGTTAAGCTTAACTGCGTAATTGCCGATAAGAACGTAGTGATAAGGGATAACAAGAATTTGTCCGGCGATGAAACGCTTCCTTTCTATTTATCCAAGGGAAAGATGATTTAAGGAGGTAGAATATGAAATTGTTATTTGTTGGAGCTGAGGCGGTTCCATATATTTCAACAGGCGGTCTCGGTGATGTATTAGGCTCTTTACCCCAAGCTGTAAAGGCGGCTGAACCTGATACAGATGTCCGTGTTATTCTTCCACTTTACAAGAAAATTAAGGATAAATTTGAATCATCACTTGAGTATGTTGGCAATACTATTGTTGAGCTTGCTTGGAGAAAGCAGTACTGCGGCCTTTATAAATGCGAAAATAATGGCGTGACTTATTACTTTATAGACAATGAGTACTATTTCAAGAGAGACTCTATTTACGGCGATTTTGATGATGCAGAAAGATTTGCTTTCTTTGGAAAAGCTGTTCTTGATATAATGCCCATGATAGATTTCTATCCCGATATTTTGCATACCAACGATTGGCAAAGTGCTACATCAGTAATTTACCTTAAGAGGAAATATTGCTTGTTACCTCATTACCGTGACATAAAAACCATCTATACAATTCATAATATAGATTACCAGGGTGTATTCTCAATGTCTATTTTGTGGGATGTATTTGGTCTTGATGCCGATGATAAGAGCATTGTTGAGTACAATGGCAATATTAACTTGACAAAGGGCGCTATTGTGTGTACTGATAGAATCTCTACCGTCAGCCAAAAATATGCGGATGAAATCCAAACAGAGTTTTATTCAAGCGGTCTTCATTACGTTTTACATTTATACAGCGGTAAGCTTTGCGGTATCGTTAACGGTATAGATGTAAATTACTATAACCCTAAAAATGATGATGTGATCGCTTCCAAATTCTCCTCAAAGAAATTGTCTGGCAAGGCTGAATGTAAGAGAATGCTTCAGGAAATGTGCGGCTTAGAGCAAAATCCCGATGTTCCTGTTGTTTCAATGATTTCAAGGCTTGCAGCTCACAAGGGCTTTGACCTTGTTAAGTTTATTTTGCCTGAAATGCTTAGCTTGGGAATACAGTTTGTTCTTTTGGGTACAGGTGAGCGTGAGCTTGAAGAGTACTTTAAAACAATTCAGTACAGATATCCTAACCAGGTTAAGATTTTCCTTGAATTTAATAAAGATCTTTCAAAGAAAATTTATGCCGGTTCTGATATTTTCTTGATGCCATCAAAGAGTGAGCCGTGTGGACTTTCTCAAATGATTTCATCTGTATATGGTGCAATACCTGTTGTAAGAGAAACAGGTGGCTTATATGATACTATCAAGCCATATAATAAATTTACCGCTGAAGGCAATGGCTTTACCTTTGCAAATTACAATGCACATGAAATGAAGGATGCGGTTGCGCGCGCTGTTGAGTTGTTTGGCGATAAAGAAAAATGGAAGGCTCTTACCAAAAAGGTTATGGAAGTTGATTTTTCTTGGAATGCATCGGCTAAGGAATATTTAGCTATGTATAACGAGCTTTCAAAAGAATATTGATGACTAGCTGTCCCGTGAGGATCTTGCGGGACAGTCTATTCTAATTTAGTCAAGAAGTACCGCTATATCACTTTAAAGTGCGTTTGAAGGGGTATTTTCCGGCTAATGCAAAAAATGTAAATATTTGTAGTTATCACAGGAGAATTATTTTAATGAACCAAGTTTTTTCTAAAGAATCGGTAAAGGAAGCCCTTGATTTAAAGCTTTCGAGATATTTCGGTGTAAACGCCGAGGATGCCAATAAGGAGCAGATGTACAAGGCTACGATTCTTACTGTAAAGGATATTTTAACTCAAAAAAGATCATCCTTTAAGCGCCAGGTTAAAAAGGCGCAGGCTAAAAAAATTTATTATCTTTGTATGGAGTTCTTGATAGGTCGTTCTTTGAAGAATAATCTAAGAAACCTTGGAATTGCTGATTATTATGAAGAAGTATTGAAGGACTACGGATTTGATATCAATGATATTTATGAAATGGAGCCTGACCCGGGTCTTGGAAATGGCGGTCTTGGCAGACTTGCAGCTTGCTTTATGGATTCATTGACATCCCTTAACTATCCCGGTGATGGTTTTTCAATTCTTTATGAATATGGCTTATTTAAGCAAAAAATTATTGACGGTAATCAGGTTGAATTGCCTGATACATGGTTGCCCGGTGGCGAATCCTGGCTTGTGCCAAGAACAGATAAAAAGTTTACTGTTCGTTTTGGCGGTCACATTAAGGAAGAATGGGAAAACGGCAGACTTGCTATAAAATATGAGAATTATGAAGAGGTAGAGGCGGTACCTTATGATATGATGATATCCGGTGCCGGCACTGCTGTGAACAGACTTCGTTTGTGGAAGGCTCATGATGTGACTAATTTCAATATGAATCTTTTCTCACAGGGTCAGTATGTTAAGGCTATTCAACAAACAACCAACGCAGAGGTAATTTCTAAGGTGTTATATCCTTCTGACGAGCATACAGAGGGTAAATTGCTTCGTTTAAGTCAGCAGTACTTCTTAGTCTCTGCATCCTTGCAAAGTATAATCAGTGACCATATTGCTGCGTACGGTTCAATGGCTGGATTTGCAGACAAAGTGGCAATTCACATCAATGATACTCATCCCGCCCTTTGCGTGCCGGAGCTTATGAGAATATTGATGGATATCTATAATTATTCTTGGGAAGATGCATGGTATATTGTAACCAAAACTGTTTCTTATACTAACCATACAGTTATGCCGGAGGCTCTTGAATGCTGGAATGAGGATTTGTTTAGCTTTAAGCTACCGAGAATTCATTCTATCGTTAAGGAAATCAACCGCAGGCTCTGTGAAGATTTGTGGAAGGCATATCCCGGAGATTGGGATAGAATTTCCAAAATGGCGATTATTGCTTATTCACAGGTCAGAATGGCTAATTTAAGTGTTGTTGCTTCCCATACCGTAAACGGTGTATCCAAGCTTCACTCTGATATCTTAAAGAAAACAGTTTTCCACGATTTTTATAAGTCTTCACCACAAAAGTTTACAAATGTAACTAACGGTATTGCACACAGAAGATGGTTGAATTACTCCAACCCTGAGCTTGCTTCTTTAATTACAGATTGTATTGGTGACGAATATATAACTAATCCAAGTGAGCTTGAAAAGCTTATGAAATATGTTGGTGATGATTCCGTGACAAAGCGTCTTGCCGAAATCAAGGAAAACAACAAGCTAAAGCTTTCAAAGTATATTTTCAACAAGACCGGATATTCTCTTGATACCTCATCTGTGTTTGATGTTCAGGTTAAGAGAATGCACGAGTATAAGCGTCAGCTTTTGAATGCTTTAAAGATAATTTGCTATTATGTTGATATTGAGGAGCATCCTGAAAGAGCATTTACCAAAAGAACCTTTATTTTTGGCGGTAAGGCTGCCCCAGGATATTATATGGCAAAGGATATAATCAAGTTGATTTGGAATCTTGGAGAGGATATAAGAAAGAATCCGTTGGTTAAGGATAAGCTTTCTGTTGTTTACCTCGAAGACTACAATGTAAGCACTGCTGAGGTGCTGATGCCGGCATCTGAAATCAGTGAACAAATTTCTTTGGCCGGTAAGGAAGCCAGCGGTACCGGTTGCATGAAATTTATGATGAACGGCGCTTTGACTATTGGTACACTTGACGGTGCCAATGTTGAAATGAAGGATGCTGTTGGCGATGATAACATCTTTATTTTCGGTCTTACCGCAAAGGAAGTGGATGACCTTTGGGAAAGAGGCTATCGTTCTATCGATTTCTACAACAACAGCACACGTATTAAAAAGGCGGTAGATCGCCTTAATAAGGGCTTTAATGGTGTTTCATTCTCCAATATAGCTAATTATTTAATTGGCGGATTTGGCGGTGTTGCTGACCCTTATATGTGCTTGGCTGATTTTGATTCCTACTATATCAAGTCTGAGGAAATTATTAAGGCATATAACAATAAAGAACAATGGGGAAAAATGTCGCTTGTTAATATTGCAAAATCAGGTTTCTTTGCTGCTGATAGAAGTATTAAGGAGTATGCTGATAATATTTGGCACTTAACAAGCGTTAAGTAATCAATGAAATTTTGCGAAAGAAAATATATAGGAAATAGGGATTTGTCCTCGTTTGGCGCGTTTTCCTTTGAGGACAATGTTCTGTTTAAACTTTTGATTCCGAGAAGGTGCGGTGCAAGCTCTGTTTGCATGCACCTTTGCGGGGAGGGCTTAGAAAACAAGTACTACAAAAGGTTTGACTTTGATTGGATAGCTATTGACGGCTCGAATGATGTGTACACGTGCAGCATTGATATGTCACAGATCGGAGTGGGACTATACTATTACAAGTATGAGATAGACTCTCCAAGCTGTGAGTTTTACGGAGAAGGTAAAAAAGTAACTGAAATTACTAAGATGGAAAACAATTCAGACGGTATGATACAGTTACTTATTTATCAAGAAAAAAGCAGATGTGCTTCTTGGATGCACGGTGGCATAATGTATCATATTTTTGTCGATCGCTTTAACAAGAGTGGCAAGTGCAAGCCTAAGGACAATGTTGTTATGAATGATGATTGGTATAACGGCATACCGCAATATGCAGATGTACCCGGTGGTTATGTCGAAAACAATATGTTCTTTGGTGGAGATTTGTACGGAATAATAGAAAAATTAGATTATATCGAAAAATTAGGTGTTACTTGCCTATATTTAAGTCCGATTTTTGATGCGTATTCCAATCATAAATACGATACAGGTGACTATATGTCTGTGGACTCTATGTTTGGTTCCGAGCTTGCCCTGGAAATGTTGATAAATGAGGCGAAAAAGAGGAGCATCCATATAATTTTTGACGGGGTTTTCAACCATACAGGCGCAGACAGCATCTATTTTAACAAAAACGGTAGCTATAATTCCGTAGGAGCTTATCAATCAGAAAAATCACCGTATTTTGAGTGGTATAATTTCAGAAAATATCCCGATGATTATGAGTGCTGGTGGGATGTGAAAATATTACCGCGAGTGAACAGCAATTGCGAAAGCTATCAAAAATTCATTTTAGGTGACGGCGGTGTTGTTGAAAAATGGATGAAAAAGGGAATAGATGGATTCAGGTTAGACGTTGCTGATGAATTGAGCGATGATTTTTTAAAAACTTTGAACAAAAAAGTAAAATCTATTAATCCGGACGGTGTGATTTACGGTGAGGTTTGGGAGGATGCTTCTAACAAAATAGCATATGACAAAAGGAAAAAGTATTTCCTTGGAAATGAGCTTGATTCTGTTATGAATTATCCCTTGAGAGAAGCTGTAATTGATTATATAAAGCATGGTAATTGCAGTATGCTTTATGACACTTGTAAAATGTTGTATTCTCACTATCCAAAGCACAACGCAGATTTGCTTATGAATCTTTTGGGTACGCATGATACAGAGCGAATTTTGACCGTTTTGGGCGGAGAAAGCAGTGAGGGCTATACAAATAAAGAGCTCTCAGTTAAGCGCATGAGTGCGGCTGAAAGGAAAAAAGCAACAGGGTTGCTAAAATTGGCATATGCCATAATTGCAACGGTTCCGGGTGTGCCTTGCATTTATTATGGTGATGAAGCCGGAATGGAGGGATATAGAGATCCCTTTAACCGTTTGCCATATCCTTGGGGCAGAGAGAACAAGGAGCTGCTTGATTTTTACAGAAAAATCGGTGGAATCAGACGTTCTGAGTCATTATTTAAAAATGGTTTCTTCGAAATAATTGAATGTAATTCTGATTTGTTGGCTTTTGTACGCTATGATGATAAGAATTTTGTTGTCACAATTGTAAACAGGAGTGATAATAAGTATCATTTAGACTCGAACATTGATTTGAAAAGCTACGAAACAGGGAGGGCAATTAAGGTGTTCAACCCAAACTCAGCTTATATTTTGAAAGCAAAAATACCTTTTGAGAATGCAAATATAACCTTCTATAAATAAAAAATTCGGTATTAACCTGATTAACGTTAGGTTTAATACCGATTTTTTAATCTTTATAGCAAAAAAATATAGACATTTTAAATTTTGCGTGTTATAATAATTTAAATATTAAGCTTTAAGAGGTGTAATATGGATTATAATTATCTTGCGGATTTGCTTTTTCCTGAAATAACTGAGCTTCCGGCAGATGTGGAGGCAAAATATCCTCCGCGTCAACTACCGGAAGGCGCAAAAGTAACAAGATTTGCACCAAGTCCTACAGGATTTGTGCATTTTGGCGGACTTTTTCCGTCAACCGTTGGTGAAAGGTTAGCACACCAATCCGGGGGCGTTTTTTATCTCAGAATCGAGGACACAGATGCTAAGCGTGAGGTCGAGGGCGCTGCCGAGGCATTAATCAAAACTCTTGCCAAATACGGTATATGCTTTGATGAAGGCGCAATCCTCGATGAAAATGGAAAAATATGCGACCAAGGAGCATACGGACCTTACAAGCAAAGCCTTCGCGGTCCGCTATATCAAGTATATGCAAAGCAGCTTGTGCGTGAAGGAAAGGCTTATCCCTGCTTCACCACTGAAGAGGAGCTTGATGAGCTGCAGGCAGTTAACAAAAAGGAAGAAATTAAAAATACAGACTGGCAGGCAGAAGCTGCAGCAAGACGTGCAGAAATGTTGGCAAGGCGTGAGTTTACCATTGAAGAGGTTGAGGAGCATTTGAAATCGGGCCATCCGTTTGTGCTTAGAATTTTGGCTAACGGCGACCCCGAGAAGAAAATCAAGTTTACTGACCTTGTAAAGGGTACACTTGAGATTCCCGAAAACGATGAGGATTTTGTTCTTCTTAAATCTGACGGTATTCCAACATATCATTTTGCCCATGCTGTTGATGATCATCTTATGGGTACAACTCATGTTATCCGCGGTGAAGAATGGCTTCCAAGCCTTGCAAAGCACATACAGCTGTTTTCTTATCTTGGATTTAAGCTTCCAAAATATATGCATATCGCACAGATAATGCGTATTGATGAAAACGGAAATAAGAAAAAGCTTTCTAAGCGCGATATGGGCGCAAATATGGATGATTACACATCAATGGGATATTGTCCCGAGGCTGTGTGTGAGTACGTTATGACATTGCTTAATTCCAATTATGAGGAATGGCATATGCAAAACAAAGACAAGCCATATACAGATTTTCCGTTTAACATTAAAAAGATGTCAATATCAGGATGCCTTTTTGATTTTGCCAAGCTGAACGATGTATCTAAAAATGTCATTTCAAGAATGACCGCAGAGGATGTATATGTACAGTCATCCGAGTGGGCCAAGGAGTATGACAGAGAGCTTTATAACGTTATGACTAAAAATCCAGAATATACCAAATCAATTTTCTCAATTGGACGCGGTGGAAAAAATCCAAGAAAGGATATTGCTCTTTGGTCGGATGTCAGGGGCTATATTGACCTGTTTTTTGACGAGTTCTTTAAGGTTGCCGATGAATATGCCGAGAAGTTTAGTAAGAATGATATAAAGCTTGCTCTTGAGGAGTTTGTTAAAGGCTTTGATATTAGTGATGATTCAAATGTTTGGTTTGAGAAAATCAAAGATATCGCTGATATGCTTGGCTATGCTTCTGATATGAAGGCATACAAGCTTAATCCTGAGGCATATAAGGGTAATGTTTCCGATATTAGTATGTTTATAAGAATTGCAGTAACAGGAAAGCTTAATTCTCCTGATATGTATAGTGTAATGCAGATTTTAGGCTATGAAACTGTAGTTAAACGTATAAATAAAATGATTAATACGCTTTGAGAGGTTTTCTTATGGAAGAAATGAGTTCAAATTTTATACATGATATAATTGATGAGGACTTGGCGAATGGATTTTCAAGAAAAATCCATACCCGTTTCCCTCCCGAACCAAACGGATATCTTCACATTGGCAGTGCGAAGGCGATTTGGATAAATGCGCAAACTGCTAAAAAGTACGGTGGAGAGTTTAATTTAAGATATGATGACACCAACCCTTCAAAGGAAGATACTGAATATGTTAACAGTATTTATGAGGACCTTAAATGGCTTGGTGCTGAGCCAACAGGCGGTATTTATTATGGCTCAGACTATTTTGATAAGTGTTATGAGTACGCTGTAAAGCTGATTAAAGACGGTAAGGCGTACGTTTGTGACCTTTCTGCTGAGGAGATGAAGGAGTACAGGGGTACATTGACCCAGCCGGGCAAAAACAGCCCATACAGGGATAGAAGCATTGAAGAAAACCTTGATTTGTTCGAAAGAA
>SVRE01000017.1 GCA_015065005.1 Oscillospiraceae bacterium
AATTAGAGTATAGTACAAGGTGCGATATAGTCATAAACACAGTACCCTATAACATATTTTCAAGTGGGCTGATATACAAAATACCGAAGGAAACATTTATAGTTGAGCTTGCCTCATCGCCGTACGGCTTTGAAAATATGGAGAGGGTAAGCATAGCCTCAGCCCTGCCCGGCAAAATCTTACCAATAAGCGCAGCACAGGCTGTCTTTGATACAATAGAAAAAATACTTTCCGAAACGGGAAAGGACAGTATATGATAGGCTATGCGTTTTGCGGTTCATTTTGTACCCATAGGAAAAGCATAGAGGAGCTAAAAAAGCTAAAATCACAGGGCTATGATATTTTGCCCATAATGAGTGATAATGTATATAACACAAGCACACGCTTTGGCACATCAAGTGACTTAATTAAAAACGTAGAGGAAATAACGGGTAATAAGGTTATACACACAATAGTAGATGCGGAGCCGTTGGGACCAAAAATTTCTCTTGATGCCCTGATAATCTCCCCCTGCACAGGCAATACTCTTGCAAAAATGGCAAGGGGAATAACCGATACCGCCGTTACAATGGCAGCAAAGGCACATCTTCGCTCAGACAGACCCTTGGTTTTGGCACTTTGCTCAAATGATGCGTTGTCGGCTAACCTACAAAACATAAGTATTCTTTTAGAAAGGAAGAATGTTTTCTTTGTCCCTATGAGGCAGGATGACCCAAGTGGAAAGCCACATTCCTTAGTATGTGAATTTTCCCTGCTGGACAGTACATTCAAGGGCGCCCTTGAAAGAAAACAGATACAACCGCTATTTATATAAGGAGATAAAATGAAAGGAATTTTAAAGCTTTTTACAAGTAGAATGATATTAACTGCCATAAACATATTGGCGCAGTTTGCAATAATATTCGTGTTAGTTGCATATTTTGACGGTGTTTTTGTTTACTATTACTCAATCTCTTTGATTCTATCAATGCTATGCTGTGTTTACGTAATAAACAAAAATATGAACTCAGCCTATAAAATCGCCTGGATTTTACTTTTGCTGCTTTTACCAATGTTTGGCTTAACACTTTATATAATGCTTGAGGGTAGCTGGTACACAAAGCAAACCAAAAGGAAAATGCTAAGCATCACACATAGAATAAAGGACATCTTAGGTAAAGGAGAAAAGATAAGCTTTAAGGACTCCTATGCGCAAAAGCAATCAAGGTATATAGAGGACTTTGCATATTCATCCCCTGTAAAAAACACAAGGGCAAAATACTTTTCCTGCGGTGAAGGCTATTTTGCTTCCCTGTTAAATGATTTAAAAACCGCCCAAAAATCCATATACGTTGAGTACTTTATAATTAAGGAAAGCCATATGTGGGATGAAATAAAAGCAATCCTTAAGGAAAAGGCAAAAAACGGAGTTGACGTAAGGGTAATTTATGATGATTTTGGCAGTATAGACAGAATAAGCAAAAAGGAAATAAAAGCCCTTATTTCCTCGGGAATAAGGGTAAAGGCCTTCAACCCCTTTGTCCCCGCAATCAGCCTGCTTTTAAACTACCGTGACCACAGGAAAATATGCACCATAGACACAAAAATAGCATATAGCGGCGGTGTTAATTTAGCGGATGAGTATATAAATCGCGAAATAAGATTTGGGCACTGGAAGGACTCCGGCATTGCCCTGTACGGAGAGGGCGCATATAGCTTTGAGGTCTTTTTCCTAACCCTTTGGGAATATATTACCAAGGAAAAGCAAAGCCTTGTAAAGCCTGAATATGAAGAAATAGACGAAGGTGTTTTTCAACCATATACCGATAGCCCCATTGATGAAGAAAATGTGGGGGCAAGCGTGTATATGAACATAATATCGCAGGCGCAAAAATACGTCTATATCAGCACCCCCTATTTCGTAGTTGATGATGAAATGCTAAAGGTGATTACCAATGCAGCCAAAAGCGGTGTGGATGTAAGAATAGTAGTGCCACATATTCCCGACAAAAAGATAGTAAATCAAGCCACAAAATCATACTATACCCGCCTAATTAAGGCAGGTGTTAAGGTCTATGAATATAAGCACGGCTTTAATCACTCAAAAATAGTAGTATCTGACGGCAAAATTGCCAATGTAGGTAGCGTTAATTTTGACTTCAGGAGCTTTTACTTAAGCTTTGAGTGTGGTGTTTGGATGTATAACACACCCGTAGTTTTGGACGTCTTGGCAGATTATAATAACCTCTTAAGCCAAAGCATAAAAATATCACTTGAGGATTGTAAAGCATCCCCATTTGTCCGCGCCTTCCGCGCCGTTATCGCCGCCTTCTCCCCACTGTTTTGATACAAAAAGACCTAAGTTTTCCCTTAGGTCTTTTAAAATATAGTTGACAAAATGGAATATATATGTTACACTATTGGCGGAGGATAGAGAAATGAAAAACATAAAACTAATTGTAGCACGCACAGAAAAGCAAATGAGTCAAACAGAATTGGCGGAGGCAATAGGCATTACAAGACAAACTGTTTCGCTGATAGAAAAAGGGGAATATAATCCTACCTTGAAGCTATGTAAGGCAATTTGTAGGACACTTGGTAAAACCTTAAACGATATTTTTTGGGAGGAAGAAAATGAAAAATAATATTCAAGATGAAAGAGTGATAAATGAAAGCCTAAAGGCATATAAAATCAGCTTTTATGTGCTGACAATTGGCATATTTTTTGACTTGATTATCAAATTTAACTTATACAGCTTTAGCCAAACAACAAGTGAAACTGCATTAGCATTTTTTATCGAAACCGCACTGCTTGTAACAGTATTTTATTTAAATATTTTTCTCCTTGCCAAAAAGGGAATAGCAATAGGGATAAACTCTGTATGCCTTGATAGCTTTCCAAGGAAAAGGTACGCATCAATATCCGTAATTATAAGCGGAATAATTGCCATAGGGCTTTGGACAATCCGTTTTAGCACAGGCTCTTGGGAGTACGGTCTTGGCAATGCAATCCTTTTTTGCACATTAATTTACCTCTTTACCTTTGCGCTGTCATTTGCAGTACTTTTCACCAGCTTTTATTTTGCATTCAAGCTTGCAAAGAAAAGCCAGACAAATGAATAAAACAAGCGAGCGGAAATCCGCTCGCTTTTGTTAAATATTCAAGAGTTCTTTAAAATCAGCATCTTCTCTTATAAAATCGTAGCATTTATCTTTTATTTCGTTTTTGTATATATCGATTGAGGTTTCGGTATAGTTTTTTGTTGAAGTTGATTTGTCCGAAAAAGCCTTGTTGACAAAAATACTTGTATAATATTGCACTCCCAAAGGCTGGTTGAATTCCTGTAAAGCATATTTTTTTGCAAGAAGTAAATTTTCCATGACCTTGTCTTTGTTTTTCAATTCCGCGTAATCACTTGCTAATTCGCGGTGTAGCCGTGCTAAGCGGCAAGAGTAAAATAAGAAATTACCGTCATAGATTAAGGTGTTCCAAAGCTTAACCATTGTTTCGTTAGCAAAAATTCTTTCTTGTACGTTTTCGTAAACAGAACAATGAATGTTATGGTGAATACTGTCCATGAACAACAGGTTATTAAAATGCTTTTGAGAAACGGATTTATGCTCATTTTCCTTGGTAAACCAAGCGTGTTCAAATAGTTTTTCGCGACTAACGTAAAACGAGCAAGCCATATTAGCATATTTTACCGCCTCCTCCTCGTTTGCACTTGGTAGCTCATCATTAGAGTAGGTTAAAACCAACAGTTGCAAAACCCTATTTCTTATAGCGTTATCAGTACTTTCGTTAAGAAGAGATTTACATATTTCGATAGTTTCATTTGCATGACTACATCTTTCTTCTTTTGAAAAAACAGAAGGACTGTTTAAAGTACCGTGTAAGGCGTAAGCAAGCTGTTCCTTGCAGGTATGATTTCGCGGAAATTTCTTTGATGCTTCACGCCAAAGAATTAGATTGTCCTTAACCAAACCTTTGTTTTTTAGAGCACGGCTTTTTTCTGTATATTCCTTGATTTCTGACTCTTGAATATCAATTTTATAATTAAATAGCTCGTCAATAGAAACTCCAAAAGCATTGGCAAGAGGTACGATATGGGCAATGTCCGGGTATCCAACCTCGCGTTCCCATTTTGAAATTGCTTGCGGAGTTACACAAACAAGCTCAGCAAGCTCCTCCTGTGTAATTCCCTTTTGTATGCGTAATTCTTTAATAGTCTGTCCTATTGATTTTTTCATATTTGCTCCTTTGGAAATAATGTCGGTACCGTAATTAAATTTTAACATTACAATTGTATTATGTACAGAAACTAAAAAGCAATTTCAACTAAACGGAACGTTTAATCAACTCTTTTGCAAAATTAAATCGAGTGGAAAATCCACTCGATTGATAATTTAAAATCTTCCGCCTACATCACATAAGCCATCAAAATTCCTTTGCCGTAGGTATTCATAAGCGGCAATAGCGGCAGAATTAGATTGATTTAAGGAGCGCAAGCCCTCCTTCATAGGTATCCTTACGCACCTATCCTTGAATTTTTCAAGCAAGTCCTCGGGTAGTCCGCAGCTTTCACGTCCGAAGAAAAAGAAGGGATTGTCCCCATATTCAACATCTGTGTGCCTGTGGGACGCCTTTTTTGTAAAGAGATAAAACTCACACTCTGGGTTTTTCTCAAAAAACTCATCAATGTTTTCATAATAGTGTATTTCCAAATGGAACCAGTAGTCCATTCCCGCCCGCTTCAGCTTTGCATTGTCAATTTCAAAGCCAAAGGGCTTTATCATATGTAAAACAGCGCCAGTTGCCGCGCAGGTCCTTGCTATGTTTCCTGTGTTTTGCGGTATTTCAGGCTCTAATAAAACTAAATTCAGCATACTTTTCCTTCCGTTAGGTAATTACTTACATTATAAGGCAAAACAAAACCAAAATCAATAAAAAACTGAAAGTTAAAGAATTATTTTAAAATTATAGTGGAAATTCTAAAAGATTTGTAGTATAATTATGCTGTATTACTATGGAAGGAAGCCATTTTGGCGAAAAGTAATGGGACTTTTTACAAAAATTTTCGGCACATATAGTGACCGTCAAATCAAAAAAATCACTCCTATTGTTGATGAAATAGAGGCTCTGGCTGATACATTTGCCGCTATGTCCGATAGCGAAATGAGGGCAAAGACTGATGAGTTTAAGGAAAGGCTGAAAAACGGGGAAACCTTGGACGGTATTTTGCCTGAGGCTTTTGCCCTTGTTCGTGAAGCTGCGGACAGGGTGCTTGGTAAGCGCCCATTCAGAGTACAGCTGATGTGCGGTATTCTTTTGCACCAGGGCAGAATTGCGGAAATGAAAACAGGTGAGGGTAAAACCCTCGTTGCAGTTATGCCATCTTATCTAAATGCATTGACAGGTGAGGGTGTGCACGTTGTTACAGTTAATGACTATCTTGCCCGCTTAGGCTGTGAGGAGATGGGCAGAGTCCACGAGTTCCTTGGACTTACAACAGGTCTTGTTGTGCACGGTCAAACAAGAGAAGAAAAAATCAAAGCGTATAGATGCGATATTACCTACGGTACAAATAACGAGTTTGGCTTTGACTACCTTCGTGACAATATGGTTATATACAAGAAGGATATGGCGCAAAGAGGCCACGTTTTTGCAATCGTTGACGAGGTGGACTCAATTCTTATTGACGAGGCAAGAACTCCGCTTATTATTTCAGGCGCAGGTCAAAAGTCTACCGACCTTTACGATAGAGCCGAAGCATTTGTGTCTAAGCTTAGAAAATTTGTAATCAAAGAGCTTGATTTAAAGGTTGAGCATGATGACATTCTTGCAGACTATATTGTTGATGAAAAGGCGAGAAGCGTAACACTGACAAAGTACGGTGTTGAAAAGGCAGAGCAGTTTTTTGAGATAGAGAACCTGTCATCTCCCGAAAACTCCGAGCTTTATCACCATATTCAACAAGCAATAAAGGCACACGGAATAATGCACCGTGATACCGATTACGTAATTCACGACGGACAGATTATTATTGTTGATACCTTTACAGGCCGTTTAATGCCGGGCAGAAGGTATTCTGATGGCTTGCACCAGGCAATTGAAGCCAAGGAAAAGGTAAAAATCCAAAGAGAAAATAGGACTATTGCTACAATTACATTCCAAAACTATTTCAGAATGTATAAAAAGCTTTCCGGTATGACAGGCACAGCCCTTTCCGAGGAAGCAGAATTCCGTGAAATTTATGATCTTGACGTTGTAGTTGTACCAACCAACAAGCCAATGATTAGAATAGACCATAATGACAGGGTTTATAGGAGCTGTGCAGGACGTGACAGAGCCGTAATCGAGCAAATTAAGGAATGTCACGCAAAGGGTCAGCCTGTCCTTGTCGGTACTGTTTCCATTGAAAAATCCGAGGCGCTTTCCAAAAAGCTTAAGGGCGCAGGCATCCCACATACAGTATTGAACGCAAAATATCACGAAAAGGAAGCTGACATTGTATCTCAAGCGGGTAAATTCGGCGCAGTTACCATTTCTACCAATATGGCAGGACGTGGTACTGACATTATGCTTGGCGGTAACGCGGAGCATCTTGCAAAAACCCAAATGAGAAAGGACGAGTATGATGAGGAAACCATTGCTTTAGCAACAGGAAGCTCACAGTCCGTAAGTGAAGAGGTTTTCGAGGCTCGCCGTGTATTTAATGAGCTTTACAATAAATTTAAGATTGAAATCGAGCCTGAGGCTGAAAGAGTAAGAGAGGTTGGCGGCTTGTTTATTATCGGTACCGAGCGCCACGAGAGCAGACGTATTGATAACCAGCTAAGAGGCCGTTCAGGACGTCAGGGTGACCCGGGTGAATCAAGATTCTTCATTTCTCTTGAGGATGACTTAATGCGTCTTTTCGGTGGTGACAGGGTTATTGGTATTGTTTCAAGATTAGGCCTTGATGAGGACACCGCAATTGACGTTGGTCTTTTGTCAAACCAAATAGAAAACGCGCAAAAGCGCTTAGAGGGCAGAAACTTTGCAAGGAGAAAGCACGTTCTTTCCTATGATGACGTTATGAACCAGCAAAGAAACATTATTTATTCTCAGCGTGCAGAGGTGCTTGACGGCAAGGATCTGAAGTCTAAAATCGAGAATATGATTAAGTCCTCAATCCGTGATTCAGTTGAGGCATACACAGGCTCAGACAGGGAAGGCTGGGAGCTTGGTGAGCTCAGGAGCAAGTATATGGGCTTGCTTTGCGACAAGGATGATTTTAATGATGAAAGCATAACCGCAAAGGACATTCTTGAGGAATTAACAAACAGGGCTATGAAGCTTTGGGAGTCAAAGACCGAGCTGTTTGGAGAAGAGGGCGCACGTGAGCTTGAAAGAGTTGTATTGCTCCGCAATGTTGATGAAAAGTGGATGGACCACTTAGAGGCTATGGATGACCTTCGTAACAGTATTGGCTTGCAATCCTATGCGCAAAGAAATCCTGTTAACGAATATAAGCTTCTCGGTGCAGACCTGTTTGATGAAATGATCATTAATATCCGTGATGATACAGTTCGCGGAATTTTGATGGCTGTTCCAAGAGAAAAGGCAATTGAGCGTGTGCAGGTTGTCAAGCCTACAGAGGAAGGCTTTATGAATTTTGGCGAAAAGGCGTCAGGCAATAAGCCTGTTAAGCAGGTTCAACAGCCTGTAAGAAATGAGCAAAAGGTTGGCAGAAATGAACTTTGTCCCTGCGGTAGCGGTAAAAAGTACAAGAAATGCTGCGGTGCAAACCAGGGTGGGGAAGCGTAATGGGCTTTGGCATACTGTTTTTTGCTTGCTTTTTAACTTATTTCGGTGCTTTGACACCCCTCGGTGCTTATACCTACGTGTTAGGCTCTGCATTAATGCTTTTTGCTTTATACAAGCTATCAGGGCAGAATAAGTTTTTTCTATCTTCAGCCATAGGCTCTGTCATACTGCTTGTCGATAGCTTGATAGTTGTTGTATTAAGCGTCTTTGGCATTGTCGGCAACACATTATATTTGGTTGTTTTCAACGTACAGACCTTTCTTTCCCCTGTTTTGCTTATAGTGGTGTTAATCTCAATATATTTGCTTGCAAAAGAGGTTGAATTAAGAAAAATACAGGGCTGGTGCATAATTGACTTTGTATTTGTCTTGTTATATCTGATTTGTGACATTGTTTCTATGCTTATAAGCAATGAACAGGCATTTGCAAGATTAGGTCTTGTCAGCATCGTTTCACAAATTTTATACTCTGCGCTCTTGCTTGTGATTGTATTTAACTGCTATGCGCGCATTTGCTACGAGGATGATAAGGATATGGAAAAGAAATCAACGGGAATGCCCGTGTTTGATTTTCTGAACAAGGCTTTTGATAAGGCATCAAACAAAAATAAGAAAAATGAACCGAGAGACAAGGGGGATAAATAATGCTTAAATTATTAATAATCGCCGCAATTTTTTGGTTTAACCCTCTTGTTTCCAACATTGATATTTTGCCCGATATAATTGGCTATTTGCTCGTTATAAAGGCATTTTCAAGGGCATCATACATTTACGGCTTTGTTGATGATGTGTACACTTCCGCTAAAAAGATGTGCATAATAACGGGTGCCAAAATTTTTTCAATGCTTTTGGTTTCTTCCTTTGATCCTACGCTATCCCTTCTTATGTCCTTCTGCTTTGGACTTTTAGAGGTGATTTTTGGCATACCGTTTTTAATTAAGCTGTTCAATGCGTATTCACATTTAGCTTCCCTAGACAACACTTCTGTAGGTGTGTCCGATTCACGTATTAAGACATTTACAATTGTGGCATTTGCATCAAGGCTTGTGCTGGCTATGCTGCCTGATTTAACGGCCTTGTCCTTAAACAATGCCTTGTCTATTAACGCCGATTATACATATTTGCGCTTCAGACCGCTGTTTATCGGCTTTTCCGTTATTGTAGCCTTAGTAATCAACATAATATGGCTTGTAAAGTACATCAGTTACCTGAGAAACGCCATTACAAAGGACACCGAAAACAAGTGTAGCTTTGAGTATTCAGAAAAAACAAGCACAAAAAAATCCGTATTCGTTGCTAAAGATAATATGAGAGCAGTGATTTTTACAATGCTTGGCTCTGTATTTATCTTTGATTTTACTTGGGAGCATACATACGTAGATATTTTCCAGGACTTCATGTTTCCCGTAATTACCGCTTTGGCATTGGGCTATCTATTTTTTAAGGGGATATATAAGCTGAACAAAATGTCTTTTCTTCTTTTAGGTGTAACCGTAGTAAATATTGCACTTAACATTTTTGAAATAGTGTCCAATACCGGGTATTTTGAAAAATACAATCTTGCAAGTATGCTTAAGGTTTCTGAGGCGGAGAGTTTATACTTCTTGGTATGCGTGTCCGCTGTGCTTTCCGCACTTTCGCTTGTTGCTACGTGTGCGGTTATAGCTATGGTAATGAAATCCAATGCAAGGACAAGCATACTTGAGCATAAAGATTTATTTTCTCAAAGCGATATAGATTACTATCTTAAAGAATTTGACAGAAGAACAAAGAAAAACGCTTTAATTGTAGTTGCTTTATCATCTGTTTATGCAGTAGAGAATTCATTGATGGTAATTTTAAAGCCATATGCTGAGTGGATGGTGCTTGTTAATATGGTTATAGAAATCGCATTGATTATTTCAATTATCAGCTTTGCATTGTATATTTACGATGAGGTATATAAACGTATATTAACCTTTTCATAATTTTGCACAAATGCAAAAAATTTTACAGAAAAAGGAAAAAACCGCCGAAGTCAAGCGCTGTTTGATTTTTGGCGGTTTATTTTTTTGAAATTGACAAATCAACGAATAAAAGCGTTTGTACAAAATGCCGAAAAAACACAATATGTAGTTTTGACTCTTGACTAAAGACACTATATATAGTAAAATGTTAAAGCAACCAAAGCAGAGAAATCTCTGCGGTTTTTTTACTGTAATGATATAAATATAAGGAGGAAAGTATGAAGATTATCAAAAGAAGCGGCGAAGAAAAGATATTTGACATTAACAAGATTGTAATTGCTATTCACAAGGCGAATAATAGCGTTGCCGAGGCTGAAAGAATGAGTGACACTCAAATCAAGCTCATAGCAGAGAACATAGAAAAAAAGTGCGCAAAGGTAACTCGCTCAATGGGTGTTGAGGAAATACAGGATATGGTCGAGGACCAAATTATGGGTCAGCGTGCCTTTGCTGTTGCAAGAAAATACATCACTTACCGTTATAACAGAGCCTTGGTTAGAAAATCCAATACAACCGATGACCAGATTCTTTCCTTGATTGAGTGTAATAACGAAGAGGTTAAGCAGGAAAACTCAAATAAAAATCCAACAGTTAACAGTGTACAGCGTGACTATATGGCTGGTGAGGTAAGTAAGGATATTACAAAAAGAATTTTGTTATCTCCCGATATTGTTGAGGCGCACGATAACGGATTAATTCACTTCCACGATGCGGACTATTTTGCCCAGCATATGCATAACTGCGACCTTGTAAATCTTGAGGATATGCTTCAAAACGGTACTGTTATCAGCGGAACTATGATTGAAAAGCCACATACGTTTTCAACCGCCTGCAATATCGCTACACAAATTATTGCACAGGTTGCATCATCTCAGTATGGCGGTCAAAGCATTAGCTTAACTCACTTAGCACCGTTTGTTAATGTAAGCCGTGAGAAAATCAAGAAAGAGGTTTATGAGGAATTCCAGATTGCCGGTATAAAGGTGGAGGATGAGGTTGTATCAAGTATTGTTGAAAAGCGTCTTTTAAAGGAAATTGCAAGGGGCGTGCAAACAATTCAATACCAGGTAGTAACCCTTATGACCACAAACGGTCAAGCCCCGTTTATAACAGTGTTTATGTACCTCAATGAAGCAAGAAACGAGCAAGAAAAGAAGGACTTGGCTCTTATAATCGAAGAAACTTTAAAGCAGAGAATAATTGGTGTTAAAAATGAAGCAGGAGTTTATACAACCCCCGCATTTCCTAAGCTTATTTACGTGCTCGAGGAGGACAATGTAAGCGAGGGTACACCTTATTGGTACTTAACCGAGCTTGCGGCAAAATGTACAGCTAAAAGAATGGTGCCAGACTACATTTCCGAAAAGGTAATGAAGCAAAATAAGGTGGACAAAAACGGTGACGGTCAGTGCTATACCTGTATGGGCTGCCGTTCATTCCTGACACCTTATGTGGATAAAAGCGGAGAGCCAAAATATTACGGACGCTTTAATCAAGGTGTCGTTACCGTTAACTTAGTCGATATCGCACTTAGCGCAAAGGGCGAAATGGATGAATTCTGGAAAATTTTTGATGAAAGAATGGAGCTTTGCCACAGGGCTTTGCAAGCAAGGCACGAAAGATTGAGCGGAACGCTTTCTGATGCCGCACCGATTTTGTGGCAGCACGGAGCGTTGGCAAGGCTTAAGAAGGGTCAAACCATTGATAGCCTGTTACACGGAGGATATTCAACAATTTCCCTTGGCTATGCAGGACTTTGGGAGTGCGTATATGCGCTTAATGGTAAAAAGCTGACCGAGCCTGAGGGAGAAGCGCTGGGGCTTGAAATTATGCGTAAGCTTAATGAATATACAGCTAAGTGGAAGGCTCTTGAAAATATAGATTATTCTCTTTACGGAACCCCTCTTGAAAGCACAACCTATAAGTTCGCTAAGTGCTTGCAGCAGCGCTTTGGCATAATTAAAGGTGTTACCGATAGAAACTATATTACAAACAGCTATCATATTCACGTGACTGAGCCGATAGATGCCTTTAAAAAGCTCGAAATTGAGTCTAAATTCCAGGCGCTGAGCCCCGGTGGAGCTATCAGCTACGTTGAGGTGCCAAACCTGCAAAACAACATAGAGGCTGTAACAGACGTAATGAAATTCATTTATGAAAACATTATGTATGCCGAGCTTAATACAAAAAGTGATTATTGCCATATTTGCGGTTATGACGGCGAGATTCGAATTGTTGAGGATTCAGACGGTAAGCTTGTTTGGGAATGTCCAAGCTGTCACAACAGGGACCAATCCAAAATGAATGTAGCAAGAAGAACCTGCGGTTATATCGGTACACAATATTGGAATCAAGGCAGAACACAGGAAATAAAAGAAAGAGTATTGCACTTATAAAACAAAATGCGGCAAAAAATTGCCGCATTTTTTCGTTATTGTATTGTTATTTTTAAAATGTTGTGCTACAATGTAGTTGCAATTTTTAATTGCACATTTTTTGTAAAGCTTCGGAGTGAAAAATGACACGCAGTGTTGATATGATAAATGGCGGATTGTTTAAGAAAATAATTGTTTTTACAATCCCAATAATGCTACAGGGCATTTTACAAAGTGTATATAATGCAGCCGACCTTGTTGTAGTAGGTCAGTTTTCAGGTGATATTGCATTGGCGGCTGTAGGTGCAACAACGAGCATTTATAATGTAATAATCGGCTTGTTTATGGGTATTTCCGCAGGAGTTGACGTTGTTTCATCATTTTATTACGGTATGCGTGATGAAAAATCAGTTAAAAAGGTAATTGATACCTCTGTTATTGTGGCACCCATACTTGGATTGATAGTAATGGTAATAGGTATATTTGTGGCAGGGCCTGTGCTTAAGCTTATGAAAACGCCCTCAGGCGGTGTTTTAGAGAGCGCAACTACATATTTACAAATAGTTATGATAGGCGTGCCATTTTCTATGCTTTATAATTTCTGTGCCGCAGTTTTCAGAACAGCTGGAGAAACAAAAAGGCCGTTTATTTATCTTGTAATTTCAGGCCTTGTTAACGTACTCTTAAACCTGTTTTTCTGTGGTGTGTTCCATATGGGAGTAAAGGGTGTTGCTATTGCAACAGTAGCGTCACAGGTTATATCATCGGTTTTAATATTTGTCAACCTGCTTGTAAATAAGGGGCTTTTCTCATTTTCCTTTAAAAATATTGAATTTTCATGGCATAAGCTAAAGAGAATAGTGGCTGTTGGTATCCCGGCAGGCTTACAAAGTGCAGCTTTTAGCTTGTCAAACGTTTTCTTACAATCAGGTGTTAATTCCTTTGGTGACAATGCAATTGCGGGCAGTACAGCTGTCGGAACGGTAGAGGGGCTTATGTGGGTTACACTCAACTCCTTCCAGAACGCAACAACAACCTTTACAAGCCAAAATGTAGCAGCAGGTAAAATAGACAGGGCAAGGAAGGCATTCAGATATACGCTTTTAATGACAGCTGTTCTCGGCTTGTTCCTTGGTCTTGGTATGTTCTTCGGTAAAAAATGGATTATGGCAATATTTATTAAGAATAATCCTATTGCGGTAGAGTATGGCTATCAAAGGTTAAAATTTACGTTTCCACTGTACTTTATGGCTGGTATTATGGGTATTATGCCTGGCGCAATACGTGGCCACGGCCAAAGCCTGCCGCCTTCCCTTATAACAATTTTTGGCACTTGTGTCATAAGAATTGTGTGGGTATATACCGTATTTCGGGTTTATAACGATTTGTCCATCCTCTATCTCGTTCACCCAATCACTTGGGTATTTACAATATTAGCGCTAACGATTAACTATATAATCGCTTTGAAAATGACAATTAAGAAACAAAAGAACAGAGAAGCTATAGCATAAAAAATCCTCGGTCGGAATGATATGCACCCCAAAAGTTAAACACTTTTGGGGTGCATACTTAATATCATTACTAAAATTTTATACTGTAAGGCTTTGCGTGCGGTACTTTTTAGGCGAAATTCCGTATTTGCTTTTAAAAGCAGTTGAAAAATAGTTTGAGTCTGAAAAACCGCAGGCAAAGGCAATATCCGTGATGCTTATTCGAGAATTAAGCAGTAAATATTTTGCGCGGCTTAACCTTGTTTTAATTATCTGCGCCTTTATAGTTGAGTTTCCTTCCTTTTTGAATACATATTGGATATATGAGGTTGAATAGTTAAGGGCGTATGAAAGGGAATCACAAGAGATTTGCTGTGCATAGTTTTCGTTGATGTACTGTATGGCATCTGTATAAACCTGCTTTGTGGATGAGACCTTGTTTCCCTTCTCGTTAAGAATTTGACAATGCTTGTATAATTCTATAATTAAATATTTCAAAGGATTGATAAACCTTAAAACATCATTTAACGATGGCGGAGACGGAGATAATTCCGAATACAGCTTAAAAAAATTATTATTGCATTTTTTTGAAATTCGTTCAGCAAATTTTTTTGATTTTGCAAGATTATCTCTGTATCCCGAAACATTGATACGCATAATACAGTTATCTTGAAAAAATATAGGTATAACATATTCTTCAACGCCTGCATAACAGCAGGAATAATACGGCTCATTTACTGTTACATTATTTAAACATTTCTTGTTTGAAATGCACATATCAATGGTATTTGGATTTTGTTTAAGATAAAAGCAAATGCTGTGAAGGTGAATTTCGTAATTGAGTAATTTGCTTGTATAAGGTTCAAAGTTATTATCAAAACCGCTTAGTGAAACAAAATAACCAAGTTCCTTTAAAAAATCAATGTAGCTTAGAAGCTCGTGCAAAACTGTATTATTCATTTATACCTCATATAGTTGTTTTTTAAAGAAATTTTGTTAAAAAACAAAGGATTTCTGTTGATTTACATTATACAATAAAAATAGATGATTGTAAAGAGAGGAAACCGAAATGCAAAATTTTATTAAAGAAAACAATAATATTCCGCAAATTGCGGACGTAGATGTTTTGGTTTGCGGTGCAGGACCTGCCGGCATTGGGGCATCGATTATGGCAGCTCGTTTGGGAGTATCAGTAATGCTTGTTGAAGCGCAAGGATGTCTTGGCGGAATTGCAACCGCAGGAATGATGTCCCATTGGGGAGGACGGTCATCAAGTAAAATTATGCCTGAAATATGGGATTTGGCATACGAAAAGGCAAAGGATATCGGCTGGGCACAGGAAAACGGATGCGGTAAGGACGCTATCTATCACGATATTCAAAAAATTGTACTTGAGGAAATGATTGAAAAGGAAAAAATAAGAGTTCTTTATTACACCTTGGTATGCAAGGCGGTTGTTGAAGACGGTACTATTGTTGGCGCAATAGTTGAAAACAAAAGCGGTCGTGGATTTATAAAAGCGAAGCGTGTAATTGATTCAACGGGTGACGGTGATGTTGCCGCCTCAGCAGGGGTGCCGTATTTCAAGGGCAGAGAAACGGATAACAGAATGCAGCCCTGCACAATTATGTTTAACATTGGCGGAGTTGATTTTGAAAGAGCCGTATTTCCGCCATCCTTCGAAACAACCGTGCAAACAGAGAAGGGTGAGCTGCAAGCCCTGGCAAAAAAGCTCTTGCCATTTCCCGCTGGTCACGTGCTGTTATACAAACAGCCAATGCCCGGTACGGTTTGCTGCAATATGACAAATGCAATCGAAATTGACGGAACAAATAGCGAAAGCCTGACAAAGGGCGTGTTCACCTGCCGTTCTCAGATTGTTCCCATTATTAAATTTTTGCGTGAATATGTTCCGGGGTATGAAAACTGCTGGCTTATGAGTTCAGCATCCCTTATAGGTGTGCGTGAAACAAGACATTTTGAGGGAATGGAATCGCTTAGCAAGGACGATATTCTCACGGCAAAATATTATGATAATTGGGTTGTAAGGCGAGGCTGGTTTAATTTTGATGTGCATAACTTGACAGGTGCCAGCCTTGATAAAACAGGAATCCAACACGGATGGAAGCAAAATAATGAATACACAATACCGTACGGATGCTTGCTACCGAAAAACATAGAGGGACTTCTGTTATCCGGACGAAACATCAGCGGCTCACATCTTGCCCATTCCAATTTCAGAATTATGTCTGTTTGCATAGCAATTGGAGAGGCAGCGGGTGTTGCTGCAGCAATATCCGTAAAACAAAATACAAAATTATCCCTTGTTGATGTAAAGGAAATGCAGAAGCATTTTGGAGAATAAATTGAAGAAAAACAACGAAGAATTCCGTTTTGAGCTTCGATAAGAATGAAAAACAGAGCCTGATTTGCAGGCTCTGTTTTTATGTAGCAAAAGTGTTATTGTTTCGATACACACGCGGTGACATTCCCATATGTTTTTTGAATTTTTTGCTGAAATATAGTGCATCCTCAATGCCGCAAAGCTTAGCAATTTCATTAACGCTATAATTAGTGTTTAGCAATAAATTAGAGCCTTTATCAACTATGAGCTTTGTATAATATTCTTGTGGTGTTAATCCTATGTTTTTCTTGAAAAGCTTTATAAAATAAAATTTACTTAACCCGCAAAGAGAAGCTAACTCTTCATTGGAACGCTGTATATGACATTCAGATTTCATAATTTCGATAGCAGGTCGTAGCTTAAATAGCTCAGTATTCCTTTTTCCACCTTGGTTTACGGATTGGGATATGTGCGCAATAATGGTTAATAGCATTCCGTCCAAAAGAAGCTCCGCACTTTCTTGTTCAGCTTGAAAGCCACTCCATATGCTGTGGCAAAAATGCTCAAATTCGGGAAAAACGCCTATGTTGTAAGAACGTTGTTTGAAAAAAGCGAGTATTTTTTCCGCCTCACTGCCTGTAAAGAGAATCCAATAATGGGTTGTATTTTCTCCTTCTATACTGTATATTTGTGGTTCGTTAGGTCTGAATAAGCAAATATCTCCGCTTGTAAGAATAAGCTTTTTGCCTTGTTCGTGTAAGATAAGCGTGCCGTGCTTGACATAAATAAGCTGATAGTCCAATCTGCCATTTTCACGGCAGGTGTACATTCTTGAGTAATCTTCACAATACCCAAAATCATTTACAAAAATAAATCTATCGGTTTCGGTATGTTTGCCGTAACTTAATTTTCCGGAATAAAAATACATATTTTTCTCCTTTCTACATTAAATATTATATCACAGAAAAACACTTTTGTCCATATATTGCCAAAATAATCCTATTGAACAGGAAAATATTTGATGTTATAATTATATTGGTAAAGAAGTTACTCTGCCATTTTGCTATGCAAAGAACTTTATATCAAAAATTTAAAGGAGAAATTTATGAAAAGGTTTTTATTAACTCTAATAACAGCGGTAATGTGTATGTTTATGCTTGCTATTTTTGCAAGTGCAGAAACTTATTCGGTATCGAGCAACGAAGAGTATGAAGCGGCATATGAAAAAGCAGTAAGCGGAGATACAATTACAATTGACTCTAAGCTCACCTGCGACATTTACGCAAATAAGAGCATTACTTACATTCTAAAGGCAGATTGGGAAAGCTCAAAGCTTATTGTTAACCAATCCAATGTAGAGGTTTCATTTATTGCTGATGGCGGCAACTACAGAATTATGCCTACAAATTATTCTACAACAGATGGTTGGATGAATATTAGCGAGATTTATGAAAATGTAGTTATCAATTTAGGTGGCAAAAACGGAGGCACTTTAACAATTGATGGCTCAAACGCAACTCACGACAGAGTTAGCTATGTACCTGCATTGGTAGAGAACACAACATATTATTCAAATGTATTCCCTGATATTTGCTTGAACCTGCTAAGTGGGTCAGCAATTGCTAACTTCAACACCGCAACCAAGGATGATAATGTAAACTCATGCATTATTTACGCAAAAACCGTGAATATGTATGACGGATGTCAGATTTATGCAAACAAGGTAATAAGTGCACCCCTTATAAAATCGTGTTTCTATAATTTGTATGGTGGCGAGATTTTTGGTAACCTACTCACAAGTATAAGAATGAATGTAAATGGCGTTGGCTTCATATATGCCGATAAGCGCTTTGTAATGTATGGCGGAAGAATTTACGATAACATTTTTAACGCAACAGGTGGTCTAAACCAGTTTAATGTGGTAGGCTTTATTTCAACTAACCAAGGTTACTATGGAGCAAGAGCGGTTGTTTATGGTGGTGAACTAGGAGATCGTTATGTATCAGGCACTGGTAATTATGAGATTAGTGCAATAGTTGGAGTTTATACTAAGGACAATGGAGCAACCTGCTTCTATTACAATACGGGTGTAACAGCAGGCACAAGATATATATTTACAGACACTCCACAACTCACTCTTGACCATAGCACAGGTAAAACAGTATGGAAAGTAAGCAAGTTTGAATGGAATAGTTCAAATAATTATGGTTTCTCTTGGAATCATTCTAAAAAACCTGGTGATAAGGTAGCGGTATTTCTTAAGGCAAGCAAAAAAGAAATTGCAGAAAATAAATTTGATACATATTCAGTAATTAACGCATACATAGACGGTGTTTATGCTCATAGTGGTTCAACAACAATAGCTATTCCAAGCGGTTATAATCTTTGGTCAACTAATGGTAAGGAGTATTGCCATACTGGTAAGGCTTACACTCTTGATGAAATAAAGTCAACAAAAGCAATCATGCTATATTCTGCATATGAAGCGGCAGTGGTAACGGTAGATGAAATAACTATGTGTTCCGGATGCGGAAAGGTTTATTCCTGTAAATCTCCTAATCATGAGCACGAAATCATAACCTTTAATTATGGAAGCTATGGAAAACAGGGCGAAAAGGTAGTTAAATGTAAGATCTGTAATGTAATTGATACTTTTTCTGCTCCTGCACTGTTTACTTGCCTTGGCTATTCTGCTCCTGAGTATGGTAGAGTTGGAATTGCTATTGGTTATACTGTAAATAATGAAGCTATTAAAGAATACACAGAAGCAACAGGCAAAACCTTAAAATACGGTGTATTTGCAGTATTACAAGACAGACTTGGTGATAATGATGTATTTGCAGATGATGGCACAGTAGCAGATGATGTTATTAATGCTGAAATTACAAATTATGAGTTTATAGCATTTGAGCTTAAAATAGTTGGCTTTACTGACGCACAGAAGGACACTAAACTTGCAATGGGTGCATATGTAGCTGTAACAGATGAAAACGGTACAGAGTATTCATATTTGCAGGATGAATCAAAGGGTTATCACTCAGATAAATACTATTTCGTTTCATATAACGATATTAACGGTGTAACCTAAAAATCTTAATCATAAGGAAAATGCCTTTTTCTGTTGTTTTTTGTGACTTTAAAAGATACTGATTAAGTTGTTTTTTAATTAATTTCGCAAACTTTAACAGATAATTTGCTACTGCAATTACGTATAAGCATAATGAATTTGTCAGAAGGTTGTTAAAATCTAGTGAATAAGTATTTTATTTTAGCTTTGTCAACCCTGTTAGCTACAGGAAAGGCTTTGTTTTGTAAAGCGATGGGAACAGGGCTATACTCAAAAAAAGAAACTGCTTTACTAAATTTCAAAGCGCTTTTAGTCGCATTTGTTTGTTCGTTAATTTTTGTTGCTGATGAAATTTTTAAGCTGCTTGAAATTTCTAAGTTTTCCATTGTTCTTTCTATGTTCTTTGGTATATCTGTAGCTATAACTCAAATTATGCAATCAAAGGCAATGGGCAACGGTCCTGCGTCATTAGTATCTCTTATATATTCCTGTGGCTTTTTAGTACCTATTTTTTATGGATTGCTTTTTTGGAATGAAAGCGTGTCTGTTTATCAATGGTTCGGCATCCTTTTGCTTGTAATATCATTGTACTTAATAGTGTGCAAAGGAGAAAAGGGTGGAAAGTCGGTCGCTTGGATACCGTTTGCGGTTTTGGCGATGCTTGGTTCTGGAGTTAACGCAATATTTCAAAAAACGCATCAGTACTCTTCGTTCGCTGATGAACTGGATTTGTTTTTAGTTTACTCCTTATTTTTCTCATCGCTATTTACAGGCATAGTGTCATTAGTAATCCGCAAAAGAGGAAAAAGTGAGCCGGAGCTGTCCAAAAAACAAAAGGCAATAAAAAAAGTGATAGTTCCAATGTGCCTTGGTATATGTGTGGGACTGCTGAATTTCATAAATTTAAATTTATCAGGGAAACTGCCTTCTATAATTCTATTTCCAGTTTACAATGTAGGAAGCATGCTTTTGTCAAGTATAATATCATCGCTCATATATAATGAGAAGCTAACAAAAAGACAGGGCTTTGGCTTTGCTATAGGAATAGCGGCAATTTTAATAGTTGGTATTTTTTGATTGGAGTAAGTTATATGAAAATTCCTTGGAAAACAAAAGGTATAGTGTTGACGGCACCGCTTAGCGAGGAAATAGATGAAGTTATAAAATTCATTGATGAATATTTGGCACCGCGTGGCTTTAATATGATAGTTATGCAGGTAAGATATCGCTATCAGTTTAAAAAGCATCCTGAGGTTTGGGGATATGACCCACTTTCCTTTGAGGATGTAAAAAAGCTGTTATCAGTATGTAGAAAAAATAACATAAAGCTAGTGCCAAAAATGAATTTGATTGGGCATCAATCGGGCTTTCCCAATGAGCCGACTGACGGTATATTACATGGACATAACCAGGTCTTGGCTGACATTCGTGATGGACTTTTAAGAGCATATCCTGATTTTGATGAGCAGTGTGGTACAAAGGAAATTCTTTATTCGCGAAGTATATGCTTAAGTAGCCGAGGAGCAAAAACTGTTGTTTGCGAGCTGATAGATGAGATAATGGATGTTTTTGAGGCTGATATGATACATATCGGCTGTGATGAGGTGTTCAATGCAGGACTATGCCCCGAATGTTCAAAAAAAACAAAAGGGGAGTTAATTTCAAGCTGGATTAATTCACTAAATGAGCACATAAAAATCCGGGGGGGAACAACTCTCATATGGGGTGACAGGCTTATTTCTCAAAAAGACACAGGCTACAACAGATGGGAATCATCTGATGACGGTAGCGAAACTGCCATAGAAAAGCTATCGCGTGACATTGTAATATGCGATTGGCACTATGATAAATATGAAAAATATCCGTCCGTTGATATATTTGCAGAAAATGGCTTTAAAATGATGGTAAGCCCTTGGAGAGACAAGGGAAATCTTGAAGCCTTTGTAAATTACGCAATCAAGCACGACACGGGCAACATAAATGGTATCCTAATGACAACCTGGTGTGGCTCAGGAGATTTAGCAAAAAGATTGTTATACGGCGAAAAAGGAAGATGGCTCCATACGGAGCAAATCGCCACTACAATAGAACAAATCTTTAATGAAAATTAGAAAGAATACAAGATAACAAAGGTAGGCGAAAAATCTACTTTCTTTCTTGGTGAACCAACAGGGACATCGTTCTTGAATTTTTCAAGGCATAAGTGCGTGTCGTTTATTGGTGCCTTGAAAAATCCTTCGGTCTATGGGCCCTCAAGCCGAATATTTGAGACTTGGGGTTCGTGTGCAATGCTACGCTCGTTCCATGAAAGAGTCGCTTAACGCTGCGTTTGAGTCTCCGTATATAGAAATACAGACAAACAAAAAAGGTAGGTGAAAAACCTACCTTTTTGCTTGGTGGACCAACAGGGACTCGAACCCCGGACCGACCGGTTATGAGCCGGTAGCTCTAACCAACTGAGCTATTGGTCCAAATATTGCGATTTACATCACGCATTATATTTTACACATTTATTGGCGCTTTGTCAATACCTTTTTTCAATTTTTACAAAAATAATTTATTAATGATTGTAAATTGACATTTATTATGTTTTATGCTATTATAAACATAATAAGTACTCAAAAGGAGATTTGCTATGAAAAAGTTTTATATAGGTGCTGCTTATTATCCTGAGCTTTGGGATAAAAGTGAGATTGACAAGGATATTGCCAAAATGAAGGAATATGGTATGAACTGTATGCGTATTGGCGAGTTTGCTTGGAGCTCAATGGAGCCAAACGAGGGTGAATATACCTTTGAATTTTTTAAGTATGTTGTAGATAAGCTTTATGAAAACGGTATTTACACAGTCATGTGTACCCCCTCCTGCACACCGCCAAGATGGGTGTTTGAAAAGTATCCCGATGCTATGCGTGTAAAATCAAAGGATTACATCGAATATCAGGAAAAGGTACACGCAAGAGTACATCCCTGCAAATCCCATAAGGGAATGAGAGAGTTAAATGTTAAAATTGCAAAAGAAATGGCAAAGGTGTTTGGAAATCATCCCGGAGTTATTGGATGGCAAATTGATAATGAGGTGCATCCTTATGACCACGGATGCTATTGTGACAAATGCAAGCAAAACTTCAGAAATCATTTGAAAAACAAATATAATGGGGACATAGAAGCATTAAATAAAGCGTGGGGAGCTTACCGTTGGTCACTTGAATATAAAACCTTCGACCAGATAGAGCCACCTGTGTTATACGCCTGGGAAAATCCAAGCCTGGTTGTTGAATGGGTGGAATTTAACGAGGCGCTAATTTGCTCTTATGTTCACGAGCAGGCTGATGCTTTAAGGGAATATACCAATGCACCAATCGGTACCGACCTTATGGTTGATAACTATTTAAGCTATAATAAAATGAACAAAAAGCTTGATGTAGTTCAGCACAACCACTACCATACTACCGAAAATCTTTATCGTTCTTTGTTTAATTATGACTTTTATCGCTCATTAAAGGATAAGCCATTCTGGGTAACTGAAACTTTACTTGGTTGGAATGGTTCTATTGCTGCATATAATGGCTACCGTCCAAACGATTACAGCTACGTTAACTCTCTTTTGGCTATCGCACACGGAGCAGAAATGAACCTATATTGGTTATTCCGTTCCCACCCGAACGGACATGAATTGGGTCACGGAGCATTTTTGAATTCAAGCGGAAGACCGAACCCGGCGTCTCGCGGAGTTAAAAAGCTAACCGAAACATTAACAAAAGCAGAGAGCTTTTTATCAAATTCCAAAGCAAAATCAAAAATTGCTATGACTTATTCCTCAAATTCAGTTAAGATTTTCTTCTTTGCGCCACTTATTGCTGAATTTGACCACGATGTAAGGGCAAAATATATTGATTTGTGCCATAACTATTTTAGACATTATAATATTGATGTAATAGAAACCGACAAGGATTTAAGTGAATATGAGGTAATTGTGTCTCCGTTCCTTCCAAACGCAGCCCGTGACGGATTTGAAACAAGAATTGTTGAGTGGATAAAGAATGGCGGTACTTGGATAGTTGGACCTCTTACCGATATAATGACAGAATGTGCATCAAAATACACAGACAAGCCATATTCTTTCCTTGAGGAGCTTTGCGGAGTTTATACTAAATATCAATTGCCAATTCAGGATGAGAACATTACGGCAAAGTGGAATGACGGTGAAGAAATTCAGCTTTCAATGGGCACAGATGCCTTTGAAACAGTAGATGCAGAAAGCCTTGCAACTTATGAGAGCGAAGAACTTGAGAATTTGACTGCTATTGCAAAACGTAAGGTTGGCAAGGGACAGGTTATTATTCTTGGCTCTGCCATTGACAAAAAATCTCTGCTAAGGCTTGTCGATAGGGCGCCGACTCTTGAAGCATCGGAAAATATCGACTTAACAAAGAGATTTGGAGAAGAAAACGGTATAATAGCAATCGAAATTGAGGGTAAGGACGGATTTATTGTTCTTGACAAGGAATATTATGATGTGCTTTCTGACAAGAAAATCAGCGGCAGAGTGGAAATGAAGCCATATGATGCCTACATTTTGAAGGAAATATGATGAGTACCTGTTATATAGCATGCGCTTTAGATTGTGATATTAATATTTCACCCCAAGAGGGCGACCTTATAATCGGTGCTGACAGAGGATATTTTACACTTGTAGAAAATGGAATAATGCCCCAGATCGCAATTGGCGATTTTGACTCATATACAGGAAAGATAGATTGTGAAAATACCATTGTTTTTCCTGTGAAAAAGGATGATACCGACAGCGCACTTGCTATAAAATATGCCATTGAGCAGGGATACAAAAAAATAATGGTTTTTGGTGCAATTGGCGGTGCTCTTGACCATACGATTGCCAATATTTCACTATGTGCAAGCTACACGGAAAAGGGAATAGATATTGCTTTTGTTGATGGAGATAATGTGCTTTTTGCCATTTCCAACAGTGCTGTTTCATTTGATGAAATAGCAAGTGGCAGAATTTCGGTTTTTTCCTTTGGAGATAAGGCACAAGGCGTCAACGAAAAGGGGCTGTTATATACTCTTGAAAATGCTACTCTTGAAAATTGTATTCCGTTAGGCGTTAGCAATGAGTTCATTTGTGAAAAATCTACAATTTCAGTGGAAAACGGAACACTTTTGATTTATACCGACAAAAATAATTACGAAAACCACTTGACAAGAATGTAGAGTGGTGCTATAATCAAACCATCGTACAAAAGAATATTCAGGGGTGCTGAAAGGCTGAGATGAACATTGTTCAAACCCTTTAACCTGATACGGATAATGCCGTCGGAGGGAGATACTATTCAATACTTGGGATATATTTGCCGCACGGATATTTTTCTGTGCGGTAATATTTTATTTCAAGGAGAAAAACAATGAACAAAAAAACCAAACGTCTAACCACCTCGGCTATTATGATAGCCATTGCAATAACAATAGCCGTTATTTGCGGCTTTATTCCGTTTTTAAATTTGCCGTTCGGCGGCGGATTTACAATCGCAAGTATGCTGCCAATCGTGCTGATATCTTATATGTATGGCATAAAATGGGGACTTTTAACAGGCCTTTCCTATTCAGTTCTACAAATGATAATTTCTTTCGGTACGGTTCAAGCCTTTTTCTTACCAAATGATGATAATTATATGGGTAGCGTTGGTGCCGCCATTGCAATTTGCTTGCTCGACTACATAGTTGCATATACCGTTCTTGGCTTGGGTGGAGTTTTCAGAAATACTGTAAAGAATAAAACTCTTGCAATTGTCTTGGGAGTTATACTTGCTTTGTCACTCAGATATATAACCCACATTATTTCAGGTTATATCTTTTTTGGTGCCTGGGCTGAATGGTTTTTCAGTCAAGACGGATTTTACGGTACATTTGGAGACACTGTTTTGAATACATTTACAGGCAAAGGCTTGTCATGGTTCTATTCAATTTTTTACAATGGATTATATATGGTACCCGAAATTATAATTACTGCCATTGTGTCCGTTCCTGTTTCCAGAATTCCGTATGTCGAAAAAAATTAGAAATTGCCGCACAAAAGTGCGGCTTTTTCATTGACATTAAGTAAAATTAAATGTAAAATAAAAGCAAAGAATTAAATGAGGTGAAGCTATGGAAATTTTAGCAGAGTACAGATATGACGGCATATACCATTTAGAATTCGCTTTCAAAAATAAAAAAGCAATTGCATTGATGCTTGAGGATGAAAGTAAAAGAAACGGAAAAACCGTGTTTAAAACCGAATATTTCGCTGCTTTTCCCGACCTGCAAAATGAATTTGTAAGGCGTGGATATACTCTTATTTTCCTGGAAAATCGCAACCGCTGGGGAACGGACTCTGAAATTAATGACCAAATAGAATTTATTGACTATGCTTCAAAGGAGCTTGGCATTTCAAACAAAGTAATTACCTTGGGAATGAGCTGCGGCGGAATGATGTCAATCCTGATTGCCGCAAAGAGCCCTGAAAACATAGAAGGCTTATATATTGATGCGCCTGTTGTCAGCTTTTTGAGCTGTCCTGCAAGGCTTGGAAATGCGCCGGATGTGCATGATGGAATGTGGCAAGAATTTGAACGCGCTTGGGGCATGACAAAAAGTGATATTTTGACCTTTAAGGGACACCCATACTGCAAAATTGACAAGCTTGTTGAAAACAAGATAAAAATTTATATGGCATATGGAGACAGCGACAAGACTGTACCTTATGAAGAAAACGGAATTGCAATTGAAAGAGCATATAAATCGGCAGGGCTGGAAAATTTGCTTTATATAGACAAAAAAGTAGGGTGTGATCACCACCCACACGGCCCTTCAAGCATTGATTTTGCAATTAAATACTTTGAAAAGTGAGAAAAAGGGAAAAAAGTTTGAAGATAAGCCTTGATTTTGTGAAAACAAAACATTATAATTAAAATGATAAAATAAATTTCGTAAAGGGGATTTACAAAATGGCAGAAAACAGATTAATTGGCGATTATCCGGTAATCGGTATCAGACCTACTATTGACGGTAGACGCGGACCACTTAAGGTTAGAGAATCTCTTGAGGCTCAAACAATGAATATGGCTAAGGCTGCGGCAAAGCTTTTTGAGGAAAATCTTAAGTACTCAAACGGTGAGCCTGTAAAGGTTGTTATTGCTGACACAACTATTGGTAGAGTTGCTGAGGCAGCAGCTTGCGCTTCCAAGTTCAAAAAAGAGGGTGTTGATATCACATTGACTGTTACACCTTGCTGGTGCTACGGCTCTGAAACTATGGATATGGACCCAATGACTATAAAGGGTGTTTGGGGCTTTAACGGTACAGAAAGACCGGGCGCTGTATATCTTGCAGCAGTTCTTGCTTCCCACGCACAGAAGGGCTTGCCGGCATTTGGCATTTACGGTCATGACGTACAGGACGCTACAGATACATCTATCCCTGCTGACGTACAGGAAAAGCTGCTCCGTTTTGGTCGTGCAGCAGTTGCAGCAGCTACAATGAGAGGCAAATCATATCTCCAAATCGGCTCAATCTGTATGGGTATTGGCGGTTCTATTATCGACCCTGCATTTATCGAGGAATATCTTGGTATGAGAGTTGAGTCTGTTGATGAGGTTGAAATTATCAGACGTATGACAGAGGGCATTTACGACAAGGCAGAGTTCGACAAGGCTATGGCTTGGGTAAAGGCTAATTGCATTGAGGGATTTGACAAGAATCCGGAAAATATGCAGAAGACAAGAGAAGAAAAGGATGAGCAATGGGAGTTTGTTGTTAAGATGATGTGTATCATCAAGGATTTGATGAACGGTAACAAGAACCTTCCCGAGGGCTGTGAAGAGGAAATGGTTGGCCACAACGCAATTGCTGCCGGCTTCCAGGGTCAAAGACAGTGGACAGACTTCTATCCAAACTGTGACTTCCCGGAATCTATGCTTAATACCTCCTTTGACTGGAATGGCGCAAGAGAGCCATATGTTCTCGCAACTGAAAATGACGTATTGAACGGTCTTGGCATGCTCTTTATGAAGCTTCTTACAAACAGACCACAGATGTTTGCTGACGTAAGAACATATTGGAGCCCTGAAGCTGTTAAGAAGGCTACAGGCTATGATATTGAGGGCGTAGCTAAGGAAGCTGGCGGATTTATCCACCTTATCAACTCCGGTGCTTGCTGCCTTGATGCTAACGGTGCCGCTAAGGATGAAAACGGTAATGCGGTTATGAAGCCTTGGTATGAGGTTACTGAAGAAGACCAGAAGAATATTATGAAGAATACAACATGGAACTTTGCTGACCTTGGCTACTTCCGTGGCGGCGGATATTCTTCAAGATTTGAAACAAAGGATCAAATGCCTGCTACAATGATCAGACTTAACCTTGTTAAGGGCTTAGGACCTGTTCTTCAAATTGCTGAGGGTTGGACAGTTGGCTTGCCTGCTGATGTTTCTGACAAGCTTTGGAAGAGAACAGACTACACATGGCCATGCACTTGGTTTGCTCCAAGAGTAACAGGTGAGGGTGCGTTTAAGACAGCTTATGATGTAATGAACAACTGGGGCGCTAACCACGGTGCTATCAGCTATGGTCATATCGGTGCTGACCTTATCACTCTTTGCTCAATTTTGAGAATTCCTGTTTGTATGCACAACGTACCTGAGGACAAGATTTTCCGTCCTGCAGCTTGGAATGCGTTCGGTATGGATAAAGAGGGTCAGGATTACCGTGCTTGTGCAAACTACGGTCCTATGTATAAATAATTTTTGTAGAGGAAAAGTATAATGAAAAAGACAACACTTGTAATTATGGCTGCCGGCATTGGCTCACGTTTTGGCGGCGGTATTAAACAGCTTGAGCCACTTGGCCCAAACGGTGAAGTAATAATGGAATATTCTATTCACGATGCACTTGAGGCTGGCTTTAATAAGGTAGTATTTATTATAAGAAAAGAAATGGAAGACTATTTTAAGGAAGTTGTTGGAAATAAAATTTCAGGCATTTGCGAGGTTGCATATGCTTATCAGGATATGGAAGCACTTCCACAGGGCTTTAAGAACCACCCTGACAGAAAGAAGCCTTGGGGTACAGGTCAAGCTGTTCTTTCCTGCAAGGGCATTGTAAATGAGCCGTTTATGGTTATTAATGCTGATGACTATTACGGAAAGGAAGCATTTAAGTCTATTCACGAATTTTTGGTAACTGATGCAGATCCAATCAAGAAATATAATTTCTGTATGGCTGGTTTTATACTCAAAAATACACTTAGTGATAACGGTGGTGTTACAAGAGGTGTATGTGAGGCTGGCGATGATGGTTATTTAACAAAGGTTGTAGAAACAGGCAATATTGTTAAATACGGTAACAGCGCAGGAATTGCAAATGATGACGGTACAGTTGATCAGCTTGATGAAAACTGCTACGTTTCTATGAATATGTGGGGCTTAACACCTGATTTTATTGACGTTTTGGAAAAGGGCTTTGTTACATTCTTGTCTAATCCAAATCTTAATCAGTTGAAGGGTGAATATTTATTGCCAACAGTAATTGGCGATCTTGTTGAAAGCGGAGAAGCTTCTGTAAAGATTCTTGAAACCAATGATAAATGGTTTGGCGTTACATACGGTGAAGATAAGTATGCTGTTAAGGACGCTTTCTTGAAGCTCCAGGCTGATGGCGTTTATCCAAAAACATTATATTAATAAATTTGAAGGCACTATTTTTCAATAGTGCTTTCTTTTTTGTATAAAAAACAAATCTTTAGACAAACTGTTACTAAAGAGGTGAATAAAATGAATGATACAGAAAAGCTGTTAAGAGAATGCAATTCAGGAATAAAAATGGGTGTAGATTCCATAAACCACGTAATGCCATATATTAAGAATATAGAGCTGAAAAAGGTGTTAAACGCTTGTAAGGACAAACACGCGGTTTTGGGGAGCGAAACCCACAAAGCCCTTGAAAACTTCAACATTAGCACCAAGAATCCCCACCCGATGGTAAAAGCGATGTCAGATATGACCACGAGAATGAAAATTACAATGCATAGAACTGACAACGAAATTGCAAGCATTATGACAGATGGATGTAATATGGGTATAAAATCACTGTACAAGTATTTGAATCAGTATAAGGGCGCTGATAAGCATTCCAAGGAGATAACAAATCGCTTGATTTCTATAGAGCAGGAGCTTCGCACTGATATGAGAGGCTTTCTATAAAAAACTGCCGAAATGGCAGTTTTTTATTCTTGACTTTTATGCGTGAATAATATATAATAGATAGCAAGATAACTTTGTTTTAAGAAAGGCGAAGGAATGGTAAAAAAGCTGATAATAATTGGAATTGCCGTAGCCTTGATAGCGGCGGCTGTCGGTATCGGTCTCGGTATATATTTTAAAGACAGATATACAATTACCTATGACTTGGTTGGCGGCACTATGGATGTGGAAGAAACGAGTGTGAAGTTCGGTAAAAAGTATGAACTTCCGTTTCCGTCAAAGAACGGTGCTGTTTTTGCAGGCTGGTATTATGAGGGTGAGTTTATTGAAGCTGCCGGCTCTGCTTGGCCCTTTGAAAAGGATGTTACCTTAACTGCAAAATGGGTAATTAAGGATGAATATAGCTTTACATATGAAACGACAGACGGCGGATATATAATTTCTGATTTCAAGGGTGTTTTTAATGAATATATCATACTTCCTCTTGAATATGAAAAAAAGCCTGTTGTAGGCATAAAGGACAATGTATTTTCACGCTTAAAAGCATTGTCGCCTGATATAGAATCGCAAATAACAATGATTTGCGTGCCTGCGGGCGCTTCTTACAATGCCAACAAATTAGGCTTTGATAAAAAAGTAACTATTTCTGAGTATAATATCGTTGGTGAAGATGACTTTTTGTATTATGATAATGGGGAATATCTGACTGCTGTTTGCTTCAGAGGAAGCTATAAAAAGGATATATTTGTTTACGGTGAATATAATGGCAAGCAAATAAAGGCTTTGGGTTCTAGGCTGTTTTACGGTGCTGTCAACAAAATTGATCAAGCATCATTTACATCCTTTTCCCGAGTAATGCTTCACGAGAATATTGTTAATATCGGTGCTGAAGCCTTTAAGAATTGCGGTGGATTAAAGGTTTCACTGTTTAGCTTAAAGGAAGACGGTGGCTTTAATGAAATTACTGATTTGCCGGTACTGTTTGATTGGAGTCAACGTACAACTATTGAAGAAGGAAATGAGCAGCTTTTAGACGTAATTACCCAAATTCGTCCTGCAATGGGTTGGTCCGTTTACTCGTACGCAAGCTTTTATGTAAAACTGAATGCTAACGGCGGTACGGTTGAAAATAATAGCTTGTCATTCAAACGCAATGCGAAATATACCTTGCCAACTCCGGTACGTGAGGGTTATACCTTTGATGGCTGGTATTTAGGTGACACATTGGTAGCTCAAGAGGGTGAAAAATGGGGCTACGCAAAGCACATTGAATTAACTGCAAAATGGATAGAAAATGAAAAAGAAGGCTGATGCCTTCTTTTTCATTTATAAAACCACAAAATAAGAGATGTCGGTACAACTTTAGATAATAAATGCACAAATTTCATAGAAATTGTGGGCGTGTATACCGCTTTGTTCTTGTTTACCGCCTTTATAGCACCCGTTGCCACCTTTTGCGGTGAAATCACAAATTTTTTCTTGTATTCCTTTACGTTGTCAAGTGTGATAAAAAATTCGGTATCAACAGGTCCGGGGCATACAGCCGTAACCTTTATTTTTCGCAGCTTTAATTCTTGCCTTAAAGCCCTTGAAAAGCTTATAACATATGATTTACTTGCCGCATAAGCCGCAAAGCTCGGCTGTGGTAAAAATCCTGCACCGGAAGCAATATTTATAATTTTCCCACCATAGCTTACATATGGTAGCACAGCACAGGCGAGCATGGTGAGCGAGGCACAGTTTACGTTGATTGTGTTTTCAATTTTATCAAGGCTTAATTCTTCAAAAGCACCGTTATAACCAACCCCGGCTGATAAAACTAAGTATTCAATTTCATAATTACTGCCGTTTAACGCATCAGCAATACACCTTATGGCTTCTTTGTCAGTCAAATCAATAAAAAAGCATCTCGATTTGGTTTTAAGCTCATTTTTAAGTGTAGTCAACCGCTCAACATTCCTGCCAATCAGCCAAAGCTCCTCTAAGCCAAGGCTATCAATGCTTTTTGCAATGCTTCTTCCAATACCGGAGGAAGCACCGCTTATAATAGCAATTCTCATAATTACCCCCCAAAAAGAGTATATAAGAATTTTAACATTAAAAACATTGATAGTCAAGGCATATTTTTCTTGAAAATACACTTTATGTATGATAGAATAAAATAAAAAACAAATGGAGAAAACAATATGAAATGTGTACATCTTGATTTTCATACAAGCCCTGATATCGAGGGCATCGGTGAATGCTTTGATAAAGAAGAATTTGCAAACACCTTAAAAGAAGCAAAGGTTGACTTGATAACCGTATTTGCCAAGTGCCATCACGGCTATTGCTATTATCCAACAAAGGTTGGCACAGTTCACCCGCACTTAAAGTTTGATTTAATGAAGGCGGAAATAGATGCCTGCCATTCCGTAGGCGTAAAAGCGCCAATATACATAACAATGGGCTGGAGCAAAAAGGATGCTGATGAGCATCCCGAATGGCACCATATTGATTTCTGGAAAAAGAAGCCTATATATTTTGGTACCGAGCCGGGTGGTGATCTTGATACTCCCATATGGGATTGCTCTTGGACTACCCTTTGTCCTGTTGGTGGCTATAAGCAACACTTAATAGATATAACCAAAGAAATATGTGAAAATTACGATGTTTCCGATGGCGTTTTTTACGATATTTGCTTTATGAGAGATGCTTGTATTTGTGACTCTTGTAAAGAGGGAATGAGAAAGCAAGGCTTAGACCCCGAAAAATACGAGGATGCACAAAAATATTACAGAGAACAGCGCATAGCGTTAATGAAGGAATTGACAGGCATAGTTCATTCATATTGCAAGAGTGCGAACGTGTTCTATAACGGCGGTGCGGATATGAACCGCCCCGAGTATCACCCCTACCAAACCCATTACGAGCTTGAGGATTTGCCAACCGCTTGGGGAGGCTATGACTTTATGCCGTTGCGTGCAAAGTATTTTGAAAAGTACGGTAAGCTCTTTCTTGGTATGACAGGAAAGTTCCACCACGCTTGGGGCGAATTTGGCGGCTTTAAGAATAAGGATGCGTTAAAATATGAGCTTGCGGATATGGTTAGCATCGGCGCATCTATGTCTGTTGGTGACCATTTACACCCCTCGGGTAAGCTTGATAAGAGCACCTATGCCATAATGGGTCACGCCTTTGGTTATATAGACAAAATAGAGAAGTATTCCGAAAATACAAAGGCATATACCGATATTGCAATTTGGACCAGCCATACCGATTCTGACCTTGGCTGCTCAAAGCTTTTGCAGATTATGCACCTTGAATATGATGTTGTTGAGTCAGGGGATGATTTGTCAAAATATAATTGTGTAATTTTGCCTGACCGTGTTAAACTAACTGTTGAAGACAAAAAAGCCTTGGTTGCTTTTGCCAACAACGGCGGAAAAATTATTGCAAGCTATAAGAGCGGCTTTGATGAAATCGGCATTGAAATGCTTGGGGAAAGCGAATATGACCAAGACTATATCAGATGTGATATTGATGAGGTAACAACTCCGTTTTTGGCATATTCTCACGCATATAAGGTAAAAGTAAAGGGAGAAGTGCTCGCCCAAGTATATGAGCCGTACTTTAACCGTACCTGGCGCCATTTCTGCGGACACAAAAATACACCGAACAAGCTTGAAAGCGCAAGCTATCCTGCACTTGTGAAAACAGAGAATGTTTTGTATTTTGCACATCCTGTTTTTGAGGCTTATAATAAGTCGGGCAACTATGTCCTTCAAAAATATATAATCAAAGGAATAGAAAGCATTTACGACAAATGCCTAAAATTGAACAATTTCTTCTCCTGTGGTAGGGTAAGGGTAAGAAAGAGCATAGATAAGAATTTTTATGCCCTTCACCTCTTGTACGCACCACCTGTAAACAGGGGTAATGTTTGCTTGCTTGAGGATTTTCCTGTCCTTAATAATATTAATGTGGAGTTAAACATTTCTGAGCAGGTGAAAAGGGTAATTTGCCAACCGAACGGACAAGAATTAACATTTGAGCAGAAGGACGGTAAGCTTAAGTTTACAGTCGATGGCTTGCATATCCACCAGCTCATTGTAATTGAATATTAACCTGTGGGGGCAATTCACGAATCGCCCGCAAAACGAAACGCACGAACCCCATAAAATTCATCACCTACCCTTCACAAGGGTAGGCTTTTTTTGTAGGATAAAAAACATAATTGCAACCAAAGGAAAAATTTACAATCAATTCACAATTTTGTCTATTTAAACAATTTAACCAAAAATTAACAAAAAAACTCGTAAATCAAATGCAAAAATCAAGGCTTCTCGTTGCGAAAATAGACTTTTTTGTGCACATTGCCTAATTCGTAGAAGCTAAAATAAATTTATAATACAAGTTGACAAATGGAAAAACTTGTGATATACTCAAAGAGCATAGTGTTTTATATTATATACGAACCGCCCATTTGTATGTTCTATAATCACAGCACGAAAAATATTTAAAGGAGAAAAATTATGAAGAAAATCTCATTAGTTTTGAGCCTTGCTCTTTTGATGATTGTTGTTTTTGCTTTCAATGTATTTGCTGCAACAACCAATGATATAACAAATGACGCAAGACTTGAACAAAATGGAAGTACAAGCGATCTTATTGACTTGTCAAAGGTTAAAGATGGCAACTACAACACTGCTTCCTCCTGTGGTAATGCAGGTGAGAATTGGGTTAACTACCGATTCTACTATGACGAAGGCACCACAGTTTCGAAAGTGTTTGTTGTTTTGAACAGCACAGGAACACTTTCTAACGGAACAGTATATGAAACTGTATCCGCAAATTCATATGAGTTTTATGTAAGACTCTATGACAAATACCAAAATGTTGTTATTGGTACTAAATATAGTTCTGTTAACAACGCAACTGAAGTTAAAGATGAAGAGGGCAACGTTCTCTACACTTATTTTGAGGTTGTATTTGATGAACCATACTCCGATATCTATATGGTTGAGGTTCCTGTTGTAAATAACAAGAATGCCGATGTTGGTCTTTGGGAAGTTGAAATTTACAACTATGTTTGCGGTGATGACGAACATGAGTGGGTTGGTACTCTTTGTGGCGAACACTGTGATGTTTGTGGCGAAGTAAAGGATCCTACACTTGCTTGTGAAGCTGAAGAGGACGACGGCGATTGTAGAACAGCTGTTCTTTGTAAATACTGTGATTCTGTAATGGTAGCATCAAAGCAGCATGTATTTGCAAACGGCGAGACAGTTTGTTCAAATGATGGTTGTGTGTTCGAGGGCAAGAACATAACAAAGGATACAACAGTTACTCCTGCTGATGTTTCAGAAAATACTTACGGTGAAAACGGTGAGTTTTTGAACTGGTGGTACTATCAGGCTCATATTTATGACGGTAAATATAACACCGCTGCACACAGTAACTATTGGGGTCAATACAAATTTGGATTTGAACTTAAAGACGCTACAAAATTGTCTGAAATTTTCATCGTTTCTAACTCAAGCGGTATTTACCATCCTTGGGGTTACGGATTCGATAACCTTACAACCGATTACGCAGTTAAGGTAGTTATCTATGATGCTGACGGTAACGCAATTTCTACAACAGAATATCAGAGCCTTGATTTCACTAACCCAAATGTTGTTCCGATTTATGCGGAAGACGGTGAAATGACTTCTGTTGCATACAAGCTTGATACTAACTATGCAACTGCAAAGAAGGTAGAAGTTTATATCAATGCTGGTATATTTGAAGTTGAAATTTACGAGCATGTAACCTGTGACTATCAGTTCGTTGAGACTGTAGCACCTGGATGTACAACTGAAGGTTATGATTTGTACAAGTGCGCTTGTGGAAATGAAAAGTATGAAAATACTGTAGCTGCTTTGGGACACAACTATGATGACGGTGTTGTAACCAAGGATGCTACTGAAGAAGAAGACGGCGAGATCGTTTACACATGTGTTGCATGTGGCGAAACTAAGACATTGGCAATTCCTGCTACAGGTCACGAGCATAACTATGATACATATGTAGGAAATTCTGTTGAACCTACCTGTGCTATAGTTGGTTCAGCTACATATCAATGTAGATGTGGCGACACAACAGAGGTTGAAATTCCTGCAACTGGCAACCACAACTACAATGTATTTGCAGCATATACTGTTGAGCCAACATATTTGAAGGACGGCTACGCAGACTACAAGTGTGAAACCTGTGATGCTACTATTAACGTAAACGTTGGTAGATTGCAGATGAACACTGCTAAATTCGCAGAGGTTGTTAAGGATTTGGGCGGATGGACTGTATGCGAAAAGTACCTTATTGACGGTAACTACAATCTCGGTTCAGCGGGCTCACACACAACAAATGGTTGGGCATTTAGCCTTATCTATGGTGAGGACTACTACTTTAACAAGCTTGCATTTGTTGTAAACTCTGTTGGTAGATTCCCATCTGATGGTGCGTTTAACTACACATCAAAGACAACTAAAAACTATAGCTTTGTTATTACTCTCTATGACGCAAACGGTAATTCTGTTTGGTCTAAATCAACCACCTGTGCAGATGCCGTTGAAATGACCGGCATTGATGCAGACGGTAACGAATTCCTATACGATATATTAACAATCGAGCTTGATGAAGCAGTTGTTGCTTCTAAGCTTTCTGTTAAGATTAACTCCGGTTGGGACAACGGTGCAGGTATGTGGGAAGTTGAAACATACGGTCTCCCTGTTAACTACCACGAAGTTCACGACTATACAGTTGAGTTGGAAAGATATTCTGACCCAACATGTACAACTGCTGGTTCAGCTTTGTTCAGATGTGCTAAGTGTGAAACTACATCTGTAGAGGATATCCCAGCAACAGGACACAGCTACTTCTATGCTTGCGACAAAGTATGTCAAGTTTGTAACGAAGTTAGCAACCCAGATGCTACACATAACATTGTACACGTTGATGCAGTAGCAGCTACATGTACAGTAAACGG
>SVRE01000018.1 GCA_015065005.1 Oscillospiraceae bacterium
TTTCTTTTTCGTATTTCTTGATGTTTCTATATCCTCTTGACATAAAATTCCCCCTTATGGTAGTTTCTTTAATTCTACCATAAGGGGGTGTTTTTTTCAATTGTCCATTTTTAACGGACTTGTGCATTTCAAGTGGCTTTGAAGTATTAGTTGTTAGTCAAAGCATCAAGCAATATTTTTATGCCGAGCCTCATTCCATATGTAAAGGCTGTTTCTTGCAGTATACTTGAACATTCACAGTATAGGTCTGTGTATTCCTCAAATTGTCGTTTTTGCTCCTTTGTATAATTGGCAGTAAGGCTTTCTTCAACAATTTCTATTTTTGCGTAAAGCTCCTTGATTTCAGGTGTTATAGCATTTACATCTACCGACGGATTTATTTTATCTTGCCATATTTCTCTAATAATGCTTTTCATATTTTACTCCTTTCAATACACATAACTCTCATAAGGCGCGCCAAACACCTTGATATATTTCTTTCTTACTTGCTTTACACGCTCATATATGGCTACATCGCTGACTTTTAGGTGTTTAGATACTTGGTATGGGTTCATTCCTCCCATAATCAAATTTATGGCTTGCTTTTGCTTCTGTGTCATATTAAGTTTACGCATAATTTTATTAACATCAACATCTTTTTCTTGTACACTTTCCGTTTCAAAAGGTACACTCATTTCTATTATGTTTGGATGACCAAAATCAATAGTATATTCTTCATGCAGCATGTTTTTGTTTATGTATCTAAATACCACTTTAAAGCAAGCATATCTCACATCAAGGTTTTGACCTAAATTCTCAATAGAGCAAATATCTCCAAGCGATTTTCCAATAAATTCACATAAAAAGCAAGTTGCCTCACAAGCTATATCGTAACCGTCGCTATAAGTTTCACTTGCTCCTTTCTTATAAAGTATATCTCTGATTAAACCGTTATACAGTTGATATCCTCTTTCTCCGTGATAGTGCATAACTCTTTTGATAGCAAGTAATGCAATAAATTTTCCTAATGCTTGTACATTGTCATAAGTAATTACTACATCATCCTTTAATGATAAATCACATTTTTGGATATATCTTTCAAAATCATTCATATTACTTTACCCCCTCAAAATCGTTCACATTAATCTTTTCGTAATTGATACCATACTCGAAATAAAAAGAACCGTTGCTGTCAGTTAAGAGGTCATAAGTTGTAACGCTTATTCTACCTCTATCGCTAATAGCAACGGTAATTTCATTTTTTCTTGTATCAATGGCTACGATATTGAAGGTAATGAATGCCTCTCCATCGTGGAATTGAAATTCAGAAAGATAATACTTTCTAAATTCCATTGATTTTTTGATTTGATTTTGCTTCTTCATAGGACTTTTCCTACCTTTCATATTTAATTTTTACCTTTCGGCAGAGTCAAAAAAGCGCAGGTGGAGTTTATATGCCTAACACTTGAAAATACAAAAACAGATGTCAACAGAAAAAAGAAAAAATATTGCTCATTTTCTCTTACAATTAGAGTTTAAAGCAATATTTTTACGCTGTTTACATCTGCGACGCCTGTGCTAAAATAGACTCGGGCGAAAGGTAAATATGAAACATATGTATAGGAACAAAAAAATAAGCTACAGGATTTAGTTCCTATAGCTTAAATTTTTATACTGTTATCCGCTCATTAGTTTTTGCTTAAATTGGTGTAAAAATGGTGTAAATTTCAATTTTCCAATTTTGCAAAATGCCATAAAGCCTTATGCCATAAGGCTTTTCAGACTTAGTTGTCAGCGAGTGGTTTCATTGTTGGGAAAAGCAACACATCGCGGATGGAGGCGGAGTCGGTTAGGAGCATTACGAGGCGGTCGATGCCGAAGCCGAGGCCGCCTGTTGGGGGCATACCGTATTCGAGGGCGGTTACGTAGTCATAATCTACCTCTGCCTTTGAGTCAGGCTCTTCCTTGAGCTTCTCTGCTACCTGGTATTCAAATCTGCCCTTTTGGTCGATTGGGTCATTAAGCTCACTGAATGCGTTACCGTACTCGGTTGCGTTGATAAAGTACTCAAATCTTTCGGTAAATGCAGGATTTTCCGGCTTTCTCTTTGCAAGTGGGCTGTTTTCAACAGGGTAGTCATAAATGAAGGTTGGCTGAATAAGCTTTTCTTCAACATATGCATCAAAGATTTCAATGAGGACTCTGCCCTTGGTTGCATCGTCAGCTACCTCAACGTGGAGCTGCTTTGCTACCTCACGCGCTTGCTCATCTGTTGCCCAGTCGTTATAATCAACGCCTGCGTATTTCTTTACGGACTCTGCCATTGTAAGTCTTTCCCATTTGCCAAGGTCGATTTCTGTTCCTTGGTATGTGATAACGGTGGAGCCGCAAACCTTTTCTGCCAAGAGTTTGTACATTTCCTCTACCAAGTCCATCATACCGTAATAGTCGGTAAATGCCTGATAAAGCTCAATTGATGTAAACTCAGGGTTATGCTTTTGGTCCATACCCTCGTTTCTGAAAATTCTACCAACCTCATAAACCTTGTGCATACCGCCAACGATAAGACGCTTTAAGTAAAGCTCCGTTTCTATACGAAGGGTCATATCAAGGTCAAGGGTGTTATGGTGTGTCTTGAATGGACGGGCAGATGCGCCAATTTCCATTGGAACCAAAATAGGGGTGTCAACCTCTAAAAATCCCTTGCTGTCAAGATAGTTTCTGATTTCCTTTAAAATCTGTGAGCGCTTATAGAAGGTATCCTTAACCTCAGGGTTAACGATTAAGTCAACGTATCTTTGTCTGTATCTCTGCTCAAGATTTGTAAGGCCGTGGTACTTTTCGGGTAATGGGCGGAGCGCCTTGGAAAGAAGAACTGCGCTCTTTGCGTGGATTGAGATTTCACCTGTTCTTGTTCTGAAAAGAACACCCTCAACACCGATAATGTCACCGATGTCCCACTTCTTAAAGCCTGCGTAATCATCCTCACCCAAGTCATTCTTGGAAACGTAAAGCTGAACCCTACCTGCCTCGTCAGCAAGGTGCGCAAAGGAAGCCTTACCCATAATTCTGCGTGACATCATACGTCCTGCAACTCGAACTACAATTTCCTCACCCTCGGCAAGTGTTGCTTCCTTTTCCTCGAAAAGAGCAATTGCTTCGGTGCTTAAGTGAGTTACATCATACTTTGTAATTTCAAAAGGGTTCTTACCCTCATCCTGAAGGGCCTTTAGCTTTTCCCTTCTTATAATCATCTGCTCGCTCAAATCCTCTTCGAGCGCTACATTTTCATTATTTACTACTTCTGCCATTTACTTTTTCCTTATTTCTTAGTTCTTTCAAAATGTGTAATTGTTGCTTCCTTATCGCCTGACGGTGCGGAAATTGTTACATTGTCGCCCTTTGTATGGCCGATAACAGCAATGCCGATTGGGGATAAGTCAGAGATTTTCTTGTTAAGTGGGTCAACCTCGTTTGAACCAACAAGGTAGTATGTTACCTCACGACCGTCCTTGTACTTAAGTGTAACTGTGGAGCCGATGCTGACAATATTCTTGTTAGCCTCCTCCTCGCTCATTACAACGCCGTTTTTGATAAGATATTCAAGCTCAAGAATACGGCTTTCACACTTAGCCTGCTGGTCCCTTGCCTCATCATATTCACTGTTTTCGCTCAAGTCACCGAAGGCTCTTGCCTCCTTAAGCATTTCTTTTACTTCATTTCTTCTGACTGTTTTTAAATAATCAAGCTCGTCAATTAATTTTTGATAGCCCTCTTTAGTATATTTTGTCTTCTGCTCTGCCATTTCAAGTTACCTCGTAAATTATTATTTTAGCGCCTCAAGGGCTGCCTTTAATTGATCATCCTCGGAAGGAGCAAGCTCAAAAATATTCTTCTTTGATGCTTCCTCACTTAACTCCTGCTTAACATCGGGTTCAATACCCTCACCGTTATAATTCTCACTAACGGGTGGGTCGTACAAAAATGTGGTAAAGGAAAGCCCTGTACCGTCCGGCAAAGGAATAACGCTTTGGCCGCAGCCCTTACCAAAGGTGTTTTCACCAACGATAATTGCCTTTTTGTAATCCTTCAATGCGCAGGTAAACAGCTCTGCCGCGCTGGCGGTATAGCCGTTTGTCAAAACTGCCATTTTAATATCTGTGCCGTATAGCTTTTCAAATTCCTCTCCGCTTTCGTCAGAGGAATAGATTTGCTTTGTGCCGTCAGCATATCTTACGGTAACAACCGTGCCGCTTGGCAATAAAAAGTCCAGCATATCAATAACTGATGTAAGCGTGCCGCCCGGGTTGCCCCTTAAGTCATACACTAATTTCTTACAGCCGTCAACAGTGATAGCCTGCTTAACTGCCTCCTTAAACTGTGCGGGGGTTGAGTTATTAAACTCAATTATACGGATAATGCCAACGTCCTTTTCTGTTTCGTGCTTTGAATAGATAACCGATTCAACAGTTATTTCTTCTCTGATTATGCTGATTTCATAGCTTTCACCGTCACGCATATAGGTGATTTTCACAGGTGTACCGGGTTCACCCTTAATATGGTCGATTGCCACATAATAACCAAGCTCACTTATGCTCTGCCCCTCAACATGGGTAATAATGTCCCCGGGGAGCAAGCCCGCTTTATTTGCAGGGCCGTCCTTCATAACATATGAAACACGGATAATTCCGCCGTTTGTATCAGATGTAACATAAACGCCGATACCTACGGAATTTCCCTCAGAATCGTTCATTATCGTGTCAAACTCATCCGCGGTGTAATAGCCGCCGTATTCATCACCTGCGCCGATTATATAACCGTTGGCTATCATATAAACAAGGTCATCCTCGTTTATCTCGCCTGCGTAATTAGTTCGGTAATAATAATCAATATATGCAAGCTTTTTGTAAATTTCTATATTCCGCATTTCCTCCGGCAAGGCATTGTAAAGCTCCGCAATGCTTTTAAACTCACCGATTGCATCAAGCTTTTCCTTATACTGAAGGTCCAAATGCGTTTTTTCCTCCTCATACCGTACTGTCAGCACAGTATAGGTTACTATAAAGGTCAAAAGCACCGCAAGAGCAATTAACAAAGCTGTGATTGCTATATAATTCCTCAGCTTAAAGCCCTCGCCCCCGTGACCCTTATCGGGTTCGTTATTTATTGGGTAATTCTCTCTTAAATCCATTTTCCTCTAATTAAAACTTAATTGGCTTAGAAGTGAGATAACGCTTAACCATAAGCGCTACCTTAAAGGTAATTGCATGGTCGAACTGACGAAGGTCAAGCCCTGTCAGCTTTCTTATCTTTTCAAGCCTGTATACAAGTGTGTTTCTGTGTACGAAAAGCTTCCTTGAGGTTTCGCTTACGTTCAAGTTGTTATCAAAGAAAACCTGAATTGTTTGCAATGTTTCCTTATCAAGAGTTTCAAGGGAGCCGTGCTTAAACACCTCACTCAGGAAAATCTCGCAAAGGGTTGTCGGAAGCTGATAAATAAGCCTGCCAATACCAAGGTTTTCGTAGCTGATAATTTCCTTCTCGCTCTCGAACACCTTACCAACCTCAATGGCAATCTGCGCTTCCTTATATGAATTTGCCAAGTCCTTTATGTTCTCAACAATTCTACCGATACCAACACCAACCTTGCAGTAAAACTCTGAGCTTACTGTGTCGGATATGTTTTGTGCAACCTGCTCAAGCTCAAGTGTTGTAGGCTCACCGTCAAGTCCCTTTACAACTACTATATCCTGCTCGCCTGTGGAAATTACATAATCCCTTGATTTGTCAGGGAACATATTCTGGATAATGTCAAATGGCAAAAGCTCTGTTCTTGAATAGAAGCGAACCAAAAATACAACCCTTGGCTCATTACTGTCAAAGTGAAGCTCCTTGCTCTTTGCGTAAATATCGCTTGGCAAAATATTGTCCATAATAATGTTTTTGATAAAAGAGCTTTTGTCACTCTTTTCATCGTGAAGGCTCTTGATGTTAGAAAGGGCAATGGCTAAAATAGAAGCAAATTTCTCCGCAGTCTTGTCCTCACCCTCAACAAAAACCATAAACTCAGGCTTTGCACCGCTACCGATATGCTGGTAGGTGTAACCGTCAAGGGTCATGCTGTCAGTAGTATATGCCATTTCCTCCTTAGCCTTTTCACGAAGCTTTCCGATATCAGCAAGCTCACTGGAAGCGATAACATAGCCGCTATCGTCAATCACTCCTATGACACGGTCAATAGCATCGTGCATTTGGTGAATAATGCCTTGAAATAATCTGTTTGACATACTGTTTCCTCCGACAAAATGTTAGATTTTTTGTGCAATTTGTACATTGTGTATATAGTTTACACTATTTAAACAAATTTTTCAATAGCTTTTCAGATATTTTTTTGTATATTTTGTATATTAAATTGGCAATTTGAACAAATTCGCTATAAAAAACAGCATAAGTTCATTGAAAACGGAAATCAAAGTTTTGTATTTTTTATTGATTTTGGGGCGTCGAGGACGTCGCCCCCTACGGTGTCAATTCCGCGTTTTGATTTTATCGGCGGCAGCAAGCCACCGCCCTACAATTTTGATTTTGCATTGATTCCGAAGGCGTCGAGGACGTCGCCCCCTACGGTGTTGATTTGGCGTTTTTGTTTTATCGGCGGCAGCAAGCCACCGCCCTACAATTTTGATTTTGCATTGATTCCGGGGCGTCGAGGACGTCGCCCCCTACGGTGTCAATTCCGCGTTTTTGTTTTATCGGCGGCAGCAAGCCATCGCCCTACAATTTTGATTTTGCATTGATTCCGGGGTGTCGAGGACGTTGCCCCTACGGTGTCAATTCCGCGTTTTTGTTTTATCGGCGGCAGCAAGCCACCGCCCTACAGGGTCGATTTTGTTTTTAAAGCTCAAGCTCATAGCATATGCAGGCAAGGGCAAAGGTTGGGGCGGTTTCGCAACGGAGTATCCTTTTGCCAAGTCCGACACTGATAGCACCGTTTTCCTTTAGAAGCTCTGCTTCTTTTTGAGAAAATCCGCCTTCACTACCTATAATTATGGACACGTCCCCCGATATTTTTGCATTTTTCAGGGCTTGCTTTATCGTTTGGGTGTCCTCACCCTCGTAGCAAAACAGCACCGTGCCACAAAGGCTTTTTAAAAGCTCACCAAAGGTAAGCACGCCTTTAACCTGCGGTATAATTCCGCGTCCGCTTTGCTTGGCAGCCCCCTCGGCAATCTTTTGCCACCTGTCAATCTTCTTGCCCTCGTCCTTTTTATCAATTTTAACAACGCATCTTTCCGAGGAGAAGGGGACAATCTCACAAGCGCCACATTCAATACTCTTTTGGATTATGGTTTCCATTTTGTCGCCCTTGGCAAGCGCCTGGTATAGCCTTATAAAGCACGGCGGCTCTGTGTCAGCCTGCTTTTCTTCAAGGACACGTGCCCTGACCTTTCCCTCGGAAAAGTCAAATAATTCACACGTGTAGAGGTTTTTTTGCATATCACAAGCCTCAATCACCTCTTTTGATGCCATTCTAAGTGAACGTGAAATGTGGTGTGCATCATCTCCTGTGATAGTTACAATTTTTCCGTTTTCCGTTATTTCTATTTGGTTTTGTCTTATAAAAAATCGTGGCATTCTCAACACCTCCAATTAAATGCAAAATTGACATCAAAGATGTCATCCCGAGCATTGCCGAGGGATCTATGGGCTTATAATTGCCTTTGACACATAGATTTCTCCACGCACTTCGTTTGGTCGAAATGACAGCTTAAATTCATTTTGTTCTTATATATTACCATTATATTAAATATTTGTCAAGACATAAGAAAAAGGCGGTTTTTCCGCCTTTTTATCATTTAAGCTTTAGTGAAATTGCACACCAGCCGTTTTCGTGAATTTCCTCTGTAATTTGGAAGCTGTTTTCTTCTATGGATTTATACACATCAGCACAACGCTCATCAATGATACCGCTGATAACCAAGGTTGTGTCCTTGTGCATAAAGCTGCCAATATCGGGCAGGAGGCGAATAATAATGTCCGCTACAATATTTGCGGTGATAACGTCATACTTGCCTTCCTTTACACCCTTTAAAAGATCGGAAACACCGCACACAATATTTGTGCAGTCATTGTCCTTTACATTTTCCTGCGCCACCTTTACAGCCACAGGGTCAATGTCATAGGCATAGCATTCATCAGCGCCCAGCTTTGATGCGCAAATAGCAAGAATACCGCTGCCACAGCCAACATCAAGCATTTTACTGCTTTCGGTTATGTGCTTTTCCAAAAGGGTTGCGCACAATCTTGTTGTTTCGTGTGTGCCTGTACCAAACGCCATACCCGGGTCCATCTTAACTATAACCTGCTCGGGCTTGGCATCGTATTTTTCCCACATAGGAACAACAACAAGTCGCTTTCCGATTTCAATAGGCTTATAGTATTGCTTCCAGGAGTCTGCCCAATCCTCTTCGCAAAGAGAAATCAATTCTATTTTACCGTTTATTTTTTCCGCCTGCATACGTTGTTCAATGAACATGGTATAGTCCTGCATTGGCTTGTCATCAGGCACGTAAACGGAAACAGAGGCAATTGTACGGTCAGCCTGCAAAACGCTTTCATCTATTAAATCTCCGTACACTCCGTCAAGGATTCTGTCCTCAATGTCGGAATAATCCTCAATTTGGAGCCCGTTTGAAATCATACTCATAATGGCAACTAAGGAATCAAGCTCTTCTGTCTTAACCGTTACCTTAATTTGTATCCATTTATTGTCCATAGTTTTGTTCCTTTCTGGAATGATATGTCACGACACGGCAGTGTCAATTTTGATTTTGCATTTATTGGTCGGACGGTCGGGGACGCCCGTCCCTACGGGGGTTATGCCAATTTTGCATTTTGCGTTTTTGTTCGTTTCGGGAGGGCAGACCCCTCCCCTACGAGGGTGCATCAATTTTGCATTTTGCGTTTTTGTTCGTTTCGGGAGGGCAAACCCCTCCCCTACGGGGGTGCATCAATTTTGCATTTTGCGTTTTCGTTCGTTTTGGGAGGGCAGACCCCTCCCCTGCGAGGGTGCATCAATTTTGCAATTTTGCGTTTTCGTTCGTTTCGGGAGGGCAGACCCCTCCCCTACGAGGGTGCATCAATTTTGCATTTTGCGTTTTCGTTCGTTTCGGGAGGGCAAACCCATCCCCTACGAGGGTGCATCAATTTTGATTTTGCATTTTGCGTTTTGCGTTTGTTTGGGCGGACGGTCGAGGACGCCCGTCCCTACGGGGGTTATGCCAATTTTGCATTTTGCGTTTTCGTTCGTTTCGGGAGGGCAGACCCCGTCCCTACGGGGGTGCGGCAATTTTGCATTTTGCATTTCTCAAAATTTATTTCTTAAATTTTGAGAAAAAGCTGCTTTTTTTGGAGAAGTTCTTTTCGCCGCAGGAGTCGGCAAAATTGCGAAGGATTTTCTTTTGCTCCTCGCTTAGAGATTTTGGCGTTTCAACCACAACCTTTACGTACAAATTGCCCTTTGCACGAGAATTAACTGCGGAAATACCCTTTTGCCTTATGGTGAACATTGTGCCTGTTTGAGTGCCCTCGGGAATATCGTAATCCATTTGGCCCTCAAGGGTTGGAATTTTGATTTTTGCGCCCAATGCCGCCTCTGCAAAGGTAATGGGAACCTCGCAATATACATCATATCCGTCACGCTCAAAAATTGGGTGTGGGCGAACTGCAACCTGGATTACAAGGTCACCGGCTGCTCCGCCGTTTCTGCCCTCATTACCCTGGGAGCGCAGGGCAATTCTCTGCCCGTCATCAATTCCTGCTGGAATTGTAACCTCTAATTTTTTATTAACCTTTACATAGCCCTTGCCGCGACAGTTATCGCAGGGGGTCTTTATAATCTTACCTGTACCGTTACAGTCGGGGCAGGCACGTGTTGATTGCATCATACCGAAGGCGGTCCTTTGCTGTACCCTTACAGTACCGCTACCGCCGCACTTTGTACATTTTTCGGGGCTTGTACCCTTTTTAGCGCCTGAGCCTGAGCAGTCATCACATTTTTGAACACGTGCGTATGAAACCTCCTTTTTACAGCCGAAAACAGCCTCCTCAAAGGAAAGAATTACGCGCACGCCGATATCATCACCGGGAATTGGTGCATTAGCCCTTGACTGTGAGCGAGAGCCGCCGCCAAAGCCACCGCCGAAGAATGACGAGAAAATATCGCCCATATCAAAGTCCCCAAAGCCGCCGAAGCCTCCTGCGCCGTAGCCTGTTGACTGGTCAAAGGCTGCGTGACCGTATTGGTCATACTGTGACTTCTTGTCCGGGTCGGAAAGCACGGCATAAGCCTCGTTTATCTCTTTAAACTTCTGCTCTGCCTCTGCATTTCCCGGGTTCATATCGGGGTGATATTTCTTTGCCATTTGGCGATATGCTTTTTTTATTTCATCTGCGCCAGCCCCCTTGGAAAGACCAAGGGTTTCGTAATAGTCTTGCTTATCTGCCATTTAGTTTACCTCTTAATTTTGCGTTTGCGGCGGCAGAAAGCCACCGCCCTACACCGTAGATTTCGTTTTGTGTTTGTTACGTTTGTTGCGGGAGGGCAGACCCCTCCCCTACGGGTGGTATTGGTTTTGCATTTTGTGCTTGTTGGGCGGACGGTCGAGGACGCCCGTCCCTACGGGGGTATGTCAATTTTGCATTTTGCATTTTGCGTTTTGTGTTTGTTATGTTTGTTGCGGGAGGGCAGACCCCTCCCCTACGGGTGGTATTGGTTTTGCGTTTTGCGCTTGTTGGGCGGACGGTCGAGGACGCCCGTCCATACGGGGTTATGTCAATTTTGCATTTTGCATTTTGCATTTTGCGTTTTGTGTTTGTTACGTTTGTTGCGGGAGGGCAGACCCCTCCCCTACGGGTGGTATTGGTTTTGCGTTTTGTGTTTGTTGGGCGGACGGTCGAGGACGCCCATCCCTACGGGGGTATGTCAATTTTGCGTTTTGCATTTTGCATTTTGCATTTAAAAACCCTTTGGGACTACCCCTTTTGGGGCAGTCCCTACGGGTTTTTATTTGCCTGTTTTGTCTTCAAAGTCTGTGTTGTAGTATGTGCCGTCTGCACCCTGCTGTGGGCCGCCTTCGGCACCCATATCGCCTTGTGCGCCTGCCTGCTTATAAAGCTTTTCGCTTACTGCATAGAACGCTTGCTGCAAAGCCTCAGTATCTGCCTTGATAGCATCAGTGTTGCCGCCCTTTACAGTTTCCTTCAGCTTGTCAATTGCGCCCTGTACGCTTGCCTTTTCGCTTTCGTCAATCTTGTCACCAAGCTCGGAAAGGGTCTTTTCGCACTGGAATATCATATGCTCTGCGTTGTTTTTAACCTCAACTGCTTCCTTTGCCTTCTTGTCTTCCTCAGCAAACTTTGCAGCCTCGTTAACAGCCTTTTCAATATCCTCCTTGCTCATATTTGTGGAGGAGGTGATTGTAATGTGCTGCTCCTTGCCTGTACCCTTATCCATTGCGGAAACGTTTACAATACCGTTTGCATCAATATCAAAGGTAACCTCAATCTGTGGAACGCCGCGTGGTGCAGGTGCAATACCGTCAAGGTTGAACATACCAAGGGTTGTGTTACCGCTTGCCATTTCACGCTCGCCCTGAAGCACGTGGATTGTTACTGCAGACTGTCCGTCAGCGGCAGTTGAGAATATCTGTGACTTCTTTACAGGGATTGTTGTATTTCTGTCAATAATCTTTGTGCAAACACCGCCAAGGGTTTCAATACCCAAGGAAAGTGGAGTTACGTCGAGCAAGAGAAGGTCCTTAACGTCACCGCCGAGAACGCCGCCCTGAATAGCCGCACCGATAGCTACACACTCATCAGGGTTAATGCCCTTGAATGGCTCCTTGCCGATAAACTTCTTAAGTGCCTCCTGTACAGCAGGAATTCTTGAAGAACCGCCAACCAAAATAACCTTGTCAATCTGGTTTACGCTCAAGCCGGCGTCAGCCAGCGCCTTTCTTGTAGGAATCATTGTAGCCTCAACCAAGTCAGCTGTAAGCTCGTTGAACTTAGCACGTGTCAAGTTAGCGTCAAAGTGCTTAGGACCTGTTGCATCTGCTGTGATAAATGGAAGGTTGATGTTGGAGCTTGTAACGCCTGAAAGCTCAATCTTAGCCTTTTCAGCAGCTTCCTTTAATCTTTGGAGAGCCATTTTGTCCTGACGGAGGTCAATACCGTTTTCAGCCTTGAACTGCTCTGCAATCCAGTCAATAACAGCCTTATCAAAGTCATCACCACCCAAGCGGTTGTTACCGTTTGTGGCAAGAACCTCAAATACGCCATCGGAAATTTCAAGGATAGATACGTCAAATGTACCGCCGCCCAGGTCGAATACCATTACCTTTTGGTTTTCTTCCTTATCCATACCGAAGGCAAGGGCTGCCGCTGTTGGCTCGTTAATAATTCTCTTAACCTCAAGGCCTGCAATCTTACCTGCATCCTTTGTTGCCTGTCTTTGTGCATCGCTGAAGTAAGCAGGAACGGTAATAACCGCCTCTGTTACTGTTGTGCCAAGGTAAGCCTCAGCATCTGCCTTGAGCTTTTGAAGAATCATAGCGGAAATCTCCTGTGGAGTGTATGATTTTTCATCAATTGATACCTTGTATTCACGGCCCATTTCTCTCTTGATAGAGCTTACTGTTCTGTCCGGGTTGGTAATAGCCTGGCGCTTTGCAACCTGGCCGACAAGACGCTCGCCTGCCTTTGTGAATGCAACAACAGATGGTGTTGTTCTTGATCCTTCCGGATTTGGTATTACAACAGGCTCGCCGCCCTCGTAAACTGCTACACATGAGTTAGTTGTACCCAAGTCAATTCCAATAATCTTTGCCATAATAATTTTACTCCTTTGTATATTAGTAGATTTTTTACTTAATTAGTTGAAGCCGCCAGATCCTTCGGCTTCGTTCAGGATGACACCCCGGTGTCAATTTGCGACTTTAACCATGGCGTACCTTATAACCTTATCGCCGTAGATGTAGCCCTTTTGGAACACCTCAACAATTTCGCCTTCGCCATAGCTGTCATCATCAATATGCATTACTGCATTGTGTAAATTGGGGTCAAAGCTCTTACATTCAATTTCCTTAACTCCCATTTTATTTAAAGCCTCCTGCGCTTGCGCTACAATAAGCTTTAAGCCTTCCATGAATTTTTCGTCCCCGTCAAGGGTCAAAACTCTTTCCACGTTGTCAATTACGGGAAGAAGATTTTTAACACAGTCAACGTATGCATCCCCGTAAATGCCGTCACGCTCCTTTATGCTCCTTTTACGGAAATTGTCATACTCTGCCAAGACACGCAAATATTTATCGCTTGTTTCGGCAAGCTGCTTTTTGGTTTCGGTAAGCTGCACCTCCAAGGAAGGCTCTTCCTTTTCAGCCTCGCTGTTTACATTCTTTTCCTCGTTCATTTCTCTTCACTTTCATTTCTAAATATTGTTTCGGGTAAAGCGTCAAGGCTGGACATATTGTTTATCTCCTCGCTAAGACGGTCAATGGTGGCAAGCACCTTTGAGTAGTCCATTCTGCAAGGACCGATAATTCCAATAGCGCCGATTGTTTTGCCACCCAGCTTTAGGTTTTTATATATTAAGGTAGAATCGTCCATTATTTTAACCATATTTTCCGAGCCGATGAAAATTTTTGTTTCATCATCACTTTGGTCGATAGTGGACACCGCCTTTATAATATCCTCCTTGCTTTCGATTGCGGATATCATTTTTTGCAGCTTGTCAAGATTTTTGTATTCGGGATAATCAAGCAAGCGGTTTACACCCTCGAACTTGATTTCCGACCCTAACTCATTCATTGTTTCATAAATGCTCTTTACAATTATGGAAACAAGCTCAGCGCACAGCTTTTTATCTTCTGTGCTTTTGGTTTCCAAATAGTTTTCCATATCTACCATTACGGAAATGTTCATTTCATTAATAGATATGCTTGTAAGGCAGATATTTAGCACCTCGGTCAAGCACCTGACCAGCCCCTCATTTACATCAAAGGGCAGCTTTATGTTCCTTGTTTTAACCGAGTCAGACCCGCTTGCTATCATTACTATTAATATGGAGCGGGGGTCAAGATACACCGCCTCATACCTTTTAATTGTAATGCTTGACGGGCGTGGGCGAAGGGACAGGGCAGTATAATTTGTCATTGCGGAGGCAACCTTTGTTGCGTTTTCCAAAATCTTATCAATTTCGGCTTGCTTTACAGACAACAGCTTTTTAAGCTCTCCCGCCTCCCTTGTTGTATTATCGTACTGGCTGACAAGAGTGTCAACATAAAATCTGTATCCAAGCTCAGATGGAATACGTCCCGCTGAGGTATGCGGCTGCTCAAGATACCCAAGGGATTCAAGCTCCGCCATTTCGTTTCTGATAGTGGCAGAGGAATAAGGAATATTGCCCTCTTGCATTAAATACTTGGAGCCAACAGGCTCACCCAGCTTAATGTGCGCCTCAACAATAGCCTTGAGTATTGATTTTTTTCTGTCACTAAGCTCATAGCTGTCAAAGCTCATAGAATATTCCCCCCTGTTTGTTAGTTTTTCAGTGTTTAGCACTCTTTTCACCCAAGTGCTAAATTCTACTGATATATTATCACCATTTCCTTGGTTTGTCAATACCTTTTTCGCAACTTTTTCATGTTTTTTAGCAATTGACAAAAAAGATTGCTAAAACTGTAAAAGCTTTTATTTTACAAAGAAAAAATGGGGTTTTTGCCCTTCAAAGCAATCCCTTTTAATACTTTTTATCGGCAAAAATCCTCGCTACGCAGTGTGAAAAGCTACAAATAACCATTAAAAAGCAGGCAACGGTAGTGGAAAACTCTAAAATCCGAGACCGAGGATAGTGGAAAACTTTTAATTTTGAAGCTGAAAATAGTGGGAAACTCTGTTTTGCATTATGGAGTGACATACTAATACTAATACAAATACAATACTAATACATATATAAATACAATACTAATACATATACAAGTACGGGAGTTTTCCACGTGTGGAAAAGTCAACGCATCACATTACAGCCTATTATTAAGGACAGATAACACCGCTTTTTTTATGATAATATAAGGGTACAAAAATAAATAAGATGCTCTTTTAAAAGTCGTTTTTTAACGAACGGATTTAATAGCAAAGGGTGAGCCAAGGTGCCAAGTCCTGTGGCTAAGAAAAGCCACGTTTACTTATACGCAAAAGAGTTGTTACTCCCTGCCAACAATATTTATTTTGCGTAAAAAATCCCACCCCCGAGGGAGTGGAATTTCTTTGTTTTTATGATTATTTCTTATCTACTACAACGTAGATTGGGTTTTCGGACACGTTAACGTAAACGTAACCCTCGCTATCAACTGTAAGTGTTGACTGCTTACCTGTTTGGCTACTTGTTTCCGCAACTGTGTTGCCTGCTTCATCGTAGCCTACCTGTGTTTCGGTAAGGGTTACGCTGTTGCAATCTGTACCAACGTAGAGCTTGTAGCCATCAACCTTTGTCATATTGGAGGTTGGGCACCAGAGTGCATATGCCTCCTTTGCCTCATCCTTTGGTAGCCAGCTTATAGCATCATCCTGTCCGTTTGTGAACTTAAATACCGTAACATCTTCTCTGCCTGACTCAACTTCCTTTTCAAAGTAGAATTCATTTAAGGTATTATAAAGGGTTGATATGTAATAATAGGATGCCTTTGGTGTAAGCTTTATTTCCGCATAGCTGCCGGCAAGCAAATCATTATCAATAAAGTAATATCTGTTATTTCCGTATGAATCAGGCTCACCCTTATAGCAATCATAGCCCTTTACTGTGTAAATAATCTCCGGGTTGTCACCACCGTAACGGTATGTAAAGCCATAGGCACCGCAGGTACCGTACCTGCCGTATGCGCTTCTGTCATTACCCATATCCTCAACCATATACATTGTTGCCTTATCAACTCCGCAGGAGGACAAGAGCAAATATGCACGTGTTAACCACATAGCCTGAACCTGGCGTGATGTATATTCACCGTAGCGGTGTGCGGATGTGGCGGTTTCATATGATTCGTTTGTGTCCCAGCCGAACTCAGTGAGCCAAACCTCAACATCAGGATAATACTTGTCTCTGAACTCAACAAGGTCAGACATTGCTTCAACAAGACCGTATTCCTCAGGGCTTACACCAACTAAAACTCTCTCCCCGTTATACATCTCATACTTGCTGAAATATTTATGTACGTTAAATGCGTCCATAGCGATTGCGTCATTCTTTGTTGTCCACATTCCATACTTATCATATCTGTTAGCTCTCATCCAATAGCACATAGCGGCAATATAGTTATAGTTATTGTTATCATTACCTGCAATATTAGCCAAGCCCGCCATAGCAACCTTGATATCAGGGTCAGCGTTCTTTGCGCCTAAGAAATATGTATAATCATCCGGGTTATAAACATCAGCCAAAAGCGTTCTCATATGTCCGTCATAAGCGGCGGATGTAAGGGCGGCAAGCTGGTAAGGTGTTGTACCTCTTTGGTCCTCACCGTTTGGCTCATTACCGAACTCAAGCCACTTAATAAGGTTAAGTCCGATTTCAGTGCCGCCGTCAGAGTGAACCCTTACATTTTCGTACAAGTATCCCATTCTGGAGCTACCGTAGCGCGCAGCATACTGATACACAAGGTCAGCATATCCAATGTATGTAGATGGCAAATATTTTTCTGTAAAGGTTGCAACCTCGGAGTTAAGCTTACCTGTGAGCTTGTTATATGTCCTTGCAGGGTTATCACCATCACCCCACTGTAAGCAAGGAATAATTAAATTATAGGGTGCGTGCTCCTTATACTTCTTATCAAAGTTACCAACAACAGTCTTGATAAACACAGTTGACTTAAGTGGGAACGAGGATGCGTTGTAGGACCAACCAAGGTTGTGGTACTCACGTACAATATTAACGAAGGAAAGTTCCCCAACGGTGCTTCCGGCACCGTCACCAAGGATGGTGCAAGCGCCCATCATTTCACCGATTGTGGGAAGCTTATGTGTTTTATCACTTAGCTCATCGCCCTCGGTTTCGCCTGTCTGATAACCGTAAAATACTACCTCAACAGGGGCTTCACCGTCAAGGAACTGAAGCTGAATAAATCTGACCTCTTTACCGATTTCAATCTTGTTCCAGGAGCTTGGCTTGAAGGAGGTTGCCAAATATGTTTCATTTGTAGCATCCCAAGCGCTTGGAGTTTTGAAGTTTGCAAAGCCCTTTGACGTACGAACGTCAAGGTCATATACATCCTGGCTGTAGAAAACCATAATATAATCAATGTAATGGTTGTATTCAAGGTCGATGATAGGAGCAAGGTCGGTACCGTATCTTTCGTCAGTATCGGTATAGTACTCAAGTCTATCCTCATTCCAGTCACCAGCCTTGTGATAGAATTTCTTTAGCCTGTTTATTGGAAGAGCACCGTTTAAAGCAATATCATATTCATCAATCAAAGGAGTTAAATCCTTAATAACCTCGCCACAGTAAATGGAGTTTACCCTGTTCGGGTCAACATAAACAAGGTCAATGCCGCCTGCGCGTATTGCTTCAACATTGCTCTTTATTCCATTGCTCTTTACACGGACAGCTATATAGTACTTATCTGTTTTTCCTACCGCCAAGTCAAGAACCGCTGTTTTCACAGTTCCTAAGCCTGTGACGGTTACGCCTTGGGCAAGGGTAGCTTCATTAAAGCTTTCTTCTGTAATTGGAGATGTGCTGTATCTGATTTCGTAGAACGGGTTCTTGCCTGTTACATTGAATTTGATAGTAACATTTTCGTTGCCTATTTGTGCTATCCTTAAATATTCAACCACAGGCGCCTTTTCACGCAAGTGATAAGGCAACTCAACCACAAGCTTGCACACATCGCAAATGTATTCCCCATCATCATTTTGTGTGTTGAGGGTACACTCTCCCTGCTCTGTATGGCTGCTATCCCTTAAGCAAGTTCTTTTATGGGTATAGCCGTTTTCCTTGGTCCACTCACCGTACAAATGTCCAAGCGCCTCCCCAACACCAAAGGTGTTTTCCCCCTTCTTGCCGCAAACGCAGGAATAGTAATAATACGCCATTTCCAGACAGGTGGCGGGGGATTTTTCGTACACGTCCTCAGCTATTTTCTTGTCATATACGTGGGCAAGGAGGTCACCGTAGCCGCTTTTACATTTTTCACAGATTGCCTTTTCAGCACAGGTTGCCTTGCCACCGTTACAGCTATTTGTTTCGGTATGACTTGCATCATTTGCACATATTCTTGTGTGGGTGCCATTACCGTTTGATGCCCAGGCGCCAAAGCTATGTCCAAGGGCTTCACCGTGCTCAAAGGTGTCCTCTCCCTTTGCGCCGCACACGCAGGAATAGTAATAAAGCGATTTTGTAAGACAAGTTGCGGGGGATTTTTCGTACACGTCCTCAACTATTTTCTTGTCATATGTATGTGGAAGGGGAGCGCCGTAGCCATCACCGCAATCAGCACAAATGGCAAGGGATGTACAGGTTGCCTTACCGCCGTTACATCTTTCTGTAACGGTTATTTCTGCATTCTCATTGCAAACCTTGGTATGTGTACCGTCACCGTTGGATGTCCAGGGGCCGTAGGTAAACAGAAGAAGCTCACCGTATTCGCCGCCGCAAGCCTCACACTTAGCCTTTTCATCAGCGGTTGGGGTGCCGCCGTAGCATTTTTCACTTTCTATATGAGTAGCGTCATTTGCACAAATTCTTTGGTGATAGCCGTCATTTGTTGATTGCCAATCACTGTAGCTATGTCCAAGTGCTTCACCGTAGTTGCTTTTACAATCTGCACAATTTGCTTTTTCGGTACAGGTTGCCTTGCCACCGTTACAGCTATTTGTTTCGGTATGACTTGCATCATTTGCACATATTCTTGTGTGGGTGCCATTACCGTTTGATACCCAGGCGCTAAAGCTATGTCCAAGGGCTTCACCGTGCTCAAAGGTGTCCTCTCCCTTTGCACCGCACACGCAGGAATAGTAATAAAGCGATTTTGTAAGACAGGTTGCGGGGGATTTTTCGTACACGTCCTCAGCTATTTCCTTGTCATATGTATGGGAAAGGGGGGCGCCGTAGCCATCACCGCAATCAGCACAAATGGCAAGGGATGTACAGGTTGCCTTACCGCCGTTACATTTTTCTGTAACGGTTATTTCTGCATTCTCATTGCAAACCCTGGTATGCGTTCCGTCACCGTTGGATGTCCAGGGGCCGTAGGTGTACTCCGGTGCTTTTTCCAGCACTCCGTTGCAAACACCGCAGATTTTGTCCTGTCCCTCTGCCGCCTCCGCCGCTGTACATTTCTCGGTTTGGCTATGGTCCTTGTCATTGGCGCATACTCTTGTATGGGTCCCATCACCGTTGAAAGACCATTCACCGTATGCGTGGCCTGTGGGTTCTCCCATTGTTGCGTTACACAATGAGCATTGCCTTGGCGTTGTACAGGTCGCATTTGCCCAGCTATGCACGCATATTCCGTTCGGATCGCAAGCGGCTAAGCATAGCGCTGCGCCAAGCAAAGCAAGTATTAATAATAAATGTAGTGTTTTTTTCATTTTTTGTCCTCGCTTAATACGTCATTTTCGTGATTTAATTATATCACTAAATATTATAAAATACAACTCTTTGGGAAAATTTCCCGATTATTCAGTTTGTTGCGAACATTATTCTCCAAGCCGAATCTCAATTTTGCGTTTGTTTGGGCGGACGGTCGGGGACGCCCGTCCCTACGAGGTGCGGCAATTTTGGATTTTGCGTTTTTGTTCGTTTCGGGAGGGCGGACCCCTCCCCTACAGGTGCGGCAATTTTGCGTTTTGCCTTTTTGTTCGTTTCGGGAGGGCGAACCCCTCCCCTACGGTTGTGGCAATTTTGTGTTTTGCGTTTTTGTTCGTTTCGGGAGGGCGGACCCCTCCCCTACAGGATTTCAATTACGCATTTTGCGTTTGTTGCAGGAGGGCGAACCCTCCCCTACAGGTTATGCCAATTTTGAATTTTGCGTTTTTGTTCGTTGAGCGGACGGTCGGGGACGCCCGTCCCTACGAGGTGCGGCAATTTTGGATTTTACATTTTTGTTCGTTTCGGGAGGGCAGACCCCTCCCCTACGGTTGTGGCAATTTTGTGTTTTGCGTTTTTGTTCGTTTCGGGAGGGCGAACCCCTCCCCTACAGGTGGTGTCGGTTTTGGATTTTGCATTTTGCGTTTTCGTTCGTTTCGGGAGGGCGGACCCCTCCCCTACGGGGTTGTGGCAATTTTGGATTTTGCATTTTCGTTTGTTTCGGGAGGGCGGACCCCTCCCCTACGGGTGGTGTCGATTTTGAATTTTGCTTTTTCGTTCGTTTCGGGAGGGCGGACCCCTCCCCTACGGGGTGTTTCAATTTTGGATTTTGCGTTTTTGTTCGTTTCGGGAGGGCGGACCCCTCCCCTACGAGGTGCGGCAATTTTGCATTTTGCGTTTTCGTTCGTTTCGGGAGGGCGGACCCCTCCCCTACAGGTGGTGTCGATTTTGGATTTTGCATTCAAAAAAATTCCACCCCCGAAGGAGTGGAATTTCTTTGTTTTTATGATTATTTCTTATCTACTACAACGTAGATTGGGTTTTCGGATACGTTAACGTAAACGTAACCCTCGCTATCAACTGTAAGTGTTGTCTGCTTACCTGTTACGCTACTTGTGTCTTCAACGGTATTGCCTGCTGCATCGTAGCCTACCTGTGTTTCGGTAAGGGTTACGCTGTTGCAATCTGTACCAACATAAAGCTTGTAGCCGTCAACCTTTGTCATATTGGAGGTTGGGCACCAGAGTGCATATGCCTCATCAGCCTGCTTGTTTGAATACTGATATACCCAAACATCATCGTGACCGGACACAATTTCTCTTCTGAATGTATATTCCTTCAAGGTGTTGAAGAGAGTTGCCATGTAGTAGTAGGATGCCTTTGGTGTAAGCTTTTCCTCTGCGCTGTTGCCTGCAAAAACATCATTATCAATATAGTAATATCTGTCCTTTCCGTCTGCATCAGGCTCACCCTTATAGCAATCCTGACCCTTTATTGTATAGACAAGCTCAGGGTTATCATCACCGTAACGGTGTGTATAGCCGAAGATACCGCAGGTACCGTACTTACCGTATGTGTCTCTGTCATTACCCAAGTCATTAGCCATGTACATTGTTGCCTTATCAACTCCGCAGGAGGACAAGAGAATGTACGCACGTGTTAACCACATAGCCTGAACCTGGCGTGATGTATATTCACCGTAGCGGTGTGAGGATGTCATTGTTTCGTAGGATTCGTTTGTATCCCAACCGAACTCAGTGAGCCAAACCTCAACATCAGGATAATACTTGTTTCTGAACTCAATAAGGTTGGACATTGCATCAACAAGACCGTATTCCTCAGGGCTTACACCAACGTGAATACCTTCTCCGTTAAGCACATAGTACTCACCAAAGTATGTATGTACGTTAAATGCGTCCATAGCGATTGTATCGTTCTTGGATGTCCACATTTCATACTTATCATATCTGTTAGCGCGCATCCAATAGCACATAGCTGTGATATATCTGTCACCGATACCTGCCAAGCCTGCCATAGCAACCTTGATATCAGGGTCAGCGTTCTTTGCACCTAAGAAATATGTATAATCATCCGGGTTATAAACGTCAGCCAAAACTGTTCTCATATGTCCGTCATAAGCGGCGGATGTAAGAGCAGCGAGCTGGTAAGGTGTTGCACCTCTTTGGTCCTCACCGTTTGGCTCATTACCGTACTCAAGCCATTTGATAAGGTTAAGGCCGATTTCAGAGCCGCCGTCAGAGTGAGCCCTTACATTATCATATAAGTAAGCCATCTTGGAGCTACCGTAGCGTGCAGCGTACTGATACATAACGTCAGCATATCCAATGTATGTGCTTGGCAAATATTTTTCTGTAAAGGTTGCAACCTCGGAGTTAAGCTTACCTGTGAGCTTGTTATATGTTTTTGCAGGGTTATCGCCCGTAGACCACTGTAAGCATGGAACGATTAGGTTGTATGGAGCATGCTCCTTATACTTCCTATCAAAGTCACCAACAACAGTCTTGATAAACACAGTTGACTTAAGCGGGAATGAGGATGCGTTGTAGGACCAACCAAGGTTGTGGTACTCACGTACTACTGTAACGCAGGAAAGGTCCTTAATAGAGCTTTCAGCACCGTCACCAAGGAGGGCACAAATACCCATCATTTCGCCGACTGTTGGAAGCTTATGTGTTGTTTCACCAAGCTCATCACCCTCGGTTTCGCCTGTCTGATGGCCGTAGAATACTACCTCAACAGGGGCCTCACCGTCAAGGAACTGAAGCTGAATAAATCTTACCTCTTTACCGATTTCAATCTTGTTCCAAGCATTTGCCTTTAAGGATGAGGACAAGTATGTTTCGTTCTTAGCATCCCAAGCGCTTGGAGTATTGAAGTTTGCAAAGCCCTTTGACGCACGAACATCAAGGTCATATACATCATGGCTGTAGAAAACCATAATATAATCAATGTAATGGTTGTACTCAAGGTCAATGATAGGGGCAAGATCAGTACCGTATCTTTCGTCAGTATCGGTATAGTAGTCATTTCTACCCTCATTCCAGTCACCAGCCTTGTGATAGAACCTCTTAAGTGGGTTTGATGGAAGACCGCCCTCAGCAACAAGGTCGAACTCATCAATCAAAGGAGTTAAATCCTTAATAACCTCACCACAGTAAACAGAGGTAATTCTATTAGGGTCAACATAAACAAGGTCAAGACCGCCTGCACGAACAGACTCAACGGTGCTTACAGCCCCCTTGTGCTTAGCCTGTACTGCAATATACTGCTTATTTTCCTTGTCAACCTTTAAGTTAAGAACAGCTGTCTTAACCTCACCGGAGCCTGTAACGGTTACACCCTCGGCAAGAGTTGCGTCCTTAAAGTTTTCTTCTGTAATAGGAGAGGAGCTGTATCTGATTTCATATGAAAGGTTCTTGCCCTTTGCATTGAATCTGATTGTTACGTTTTCAGCGCCGATTTCCCCGATTCTTACGTATTGAACAACAGGAGCAACAACTTCAGTTGAACCCTCATCGGGATTATCATCCTCATTACCGGGGTTATCTCCTGAGCCGGATGTACCTGTTCCGCTTGAGTCAGGCGCGCCGCTTGAAGGCACAGACACAGGTGGATCCTCCGTATCGCAGCTACAAGAACAGGATGTGATTACAGACACTATTAAAATCAACGAGATTATGAGAAATAGTGCCAATAGCTTTTTCTTCATTTCTTTTCCTCCGAGAAAAAATTTTACAAATCTTGCAATTTAGATTTATATACAAATATATATTACAATAAAAACCGCTTTTTGTCAAGGCATTTTATACTATTTTAACAAATTAATCTCAAATTTAACAAGTTTTATGTGCTAATTTATCAAATCGTTTCAATTTTACATTTCGTTCGTTTCGGGAGGGCGGACCCCTCCCCTACGATGTGTGACAATTTTGCATTTTGCGTTTTCGTTTGTTTTGGGAGGGCGGGCCCCTCCCCTACAGGTGGTGTCGGTTTTGGATTTTGTGTTTTGCGTTTGTTTGGGCGGACGGTCGGGGACGCCCGTTCCTACGAGGTGCGGCAATTCTGCATTTTACATTTTCGTTCGTTTCGGGAGGGCGGACCCCTCCCCTACAGATGGTGCCGATTTTGGATTTTGCGTTTTGCGTTTGTTTCGGGAGGGCGGACCCCTCCCCTACAGGTGGTGTCGGTTTTGAATTTTGCGTTTTGCGTTTGTTCGGGCGGACGGTCGGGGACGCCCGTCCCTACGAGGTGCGGCAATTCTGCATTTTACATTTTCGTTCGTTTCGGGAGGGCGGACCCCTCCCCTACAGGTGGTGTCGATTTTGGATTTTGCATTTTGCGTTTCCAACGCCCGTGGTTAGGTAGGTGAAGTTGGTGGCTCAGCTTCAGGTGTTGGAGTTGGTTCGGTTTCCGGTGGAGTCGGCTCGGGAGTTTGCTCGGGAATGGGCGGTAACGGTGGATTTAACAGGCTGTCAAAGCAATCAATTACGTACCTTGTGTCGTACCTTACCTTTTCTATATGGATTACGCGCAACGCTTTGTAATTGTATGAAGAGAGTGGGCGGTCAAGGGAGTCAACAGAATTGGCGCAGATATATATTTCCCCCTCGGTAATCTGAGAAATAATCAGCGTATGGTAAAAAACATTATCCTCGTTTTGAAGTTGAATTACATCGCCAATCATAGCCTCGCTAATATCCACAACACGTCCGTACGGCCCTACTCCCTCGTTTGTAGTCATAAAATTGTAAAAAAACTCCACCCCTGTCCAAGCCGCTGCACGTCTGTTTGGGGACAGGTAAAACCAACCGTAAATTGGAGCGAAGTTCATAACGCAAGAGCCTGCTAAAATTGATTGTGAAACAAAGTTTGTACAGTTTCCGCCTATGCCCTCAAAGGTAAAAAACAACGGGTTCCTTATCAAGGCGTATTTTCTTGCATATGCTACTGCCCTTTCCCTTAGATATTCCTTTTCAAGTATCATATACTGCTCTCCTTTTAAAGACGTTATTAACAGTATATGCCTTTGAAGAAAAAACGCCACAAAACAAAAAAACAGACACTCCTACGGGGATTTTGTCTGTTTTCTGCTGAATTTTTATATTTTTCATGGGCGGTGGGAGCAAGCCCCTCCCCTACGGGCGGTATCGAATTTGCATTTTGCGTTTTTGTTCGTTTCGGGAGGGCAGACCCCTCCCCTACAGGTGTGTCGGTTTTGAATTTTGCGTTTTGCGTTTGTTTGGGCGGACGGTCGAGGACGCCCGTCCCTACGAGGTGCGGCAATTTTGCATTTTGCTTTTTCGTTCGTTTCGGGAGGGCAGACCCCTCCCCTACGGGACCAATTATTCATTTTGCCCATTCGGGTGTAGATTCGAATTCGAGCATTTGCTTGGTTTCGGGGTGGCAAAATGAAATGTAAGCGGAGTGCAGTGCAATTTTGTCATTATCCTTAGCACCGTACTTTCCGTCACCGTAAAGAACATTGCCACGAGAGGAAAACTGAACTCTGATTTGGTGCGTTCTGCCCGTGTATAGCTTCACCCTCACCAGATTTAATCGACACTCCCCCTTGAAAAATTCGGATTTCTTGGTAAATTCAAGGATTGCCTCCTTTACCCCTGCTCTTTTGGTTTTTGACACAAAGGACTTATTTTTTATCCTGTCGTGATATAGAAAATCAACCATTTTTCCGCTATCCTCTATATCACCGTGGCAGAGGCACAAATATTCCTTTTTAAAGGATTTTTCCGCGACCTGTGTGGATAAAGCCGCTGCGCTCCTTTGATTTTTGGCATAAACCATCAAGCCTGTTGTCTGCGTATCAAGACGATGCACGGGATAAATTTCACATCCGCAGGCTTCCTTTAACATATTCACCATATTTTCTCCCCCGCTTAGCTGTGAGGACACACCGTATGGCTTTTCACATACAACTATTTCCTTGTCCTGGTAGATTATCATATTACGCTCCTTAATGCCTCACGTAAAAGGGCGAACAATGTTCGCCCCTACAAAGTTTAAATTTAGATAAAGCCATCAGATCCCTCGGCGTTGCTCGGGATGACACCTGTTTGTGTCAATTTTGAATTTTGCATTCGTTTCGGGAGGGCGAACCCCTCCCCTACGGAATATCAATTACCCATTTTGCATTTATTTCGGGAGGGCGAACCCCTCCCCTACGGAATATCAATTACCCATTTTGCATTTGTTTCGGGAGGGCGAACCCCCTCCCCTACGGGATATCAATTACCCATTTTGCATTTGTTTCGGGAGGGCGGACCCCTCCCCTACACGGGTGTTGATTTTACTTTTGTTGGGCGGACGGTCGAGGACGCCCGTCCCTACGAGGGTATCGAATTTGCATTTTGCATTTTGCATTCGTTGCGGGAGGGCGGACCCCTCCCCTACGGAATATCAATTACCCATTTTGCATTCGTTGCGGGAGGAGCAAGCCCCTCCCCTACGGGATATCAATTACCCATTTTGCATTTGTTTCGGGAGGAGCAAGCCCCTCCCCTACGGGAGGTATCGAATTTGCCTTTTTATTAGTCTACGTTAATAACGCTTGTATCCCACATATCAGGCGCTTCGTAGCCTAAGAAGTTTACTGCTGTTGCGGCAACATTGGAAAGACCGAACTCACCGTTGTCTGCCTTAACAGTGTATTTATCGCTATAATAGTTATCGTAAATGATAAATGGAACAGGGTTTAATGTGTGGCTTGTCTTTGCCTTGAAGGAGCCGTCCTTGCCTGCCTTTGGCATACCCTTCTTATCGCACTCATACATTTCATCAGCATTACCGTGGTCAGCAGTGATAAGCGCAACACCGTGAAGCTTGTCAACAACCTCCAAAAGCCTTTTAAGCTGAAGGTCAAGGGCTTCCATTGAGCAGCGTGTTGCCAAAATGTTACCTGTGTGGCCAACCATATCGCCATTGGGGAAGTTAACTCTTAAGCAAGCATACTTTCCGCTTTCAAGACACTCTATCAGCTTGTCTGTAATTTCAGCGCACTTCATCCACGGTCTTTGCTCAAAGGGAACAACGTCAGAAGGAACCTCGATATATGTTTCAAGCTTCTCATCAAACTTGCCGCTCTTGTTACCGTTCCAGAAATATGTTACGTGGCCGTACTTTTGTGTTTCGGAAATTGCAAGCTGTGAAACACCTGTGCTTGCAAGATATTCACCCATTGTATTGGTGATTTCCGGTGGGTTTACAAGGTAATTTGAAGGAATATGAAGGTCACCGTCATACTCAAGCATACCTGCGTAAACTACATTTGGATAACGAACACGGTCAAACTTTGTAAATTCCTTATCATCAAATGCCTTGGAAATTTCAATAGCTCTGTCACCTCTGAAGTTATAGAAAATTACGCTATCTCCGTCATTGATAGTACCAACAGGCTTTCCGTTTTCTGCAATTACAAAGGGTGGGAGGTCCTGGTCGATAACCTTAAGCTCTGCTCTATATGCTTCAACAGCTTCAGCAGCGGATGGGAACTGACGTCCCTCTCCCAAAACGTGGGTCTTCCAGCCAAGCTCAACCATTTTCCAGTTAGCCTCGTATCTATCCATGGTGATAACCATACGTCCGCCACCGGATGCAATCTTAATATCAAAGCTATTATCTCTTAAGCCGTTTAGGTATTCCTCAAATGGGAGAATGTAATCAAGGGCGCTTGTTTCACCAACGTCACGTCCGTCAATTAAAATGTGCAATCTAACCCTTGAAACGCCTTCCTTCTTTGCTTCATCAATCATTGACTTCAAGTGATTGATGTGGGAGTGAACGTTACCGTCAGAGAAAAGACCCATAAAATGTAATGTTGAGCTGTTAGCCTTTACATTGGAAACAATCTTTTGCCATGTTTCGGATGCAAACATTTTGCCGTTTTCTATGGACTGAGAAACAAGCTTTGCACCCTGTGCAAAAACCTGACCTGAGCCAAGAGCATTGTGACCAACCTCGGAGTTACCCATATCGTCATCTCCCGGCAAGCCAACTGCTGTACCGTGTGCCTTTAGCTTAACTGTTGGGTACTTTGCCATAAGCATATCAAGTGTTGGAGTGTATGCAAGGCTTACTGCATTTGCCTCTGTTGCAGGGGCAAGACCAACACCGTCCATAACGATGGTAAGCACAGGTCCTGTAACGCCGATTGGATTGTTTAGCTTGTTAAGAACTTTTGACATAATATATCCTCACTTTTTTAATAATTGTATTAATAGAATTATTCCCACATAATTCCATTTTATATTATACAGTATAATTATGAACAAATCTTGAACTACCACAAAATAGTTGACAATTTTAAAATATAATGATAGAATTATCTAAAATAATGATTTGGGGGTACAAAAATGTCAATAAAAAACGAATGTATAGATGTTATAAATGAGCTTTGCCAGGTGGCTAAGCTTAAAAAAGGCGATATTTTGGTTGTAGGCTGTTCCACCAGTGAGGTTGTTGGCTCAAAAATCGGCACAAATTCCGACCCTGACACCGCTGAGGAAATTTTTGCGGGAATTTACTCTGTATTGAAGGAAAAGGGTATTTATATGGCGGTACAGTGCTGTGAGCATCTTAACCGCGCCATTGTAACCGAAAGAGAATGTGTTCCCTTTAGCGAATACGTAAATGTTGTGCCGCAGAAAAAGGCGGGCGGCTCCCTTGCCACCGTTGCTTACAATAGCTTTGATTGCCCCGTTGTTGTTGAGGAAATCAAGGCAGATTGCGGAATAGATATTGGTCTTACCTTAATAGGTATGCACCTTAAAAAGGTTGCTGTGCCTGTGCGCCTTTCAACCAACAAGATTGGTAATGCCTTGTTTACCTGTGCGCGCACACGCCCGAAGTTCATCGGCGGTGAAAGAGCAATCTACGACAAGGATAAAATGTAATTACTGTATTTAGACTTGTACATCAGAAAGAGAGAATATAAATAAAAGGAAAAAATGAAAATGGCAAAGAAGCTTTTATGTGTTATCACGCTTATGCTTGCGCTTGTATGTGTGCTTGCATCCTGTGGCGGCGATAAACACATTCATTCATTTGGTGAATGGACAGTAACAAAGTCTGCAACCTGCAAAGAATCAGGAACAGAAGAAAGATACTGTGACTGTGGGGAAATGCAGACGAGGAATGTTTCAAAAAAATCACACGTGTACGACGAGTGGGAAATAACAAAAGAGCCTACTTGCACAGAAAAAGGAAGTAAGGAACGGTTCTGTAATTGCGGTGAAAGGCAAACTGCAGAGATTTCTGCAACCGGTCACTCATACGGTGAATGGACTATAACTAAAGAAGCAAGCTGCACCGAGGACGGAACAGAAGAGAGAGCCTGCGCTTGCGGCGAAAAGGAGACGAGGACCATTAATGCAACCGGTCACTCATACGGTGAATGGACTGTAACTAAAGAATCAAGCTGCACCGAGGACGGAACAGAAGAGAGAGTTTGTGCTTGCGGCGAAAAGAAGACGAGACCTATTTTAGCAGAACACAACTTCGTAGGAAATTCTTGTGTTGATTGCGGTGCAAAGAAGCCGAGTGAAGGATTGGAATACAAAGCTGTAACAGGCGGATATGTTGTTTATGGTATTGGAAGCTGTACCGATACAGATATTGTTATTCCGAGCACACTCGAAGGTGAGCCGGTTATAGGAATTGGTGGACGTGCATTCTATGGTAAGTCAAATTTAACAAGTGTAGTAATTCCCGATAGCGTCATAAGCATAGGTGAAAATGCATTCAGTTATTGCGACAGCCTTACGAGCATAATAATAGGAAATAGCGTTACATCTATCGGTGGAAGTGCATTTTATGATTGTGGCAGCATTACAAGTGTAGTAATTCCCGATAGCGTCATAAGCATAGGTGGAAGTGCATTTTCTGGTTGCGACAGCCTTACGAGCATAATAATAGGAAATAGCGTTACATCTATCGGTGTACATGCATTTGATAGTTGCGACAGCATTACAAGTGTAGTAATTCCCGATAGCGTCATAAGCATAGGTGTATATGCATTCTGTGATTGCGACAGCCTTACGAGCATAATAATAGGAAATAGCGTTACATCTATCGGTGGATATGCATTTTATGGTTGTGGCAGCCTTGAAAGTGTGTATATCAAAGACTTAAAAAGCTGGTTTAATATAGATTTTGAGGACCACACTGCCAATCCATTGCGTAACAACACGGCTAACTTGTACGTAAACGATACATTATTAACTAAGCTCGTTGTACCCGAGGGAGTCACAGAAATTAAGGATTATGCATTTTACGGTTACGGGAAGCTCAAGAGTGTCAAAATCACGGACGGAGTAACGAAAATAGGTAAATATGCATTTTATGATTGCGGAAATCTTGAAACCGTCATAATTTCAGACAGTGTTACCAAAATTTATGAGTCAGCATTCGGTTATTGCTCAATACTTTCAACTCTTTATCTCGGAAAAGGATTGTCTGAAATACAAAAAAATGCCTTTTCTTTCTGTTATAAGTTAAAATCCATTTACTACAGTGGTACAAAAGCAGAATGGAATGAAATATTTATTGACTCATCCGCTTGGGGAACAGACGGAACTGTTTATTTTCAAACAAAGCAGCCGGAGTAAAAATTAAGCAGATAACAATATTATTGAGGTTACTATACAGCATTATGGAAAAGAATAAAATGTATGACGTCTTATTTTCAATTTTTTCATAACAAATCTCCTAAAATAAAGTAGACACATCATCAAGGATTTCTCCAAAATGATGTGTCTCATTTCTTTATTTAATTTTCGTAGGGGCAATTTTGAATTGCCCGCGGGTCATTCGTGAATGACCCCTACAAAAGCCTTATAAATCAAGGATTATTTGCTTGCCTCTTCAACTGCAACTGCAACTGCAACAGTCATACCAACCATTGGGTTGTTACCAGCGCCGATAAGACCCATCATTTCTACGTAAAATCAGATTTTCGCCGAGAAATGCGTTGTAAATAAAGACGTGCGACACATCATCGTGTCTTATTTGTACCCACATTATTATGTGCATAACAAGGTTCTACGCAGTAGGTTCTTATAACATATTTGCAAATACTTTTCAACATCTTTCTTAAAAGTTATAATCAAATATGTATCATCTTTTTAATACTGTTCATTGCCATATTATTACCCTTAACTTTTTCGACTCATAATTCTTTTTTAATTAAAAGTGTTTACAAATTAAACGAACTATGCTATAATTCAAAGTGCCAAATAAACCCAATTAAATAAGAAAAGTCAAGTATATTTTCCCAAGGGATAACTATACCTTTTTTGTCATACACTAATTTTACGAATTTGGTAAAATCGCAAATTCCAACAAGTTAGTGTATGAGGATAGTATCCTTGTCTTTTCTTGGGTTTGTTTGGCGACAATTGGGGCTTGCGTTTTTCGGTGCGCTGGCTTCGGTTGGCGCACTTTTTTTATTTACCGAAAAAAATTTATTTTAAGGAGAAAAACAAAAAATGACAAAAAGACTTTTATGTATTATCGTCATTGTTCTTGCAGTTGCTTGCGTTTTGGTTTCTTGTGGTGATAATTCCAAAAGCAACGACAACAATAACACTACAAGCATTAGCACCGACAACACTACAAATGACACGGAAAACAGTGGCTCTGGCTCTCACACTCATGATTATGAAGAATGGGAAACGGTTAAGGCAGCTACTTGCACAGCCGAGGGTACAAAAGAAAGATATTGCTCCTGCGGCGAAAAGCAGACTGCTACTATTATGGCAACAGGTCATAGCTTTGGTGAGTGGAAAACAGTTAAAGAGTCAACCACAACAGAAAAGGGATTGCAAGAAAGAGCTTGTGCATGTGGAGAAAAGGAAACAAGGGATTTAGATAAGCTTTCTGTTGTTACTACCATAACTAAACAACAGTGGAAGAGCTTTCTTGATTTTTCAAAATTGTCAAGTTTTACAATCACTGCCAATGAGACTGGTTTCTATGACGAAAATTTATCAGCGATATTCAATCTTGTGGCAAAAAGCTATAACGGTCTTACTTATGTTAAGATAATAGGTACAGATAGTTTAAGTGGTGAGGTTTTATTTGAGGAAGAATCCTATGAAACAAATGCAACAAACCCTATTTACTATATCGGTGGAATGGGTTTTGATCACCTTCACACGCTGGTTAACGAATTTTGGAGATACGACGATTATTATTTTTCCAACTTAGTTTATTCAAACGAAGATAAATCATATTCTTTCAAAGACACACCCGAGTTCAAATTTTGGTTTGAAAACGGCATTTTGACTAAGTACACTTATACCGATGATGAATTAACCTCAGAATACATAATATCAGACATAAATACTACTGATATGGTGGATGTTCCAATTAACAAAGCTCGTAATACATTACAGGAAGCACTAAGTACTCTTTCCGAAGCATCGGTTTTTGATTATTGGTTCAACAATAAACTTGAATACGATACAAATGTAATTTTAAATCAGTTGAGTTGCTTTATTGTAACAGGGGTTGAACGTTATCACCTTTTTCAAGAAGGAGAACATATATCAATAATGATGGATTTAACCTCCGATATTTCTTTAATTTCTTCTGTTGATTGTAATGTTACCGATGGAAAAATCACATATCTTTATATAGAATTTGGAAATGGTGACACCGCTCAATTGGTATTCTAATTAAACAAAATGCAAAAAAGACACATCATCATGGGTTTACCCAAAATGATGTGTCTCATTTCTTTATTTAATTTTCGTAGGGGCAATTTTGAATTGCCCGCGGGTCATTCGTGAATGACCCCTACAAAAGCCTTATAAATCAAGGATTATTTGCTTGCCTCTTCAACAGCAACTGCAACTGCAACAGTCATACCAACCATTGGGTTGTTGCCTGCGCCGATAAGACCCATCATTTCTACGTGAGCAGGAACGGATGAGGAGCCGGCGAACTGAGCGTCACCGTGCATTCTACCCATTGTGTCTGTCATACCGTAGGAAGCAGGACCTGCTGCCATATTATCTGGGTGAAGGGTACGACCTGTACCGCCACCTGATGCAACTGAGAAGTAGTTCTTGCCGTTTTCCCAGCACCACTTCTTATATGTGCCTGCAACGGGGTGCTGGAATCTTGTTGGGTTGGTGGAGTTACCTGTGATAGATACACCAACATTTTCAAGTCTCATAATAGCAACGCCTTCAGGAACACTGTCAGAGCCGTAGCACTTAACGTCAGCTCTTGGGCCCTTGGAGTATGGTGTTTCAGAAATCACCTTAACATCCTCTGTTGCAGGGTCAAATTCTGTTTCAACAAATGTAAAGCCGTTGATTCTTGAAATAATCATAGCGGCATCCTTGCCAAGACCGTTCAAAATAACGCGAAGTGGCTTTACTCTTACCTTATTTGCGTTGAGAGCAATCTTAATAGCGCCCTCAGCAGCAGCGAAGGACTCGTGTCCTGCCAAGAAGCAGAAGCACTCTGTTTCCTCGGAAAGAAGCATCTTACCAAGGTTACCGTGGCCAAGGCCAACCTTTCTGTTTTCAGCAACAGAGCCGGGGATACAGAAAGCCTGAAGACCGATACCGATAGCGGCAGCAGCGTCAGCAGCCTTTGTGCAGCCCTTCTTAATTGCGATAGCAGCACCAACTGTGTATGCCCAAACAGCGTTTTCAAAGCAGATTGGCTGTGTTTCTCTTACAATCTTATCACAGTCAATACCCTTAGCAAGTGTAATTCCCTTACACTCCTCAATGGAGTTAATACCATATTCCTTAAGAGCAGCCAAGATTTTAGCTTCTCTTCTCTCATATCCTTCAAATAATGCCATTATCCGTTACCTCCTTATTGCTTTCTTGGGTCGATATACTTTGCAGCCTCTGCAAATCTACCGTATGTACCCTTAGACTTTTCGTAAGCCTCGTTTGGCTCCATACCCTTCTTAATGAAGTCAGTCATCTTGCCAAGAGAAACGAATTCATAACCGATAACCTGGTCGTTTTCATCAAGAGCCATTCTTGTGCAGTAGCCCTCTGTCATTTCAAGGTAACGAACACCCTTTGCCTTAGTACCGTACATAGTACCAACCATTGAACGAGCACCCTTACCAAGGTCCTCCATACCGGCGCCGATAACAAGACCGCCCTCAGAGAAAGCAGACTGTGTTCTACCGTAAACAATCTGTAAGAAAAGCTCACGCATAGCTGTGTTAATAGCGTCACAAACAAGGTCTGTATTAAGAGCCTCTAAAAGAGTCTTACCGGGCAAGATTTCTGCTGCCATAGCTGCAGAGTGTGTCATACCTGAGCAACCGATGGTTTCAACAAGAGCCTCTTCAATAATACCGTCCTTAACATTCAAGGAAAGCTTGCAAGCGCCCTGCTGTGGTGCACACCAACCAATACCGTGTGTGTAACCGGAAATGTCTGTGATTTGCTTAGCCTGTACCCACTTACCTTCTTCAGGAATTGGAGCCGGACCGTGCTTTGGTCCCTTAGCTACGGAGCACATGCTTTCAACTTCGTGTGAATAAATCATATGATTATCTCCTTATATAAATTTTTCCCTTATATTATACAATATCTTGACTGTAAAATCAACATTTTTATTAAATTTTTTATTTTTTGCGACAATGCATATTTTTTAACCCCAAAATCGCAAAATATTGTTTACTTTTTATATATTATATGATATAATATTACGTGAATTTTTATGTTCGGTGGGAGCAAGCCCCCACCCTACAACGAGGTAAGGTGAGCATTTTTATGCGGCTTGACAAATTTCTTTCCAATATGGGTAAGGCAACCAGGAGCGAAGGTGGCAAGCTGGTGCGTGCGGGCAAGGTTTTGGTAAACGGCGTCCCTGCCAAGAAAAGTGATATGCAAATCAACCCCGACAAGGATGAGGTTTTGTTAAACGGTGTACCCGTTACATACAAGAAATTCACCTACATTATGTTAAATAAGCCCGAGGGGTATGTAAGCGCAACTGATGACCCAAATGAAAAAACCGTGCTTGACTTAGTTGACCCTGAGGACAGGCGCCGTGGGCTTTTCCCCTGTGGACGCCTTGACAAGAATACCTTAGGTCTTGTTATTCTGACAAATGACGGTGAGGGGGCGCACAGGCTCTTATCCCCAAAGCACCACGTATCTAAGGTTTATAAATTTGAAGCCCTCTCCCCTATTTCACAAAAGGACGTGGAAATGCTTGAAGGGGGTGTTGACATTGGCGGTTACGTTACCAAGCCATGCAAGGTTACCCTTACAGGAGATACGCAAGGGGAAATCACCTTGACCGAGGGTAAATACCACCAGATTAAGCGTATGCTTGAGGCGGTGGACAACAAGATAACGTATCTTGAGCGAATTTCCTTTGGCACAATTGAGCTTGACCCACAGCTTAAGCGTGGGGAGTGGAGATATTTGACCCAGAAAGAGGAAGAGCTGTTTATAAAGCAAAATGGATAAAGAAAATTTGCCTGTTAGGAAGAAAAACCGCCTTATCAATTTTGATTACAGCCGAGGCGGCGCATATTTTGTAACCATTTGTACACAGGATAGGAAAAGAATATTGTCAAGCATCGTACATACAAACGGACCTGATTATGTAGGGGAGGGGTTTGCCCTCCCGCAATTAACCAATATTGGACAAATAGCAGAATATTGGATGAAAAACATTTGTGTGCGTTTTTCCAATGCAGAATTAGACAAGTATGTAATAATGCCGAACCATATTCATATGGTTTTGATATTAAGGGAGTCTGACGGGAGGGCAAACCCCTCCCCTACAGTGTCCTCTATCATAGGGTGGCTGAAATATAACATAACAAGGGCTGCTGATTTAAAAAGCGGTCAAAGGCTGTTCCAGCGTTCATTTTATGACCGTATTATACGGAACAGGGATGAATACATGGAGATATGCAATTATATTTATTTTAACCCATTGAATTGGGAAAATGATGAATTATACTCTTTATGAAAGGAAAACTATACATATGAAAAAGTACATTATTTCACCAAAGCTTAATTGGTACCGTGCCAATATGCACTGCCACACAACTGTTTCAGACGGTAGCTTAACCCCTGAGCAGGTTAAAGAGGAATACAAAAAGATGGGGTATTCCATTGTGGCATATACAGACCACGAGATTATACGTGAGCATAACGATTTAACCGATGACG
>SVRE01000019.1 GCA_015065005.1 Oscillospiraceae bacterium
CATTCTTTTCCATAAAAATTAATCCTCCTGTATTTTAGTAATGCGGTCGCCAAACCACTACTATTATATCAGGAGGCTTAATTTTTGTAAACTTCTCTTGGGCTTGCGTAAAGCTCGCCCGAATTTTTTGCAGTTCCTCGCGTCTTTTTCCCCTAGTAGAACTAGGGGTTTATTTCCACGCCTTAAAGGCACCAAAAAAAGAAGGCATAAGCCCTCTTTTGGCTTATGCCTTCTTTTGTCCATAATACGCATTCGGTCCGTGCTTCCTGTCATAGTGCTTGCGGAGAAGAACCTCCTGCATTCTTTCTGTTTTTCCGTTCGCCTGGAGCATCAACATTTCTGTATTATATGACATCATAGCAACCTGTTCAAGAACAACTGCTGCTTCAACGGAGCTTTTTGCATCCTTGCCCCAAGTAAAGGGACCGTGTGAATGAACAAGAGCCGCATGCATCTGCTCTGCCCCGATATCCTTAATAGCTTCAAGGATTACCGTTCCTGTTTCTTTTTCGTACTCGCCCTTAATTTCACCCTCAGTCATTTTACGTGTGCAGGGGATTGTTGTGCCGAAATAATCAGCATGGGTTGTTCCGTACGGAGTAATACCCCTGCCGGTTTGAGCATAGATGGTTGCCCAAGGAGAGTGGGTATGTGTAACACCGCCTATTTCCGGATATGCCTTATACAGTTCAAGATGTGTCGGTGTGTCAGATGAAGGCTTCAAGTTGCCCTCCACCACATTACCGTTCAAGTCAACAACAGGAAGCATATCGGGTGTCAAGTCATCATATTCAACGCCTGACGGTTTTATTACAATAAGTCCGCTTTCCCTATCAATTCCGCTCACATTGCCCCAGGTGAATGTAATTAAATTATACTTTACGAGCATCATATTTGCTTCGTAAACCTCTTTTTTAAGCTGTTCTAACATAATAAAAGCTCTCCTTTTCTATTTTATATAAATAGAATAGCAAATTTTTGAAGAATAGTCAATAAAAAACATCTATTTCTGTCCAAAAAAAGAAGTATTTTCTTTTTTTACTTGATTTTTATGTCTCATTATGATAGAATTAGAAAAGAATAAAATTTGAAAGGGATATTTTATGGATAAAACCTATAATTTATTTAAAAAATTCTTACCGCTCATTATCGGTATGGCTTTTGTTGGTTTTGCCTTTTCACTTTTAACACTTTTATATTACTACAATCCAAGCACCATTAGTGTTAATTTTAAAAATGTAATGCCAATTCTTACCATAATAGTGGTGGCAGGTGCTATTGCCTTGTCTGTATTTTTTTCACTCCAAGTAAAGGATTTGCATCTTTCCAGAATCAAGAAAAACTTTGCGTTCAGCAAATTCGCCTCTTCTCTTACAGCAGCTCTTGGCGCTGCCCTGTTTTTCTTTGATTTCTTCAGATTTGTGCAGACACCTACAACCTCCTCGCCGTTGAGAATATTAAGAATGCTTGTTTTCGTTCCGTTCATTGCTCACTTTATTGTGGGAATGATTCCAAGCAAAATCAAAAGAAAAAAGGTTGTTTTGCCATCTTGGTTAAAGCCACTGACATCAATTTCAGCAATTGCATGGTCAATTTTTGGCTTACTTATGATTTATTTCTGGGCAGGTCTACCAACGACCAATATGTTCAGATTGATTCACACATTCTACTACATTCTTTTGATTGTTTTCTTTATGTTTGAGGCTAAATTTGAGTTGTTTGCCCCTATGCCAAGAGCATTTGTAATGTCATCAACATTATTATTTGTATATTCATTCATTTTAACCGGCTCAATTACTCTTGCCAAGGTTTTGGGCGGTATCCCCGGTGTTAACATTTCTGACTTTGAGTTGTTCCTTACATTCTCAATAGGAATCTATGCACTGTCAAGAATGATTGCAGTACAGCAGACCTTAAAATATGTGATGAACAAAAACAGCGGTAGTTCACGCCACCGTCACCATCATCACCATCACTCCTCCTCTGACAGCGACAAAGCTGCAACAGAGGCTGCAAATGAAGCTGCAAGTGATGCCGAAGCTCAAAAAGATTAATTAAAACAGCCCATATGGGCTGTTTTTGTTTACTGTATTTATGTTATCAAGCAACTCTATGATTAAAAAGCAAAAGCAGGCACACCAAAAGCCTTGGATGTGTCTGCTTTTTACATTTGAAATGTTTTTAAATAATCAGCAATTATCGACACGTGGTCGATTGTTTTCGCAAATTAAGCCATAGTAGCAAGCATTTTTTCTGTAATTTCATATTGGGTTGGTTTGCCATTCAAAAGATTTTCAAATTGGTCAACAACCATTTCGCTCATTCTTGCAACCTCATTTGCCTGGCTGCCTGCAATGTGGGGTGTTAAGAATATGTTTTCAAGCTCATAAAAGTCCTTGTTTGTTGGTGGCTCTTCAATAGTTACATCAAGAATCGCAGACACGTCCCCGCGTTTTTTCAAAGCAGAGAGCATACCCTCCTCATCAACCTGAGCGCCACGACCTGTGTTTATAAATGTTCCGTTTGGCTTCATATTTTCAAAAAGCTCACCCTTAAAAATGCCAACAGTTGCAGGAACGTTTGCCAAGTGGTTAGACACAACGTCACAGGTTTCAAAAAGCTCCTTAAGAGTGTCAACCTTTTCGCCGCCAAGCTCCTTTGCCCTTTGAGCATCTACAAATACATCATAAATTTTGATGTTCAGCTTGTACGGCTTTAAAAGCTCAATTACTCTCTTACCTATCATACCTGCGCCAACTATACCTACATTCGTGTTGTAGTTTCCTGCGTGCGCCCTTGAAATATCTCCTGCATTTTTGTAGGAGTCACCGTTTTTAAATGCGCGTAAGGACTGATAATATCCCTTGTTTGCAAGTAAAATCTGCGCAACGGAAAACTCCGCAACAGGCACCGCGTTTGCAGCAAAGGCACTGAATATTCTTATGTTTTTATCAAAGTAATGCTGAGCGAAGTACTTTACACTTCCTGCCGCATAAAAAAGCGCCTTGGCGTTTGGGAAAAAGCGCGCAAAGTCATCCTTGTCCTCGCTTCCGCCCGGCATAGACCAGGTAGAAAAAATATACTCTACATCACCAAAGCCATTTGGGTTCGCCTCCAAATCCTCCTGGCAATATACCTTGTCCAAATCTATATCTATTAATCTTTTGATTCTTTCCTGTGTTTCCTTGGGGTAAACATAGTCAATATTACCCTTGTTGTTTGCTAAAAATATGGCTTTCATAGCTTTACCTCGCAATTCATATTATTACTCTTTTATTTTGGCACAAAATCCCTTGTTTGTCAAGGCTTTTACTTGCAAAAAGCCACTATAATTATTGACTTTTGCCTTATAATATGATAATATTAGAATTAGATAATTATTGCATTGGAGGAAAATTTATGGCTAACGTTCCACAAAATAAAGAGGCTTTTTTGAAAATGTGTGAGGAAAGCGGCACATCCTTCCCTTATTCTGAGGATTTGTCCGTTTTTAACAAAGAAATCGTAATTGGCTCTAAGACCTTACATAACAGAATTGTATATCAGGCAATGGAGGGCTGTGACGGCACCCTTGACGGCGCACCTGATGAGCTTACAAGGCGCAGATACCTTCGCTTTGCACGTGGCGGTGCGGGTCTTATCTGGTTTGAGGCCACCGCTGTTTTGGGTGAGGGCCGTGCTAACCCACGCCAGATGTACTTAACAGACAAAACACGTGATGATTTCAAGAGAATGGTTAACGATATTAAGGAAGAGGGCATAAAGGCAAACGGCTTTGAGCCGATTGTTGTAATTCAGCTTACCCACTCAGGCAGATATTCCAAGCCCGAGGGTGTGCCTGCCCCCCTTATAGCCTACAATAACCCGATTTTTGAAAAGGACAACCCTATTGATAAATCGAGAATTGTAACTGATGAGTATCTTGACACACTCCACGAGGCGCTTGTTAAAAACGCTGTTATTGCAAAGGAGCTTGGCTTTGACGGAGCCGATATCAAGAGCTGCCACAGATATTTGTTAAGCGAAATTTTGTCAGCCTATAACCGTGAAGGCCGCTACGGCGGAAGTTTTGAAAACCGTACACGCCTTCTGACAGGTGCGGTAAAGGACGCAAAGGCTTTAACGGGCAAGGACTTTATTATCACCTCCCGTCTGAACGCTTATGACGGTTTTGAATATCCTTACGGCTTTGGTGTTAGGGAGGGCTGTGGTATTGTGCCAGACCTTACCGAAGCAAAGATGCTTTTAAAGAAGCTTGAGGAAAACGGCATTGATATGATTGACATAACAATGGGTAACCCATATTTCAACCCACACGTTAACCGTCCGTATTCCAAGGGTGGCTATGAACCACCGGAGCATCCGTTGGTTGGCGTACAAAGAATGCTTGACGGAATCAGTGAGCTTAAAGCAGGGGTAAATGTGCCTGTTATTTCCTCGGGTATTTCATTCCTTGGTGCTGTAAGTGCCAATGTTTGTGCAGGATATATGGAAAAGGGCGGCTTTGATATGGCAGGCTACGGCAGGCAGACCCTTGCTTACCCCGACTGTGCAAATGCTATTACAAGCGGCGAAAACCTCGACCCCAAAAAGCTTTGCATTTGCTGCAGCAAGTGTACTGAAATTATGAGAAAGCCCGGCGGTACCCCCGGCTGTGTAATCCGCGATAAGGAGGTTTATATGCCTCTTTACAACAAGTTTGTTTTAGGTAAGGAATAAAATATGAAAAAAAGACTTTTATCTCTCACTTTTCTATGCATTGTTCTGCTTGGTATTTTGGTTTTCCTTGTAGCTTGCGGAAACTATGACTTTATCGACACAAATTACACCTTTTCAAAGGCTTATGTTAAGATAGGGGACCAGTGGATGGACCTTGAAATCAAAAGCTGGACAGATTATGAGGGTGAGCAAATTCAGCTTACATTGGCTGACGGAACTGTTATGCTTGTTAACAGTGTGAATTGTATATTATATGAAGGAGAGTTGCCGAAGGGTGACAAATAAGATTATGAAAAAGGTTGCTATTATTACAGGCGCAGCGGGCGGTATTGGTTACGCTACCTGCGAGAAATTTAACAAAGAGGGCTACGCTATTGTAGCTATGGATATTGTGGACGGTGACAAGGTTGCAGATAAATTTGAATGTTTTTCTGACTGCGTTTATGTTAAGGGTAACTTAGCATCCGGCGAGGACAGGGCTAACCTTGTAAGCACAGCTGTTAACAGCTACGGCAGAATTGACGTGCTTGTTAACGTTGCCGGTGTCGCACCAAGGGTTAGAAATGACATTCTTGAAATGACAGAGGAAAGCTACGATTTCGTTATGGGTATCAACACAAAGGGTACACTTTTCTTAACCCAGCTTGTTGCCAACGAAATGATTAAGCAGGAAATGGTAAACGGAATTAAGGGATATATTGTAAATGTATCCTCCTGCTCTGCATACACCTCCTCAACAAGCCGCGGTGAGTACTGCATCTCCAAGGCAGGCGCTACTATGATTACAAAGCTTTTTGCTGACCGCCTTGCAAGTGAGGGTATTACAGTTAACGAAATTTGCCCCGGCATTATTGCAACAGGTATGACCGAAAAGGTTAAGGAAAAGTACGATAATCTTATTGCAGGCGGACTTGTTCCCCTTGGAAGATGGGGCTTGCCCGAGGATTGCGCAAATGCAATTTATACTCTTTCCAGCGGCATGCTTGGTTACACCACCGGTCAATCTATAATTGTTGACGGCGGTATGCATATCCAAAGACTTTAATTCCCCAAAAATGTTAGGAGAATAATATGACAGAAGCATATACAAAAATTTGCGGCATAGATGTTAAAAAGGTCACACTTGATGCACTTGTTATAGGTACGGGTGCAGCGGGCTACAATGCAGCTATCCGTCTTGACAAATACGGTATTGGTGACGTTGCCATTGTTACTGAGGGCATTAATATGGGCACCTCACGCAATACAGGCTCTGACAAGCAGACCTATTATAAAATGAACCTTTGCGCTGACTACCCTGACTCTCCAAAAGCTATGGCAGAGGACTTTTTCAAGGGCAAGTGCGTTGACGGAGATAATGCTTACGCAGAGGCGGCTCTATCTGTTCCCTGCTTTTTACAGCTTTGTGAGCTTGGTGTTGCCTTTCCTGTTAACCGTTTGGGTGAGTACGTTGGCTACAAAACAGACCATGACCCACGCGCACGCGCTACAAGCGTTGGCCCTCTTACTTCAAAAATGATGACAGAGTGCCTTGAAAAAGAGGCAAAGCGCAGAAGCATTAAGATTTACGATAAGCTGCAAATCATTGAATTTATAAAGGATAATGACGTTTGCGTTGGCGTGCTTTGCCTGAACAAGGTGGCACAAAACGAAAACGAAAGATTTGTTCTTTTCAATGCTAAAAACACTGTTATTGCAACAGGCGGCCCTGCAGGTATGTATGCAGATACTGTATTTCCTCTCGGCCATCACGGTGCTTCGGGCGTTGCCTTTGAAGCAGGGGTGCTTGGCAAAAACCTGACAGAGTGGCAGTACGGTTTAGCATCTGTCGCCCCACGCTGGAACGTATCGGGAACCTATATGCAGGTGCTTCCCCGCTTTGTTTCCGTTGACAGTGAAGGAAACGAGTACGAATTTTTAAACGATTACTTTGACGATATTGGCACATGTCTTTCCAAAATATTCAGAAAGGGCTATGAGTGGCCATTCGACTGCAAAAAGGTTATGAACGGCTCCTCTATTATCGACCTGTTGGTATTCAGAGAGTGCGTGCTTAAGGGCAGACGTGTTTACCTTGACTTCAGAAAGAACCCTTACGGTCTTGAAGAGCTTCCCTATGACAAGCTTGACGGTGAGGCTAAGGAGTATCTTGAAAACGCCCACGCTTGCTTTGGCACACCACTTGCAAGACTGCAGTTTATGAATATGCCTGCATATGATCTATATCTTTCCAAGGGCGTTGACCTTGAAAAGGAAATGCTTGAAATCGCCCTTTGTGCCCAGCACAATAATGGCGGCCTTGACGTTGATATGTGGTGGCAAACTAATATCAAGCATCTTTTTGCTTGCGGTGAGGTTGCAGGAAGCCACGGCATTTACCGCCCGGGCGGAAGCGCGCTTAATGCAGGTCAGGTTGGCTCAATGAGAGCGGCGCAATATATTTCTCAGCATAATGAAAATGAGTGCTTTGACCCTGAAAAAGTGGACCACGTGGCTGAAAAAGCCATTTGCAAGCACTTAAAGCTTACAAGAAGCATACTTGGAAACGAAAGCAATCTTGATATGCTTTGGGAAAAATATACAAAGAAAATGAGCGAGGCGGCAGGCGCTATCCGCAATTCCGCCTTGCTTGAGGATGCGATTTGCGAATGTGTTGATGCCATTGATGATTTCAACAGTCTTGTTAAGATTGACTCCCAAAGCAAGCTATGGTCTGCCTACAGACTGCGTGATGCATTAATCTCACAGGCTACATATATGACCGCAATGAAGGAATATGTTAAAATGGGCGGAAAATCCCGTGGCTCTGCCATTTACACCTCAAAAGAGGGTGATGTGCCTGCCAAAATGGAGGAAATTTTCCGTTTTGAGCTTGACAGCGGTAGCTTCGACACCGTTGTTCAGGAGGTTAACTACGCAAAGGATTTAAGCGTAAACGTTCGCCCTGTGCGTCCCCTGCCTGAGGGTGGCGGTTTCTTTGAAAACGTATGGCGTGAGTACAGAGAGAACAAAAATATTTATTAATAAACGAATTACTAAGAACCGTGTCCCTCGAAATGGCAAAAGGAGTGCTTTCCTTCTTAACGCCATTTTGACCGACAAGGATAGAACTTGATACAAAGGAAAATTCCTTTGTAAAACAGCAAATTGCCATTAGCTTGGAGGAACAGTATGAAAACAGGTCTTGTGTCCATTTCCTTCCGTAAAAAAACGGTTAAGGAGCTTATTAAGGCTGCAAAGGAAAGCGGACTTGAATACATTGAATGGGGTGGGGATGTACACGTCCCTATGGGAAACGTTAAGCTGGCACGTAAGGTTAAAAGGCTGATGAACGGCGCAGGCTTGAAATGTGAAACCTACGGCTCTTACTTTGGTGTTATTTACCACTGCGATGAGCATTTTCCAATGCCGTTTAAAAAGGTTTTAAAAACCGCCAAGGCGCTTGGCGCTAAAACGGTACGTGTTTGGCTTGGCTGGCCCTGCTGCGGCTGCAAGCTTGGCAAGGGTATTTACCTTTGTGAAAAGCAGTTCAACAAAAACGTTTCTGTTGCAAAATATCTTTGCCAGGAGGCAAAAAAATTCGGTATGACCTTGTCAATCGAGTGCCATTTTGCCACACTGTCTGATGATTACCACGATACCTTAAGGTTTTTGGAAAAAGTAAATTGCGACAACCTGAAGCTATATTGGCAACCAAACCACGCAAAGAGCTTTGAATACAATTTAGAGGCGCTGAAGGCGCTTCGCCCATACATAACAAACGTTCACGTATTCAACTGGAACGAAAAGGGTGAAAAGTTCCCGCTTATTGAGGGAAAATCACAGTGGGATGAGTATTTCAAGGTTCTAAATGATGAAAACAGCGGGGAACGTGTTTGTTTTCTTGAATTTATGCCAAATGGAGAGCTTTCTTCTCTACCCGCAGAAGCAGCTTCATTAAAGACCATTTTGGAGGGAATTGAAAAATGAATTTGTTAGGAAAAGCAACAGACCCAAAGTTTTGGGCAGAGGTAAAAAGCAACCCTTGCTACAAGGTTGCCCTTGATGCGGTTTTACGTGATTACGAAAAATACTGTATCGGAGAAATTGAAACAACCAAGTTTTCAAAATTCCGCTTGTTCAAGGACAAGGGAGACAGAACCTCCTACCAGGAAACTTTTTTCAAGCGTCAGCACAGAGTGTATGCAATGGCATTAATGGCCCTTATTTATCCTGAAAACGAGAGCTATTTAGAGCTTTTACAGGACACAATTTGGGAAATTTGTGACCAATACGTTTGGGCATTGCCTGCGCACATTGAAAACATAGATGTTAACAATAACTGTGAGCTTGATTTGGATGCAACCACAACAGCGATGGCCCTTGCCATGATAAAGGAAATGCTGAAGGAGCGTCTACACCCACTTATCAAGTCGAGAATTGACCACGAAATTGACAGGCGATTGGTAAAGCCCTTTATGGCTCAGCGTTGGCATTGGGAATACCGCCAGAATAACTGGACTGCGGTTTGCGCAGGTGCTACGGGCTGTACCGTTATGCTTAACCGCCCTGAGCTTTTTGAGCTTGTGCGCGACAGAATTAATGAGGATATGGCAAGCTACATTTCATCATATAAGGATGACGGTGTTTGCGTTGAGGGTGCCGGCTACTGGAGCTATGGCTTTGGCTACTTTGTTGAATATGCAGAAATGCAAAAGACCTTTACAAACGGTGAATTTGACCTTTTAAAGGGCGAAAAAATCAAAAGCATTTCCACCTTCCTGCAAAAGCTGTTTTTAGATAAAGCGGTTATTGTAAACTACGGCGACTGCGGCGCGGGAACAGATGTTACTGTGCCTGCAGGCTTTATGTACGGTCTTAAGCGCTTATTCCCAAGTGATTTGCAGCTCCCGCCAAATGACAGAATGACAATAGAGGTTCACTACTTCCCATATTGCATTAAAGCCTTTACCTGCTATGACAGCACCTTCGCCGCAGAGGACATTTCCCAAAATGCGGAGTACTATATGGGTGACTGTGGCTGGTTTGTGAAAAGGACTCCGAAATATGGCTTCAGCGCACGCGGCGGCTGTAACGGAGAGAGCCATAACCACAATGACGTAGGCTCGTTTATTTTGTCCATTGACAATGACCAGCTTCTTATCGATATGGGATGCAGACCCTATACAAGGCAGTATTTTGAGCACGGTACAAGATACACATATCTTGAAACCTCCTCAAGGGGACACAACGTACCGATTATTAACGGAAAATATCAGGCTAACATTCCCGAGGCTTATCCAACAACATCCTATGAAAACGGAGTGTTCTCTGTTGATTTTTCCGTAGCTTACGATATCCCCGAGCTGAAAAAGCTGGTTAGAAATTACTCATTTAGCGACACAGGGGTCAACATTTGCGATAATTTTAAGGCAGAGGGTGAGCTTACCTTTACCGAAAGAATTGTTTCCTATGTTGAGCCAAAAATATGTGGCGGCACCATTGATTACGGCAAGGCAAGGATTGAGTTTGACGATAGAATTGCCAGCGCACGCGTGGAAAAGGACGTTCATGCAGTGGAGCTTGACACCGAAGGCAATCTAAAAAAAGGTATTGATGTTTATCTTGTCAGCATAGATGTTCACAAGCCAAAGGATAGCTTCTCCTTTTCTATCGAAATTGAATAATATAATGGGGGAGCTGTGCTCTCCCATTTAACGAGGTAAGATAATGCTTGAAAGGTTTTTAGACCCTATCTTTTTAGAGGAATACAAATCCTCCCCGAAATACGAAAAAATGAGGACACAGTATAAGGAGCTTTATGACAGGCTGAATATTGTGCCAATGCCGATTACCTTTTCAAAAATGCGTATGTTTTCCGAATGTGGAGACCGCAGTGAGTATGAGGAGGCTTACAACCAGCATTTTGACAAGCTTACTATCTGCGCCTATATGGCTATTATTTACGGTGAGGAAAAATATATAAGGGAGCTTGAGGACTGTCTTTATGACGTTTTGTCCATTTACGTTTGGGCCTTGCCTGCCCATATTCCCGACCTTAATGAGGAAAATTACTACGAGCTTGATTTGGCATCCTGTGCCCACGGTGTTACAGTTGCCATAATTTACAGGCTTTTGGGAGACAAAATTCACCCACAGCTTAAAAAACGTATTGTTACCGAGCTTAAGCGCAGAATTTTAGAGCCTTTTAAAAGCCAAATCTGGCATTGGGAGGACAGATACAACAACTGGACCTCTGTTTGCGCAGGCTTTACGGGAATTGCACTTATGCTTATGTTCCCCGAGGAATTTACAAGGCTTTTGCCGCGCTTTAATGACAATATTCGCAAATACTACGAGGGCTTTCCCGATGACGGCGTTTGCTTGGAGGGACCCGGATATTGGGGCTACGGCTTTGTTTCCTTTCTTGCTTATGCTATTATGATAAAGGATTTTACCAAGGGCGAAATTGATTACTTTAAGCTGCCGAAAACCAAAAAAATTGCACTGTTCTACCAAAACACAGTGCTTTACAGGGATGTTATTACAAGCTATGGGGATTGCCCGATGGATGTAAAAACAAATGCAGTTTTATTCCATATTCTCAAAAAAGAGTACGGAGATGAGTTCTATATTCCTACGGAAAACAGACACGCCCTGCCACTAACGCCGCTTATACACCCACTTTTGTATATCGAATATTACAACCCTGAGCTTTCAGAGGATTCCTTGCCCATTACAGAAAATTACATGGAAAATTCAGGCTGGTATATAAAGCGCACACGCAGCTACGCAATAGGCGCCAAGGGTGGCACAAACGGGGAAAGCCACAACCATAATGACGTTGGCTCATTCGTTTTTGCAAAGGACAACCGACAGATATTTATTGATATGGGCGGGCGACCTTACACCAAGGACTACTTTACTGAGGACAGGTACAAATATCTCGAAACCTCCTCAAGGGGACACAATGTTCCGATTATCAACGGACAGTATCAGGCAAACGTGCGCGAAACACGCTCATATACCTCACACGAAAACGGTATTTTCCGTGTTGATTTCAGAGAGCTTTACGATATTAAGGAGCTTAAATCCTTAGTTCGTGAGTTCAAATGTGAGGATAAATGCGTTACAATTAAGGACAGCTTTACCCTTGACGGTAACGGTACGTTTACGGAAAGGCTTGTTTCCTTTGATAAGCCCGAGATTAAGGACGGCGAAATTTTAGTTGGCGGAGTTAAGGTAACCTTTGACAAGCGCCTTGCAAAAGCAAGCTTTAGTGAGGATACCCACCACACAATCTCCAAAAACGAACCGCCCACAATGACTGTTTACTGCATCAACATTGACCTTTTGTATCCGGAAAAGGGCGAATTTGAATTTAAAATTGAAGCTTAACAAATTAAATAAAATTGTATAAAAAATCCGATACGGAAATGATATGCACCCCAAAAGTGTCTAACCTTTGGGGTGCATATCAAATTCTTCCGTATCGGATTTTTATTATTCTTTAATGTAATTTATTGCTTTTGGCATTACTGAAATATCAACAGAATTTTCCTTGAAGATTTCACCGTCAGCACAAACAGCGCCACAACCGTCAATTTTTATGCTTGTGCATCTTTTGTAAACCAAAATGTCCTCAACATCCTGGCGTACCTTCCCGTTTTCATCAACCAAAAGACCCTTTTTAAAGTCGCCAACTATGCTGATAAACCTTGCCCTGCCAACGTTTTTGATTAAAACCGCATCTAAGAGGCCATCACTTACATCAGCAATAGGTGCAACCTTAAAGCCACCGCCATACCACTTTGCATTGGCAACCGCCGCTAACAAAAAATCGCCTTCCATATTTTCTGTTTCGCCGTTTTCGTTAGTTAAGCTTATTTTCAGGTTAAGCGGCTTTTTCGTAACCAGCTCACCAACTACGCCTAAGATATACGATGCCTTACCTGTAACCAACGGAAGCTTTTTAAGCTTGGATGCCTTTTGAACAACATTACAGTCAAAGCCCATATTAATTACATTCACCGCATACTTGTCGTTAAACTTCATAACGTCAACCTGGTATTCGCCAAATTCACCCTCAAAGCTCTTAACAAAGTCATTTCCGCTGCCAACAGGCACAATTTTTAAGGATGCCCTTTGGTTGTTTCCGCTTTCCATCAAGGCATTCACCGCCTTGAAAACCGTACCGTCACCGCCGTAAACGGTAAAGCAGGTGTCCGGGTCCTCAATGCAAGCCCTTTTTATAAACTCCGTTGCCTCATCAGCAGATTTTGACATATACACAAGCTCGCTGCTGTTAAGATTTTCCTTAATCTTTGTTGCAGTACCCTTACCAGCCATAGGGTTTAACACGTGCATTATCTTTTTAATTTTTGATGCGTTTGTTTTTTCCATATTTACCCCTTATCAGCTAATAAGCCATTCTATCAAATCGGTTTCTTCAAATGCTCTGTCCCAGCAGTTGTGTGATAAATCATCATAAACAGTAAATTCTACCTGTCCGCCCTGCGCCTTAACGGCATTTACCATAGCCTCACTTTGGCAAAGAGGGACAACATCATCACGCCCACCGTGATATACCCTGATTGGCATTTTAAGGGACCAGGCGCGCCAGTTCATACCGCCACCGCAAAGAGGAGCGATTTTGTAAAAGCGGTCAGAATAGGTCATTGCCATTTCCCAAGTGCCAAAGCCGCCCATACTGATACCGCAAAGGGAAACACGTGCCGCATCAATTTCGTTATTTTCAATAACGCTGTCAATAAGTGCCATCAGCTCCTTTTTGTAGTCAATCCAGGTTGTATTGTGTGGACACTGGGGTGACAAGGTGTACGCACGTAAGCCATGGTAGCTTTGGTCGCCAACAAAAAGCTTTGGTACGCAATAAATCTTAACCGCGTTAACATCATCTCCGCGCTCACCTGCGCCGTGTAAAAACACAATCAAGGGCAGCTTTTCGCCTTTTTTTACATCCTCAGGACAGGTCAATATGTAATTTAACGGTGTTGTTTCCACATTAGTCTTTTCTGTTTTATTATATGTAACCATATGTCACTCCAAAAATCAAATTTTTGTTCATACATAAATATTTTACCATATATATGTTGATTTGTCAATGAAAAAGACTTACATTAAATGGCAACGGCTTTTAGGCAGGCATAAATTCTCAGTTATTTTTGGTGTAATTGTGTTTACATTTAAAATTTAATATGATAAAATATTATAGATAAACTAAATTGACGGGAGGTAAATATGAGCGGATTTGTGCTTAAAAGCGACTACAAGCCAACAGGCGACCAGCCACAGGCTATCAAGACCTTGACTGAGGGTATTCTGCGCGGTGAGCGTATGCAGACGTTGCTTGGCGTTACGGGTAGCGGAAAGACCTTTACAATGGCAAATGTTATTGCGAATATTAACCGCCCTACCATTATTTTTGAGCCTAACAAGACCTTGGCGGCACAGGTTTGCTCCGAAATGAGGGAGCTTTTTCCCGATTCTGCCGTTGAATATTTTGTATCCTATTATGACTACTATCAGCCTGAGGCATACATTCCCGGTAAGGATATGTACATTGAAAAGGATGCAATGGTTAATGATGAAATAGACAAGCTGCGCCATAGCGCCACAAGCGCCCTTTTTGAGCGCAGAGATGTTATTATTGTAACAAGCGTTTCCTGTATTTACTCTCTTGGTGACCCGGAGGAATACCAGAGCCTGCAGATTGGTTTGCGTGAGGGTGCTGAGATGTCACGTGATGATTTGGTGCGCCAGCTTATTGCCCTTAACTATGAGCGAAACGATGTTAATTTTATACGTAACAAGTTCAGAATACGGGGGGACGTGGTTGAAATTTTCCCTGCATCCTCCACGGACAAGGCAATTCGCGTTGAATTTTTCGGAGAGGAAATTGACAGGCTTTCCGAGATAAACACCTTGACGGGCGAGATTTTAAGGAATATGTCCTATGCGGTAATCTTCCCTGCCAACCACTATGTTGTTTCCAGCAAAAAGCGAGAGGCGGCGCTGCAAAAGATTTATGATGAAATGGTGGAGCGGGTTGAGTTCTTTAAGAGCCAAAATAAGCTCCTTGAGGCGCAAAGAATTGAGGAGAGGACAAAGTACGATATTGAGATGCTGCGTGAAATCGGCTTTTGCTCGGGAGTTGAAAACTACTCCCGCATTTTAAGCGGACGTGCCCCCGGCTCAACTCCTTATACCCTGCTTGATTATTTCCCCAAGGACTATGTTATGTTTATTGATGAAAGCCACGTTAGTGTGCCACAAATACGGGGTATGAGCGGCGGAGATTTGGCAAGGAAAACAAACCTAATCGAGTACGGCTTCCGCTTACCCTCTGCCTATGACAACCGTCCGTTGAATTTCCCCGAATTTTTATCAAAGCTTAACCAAACAATATTTGTCTCTGCCACCCCCGGTGACTTTGAAAAGGAAAAATCCACTACTGTTGCAGAGCAGTTAATACGTCCAACGGGCTTGATTGACCCAAGCGTGGAAATACGCCCTATTGCAACACAGATTGATGATGTTATCGGAGAAATTCGAGTTAGAATCGAGAAAAAGGAAAGGGTGCTTGTTACTACCCTTACCACCAAAATGGCTGAGGACTTAACGGACTTTTTGGCATCTAACGACATTAAGGTAAAATACATTCACCACAATGTTGACACCATTGAGCGAATGGAGATTATACGCAGCCTGCGCCTTGGCGAATTTGACGTGCTTGTGGGCATTAACCTGCTACGTGAGGGTCTTGACATACCTGAGGTTTCCCTGGTGGCTATTCTTGATGCGGACAAGGAGGGCTTGTTCCGTTCCGAGCGGTCACTTATACAGACAATCGGACGTGCGGCGCGTAATGCAAGCGGACACGTTATTATGTATGCGGATATTGTGACAAAATCAATGCAGGTTGCAATTGAGGAAACAAACCGCCGCCGTGCAATACAGCAAAAATATAACGAGGAAAACGGAATTATACCTAAGACTATTATCAAGGGTGTACATGACGTTATTGACCTTGGCAAAAAAGAGGACAAGCGCAAAAAGGGCAAGCTGAGCCGCGAGGAAAAGGAAAAGCTCATAGCAGAGCTTACCAAGGAAATGCGCAGTGCCTCTGCTAAGCTGGAATTTGAAAAGGCCGCTTACCTGCGTGACCAGATTAAGGAGTTAAAAACCACAAAATAATAAAGAGTTTTTTGACACCTCATCCGTCACCTACGGTGCCACCTTCTCCCACCGGAGAAGGCAAGCTAAGGCGACATATTTGCGTGACCAGATTAAGGAGTTAAAAACCACAAAATAATAAAAAGTTTTTTGACACCTCATCCGTCACCTACGGTGCCACCTTCTCCCACCGGAGAAGACAAGCTAAGGCGACATATTTGCGTGACCAGATTAAAGAGTTAAAAACTACAAAATAATAAAGAGTTTTTTGACACCTCATCCGTCACCTACGGTGCCACCTTCTCCCACCGGAGAAGGCAAGCTAAGGCTACCAGGCAGTATTTATAAGGAGAAAAAATGAAAAACCAAATTGAAATTAAGGGTGCAAGGGTGCATAACCTTAAAAATATAGATATTACAATTCCAAGGGACAAGCTTGTTATTTTAACCGGTCTTTCAGGCTCAGGCAAAAGCTCCTTGGCGTTTGACACCATATACGCGGAGGGACACAGGCGATTTGTTGAGTCATTGTCCTCCTACGCGCGCCAATTTTTGGGTCAGCTTGATAAGCCGGATGTGGACTCCATTGAGGGTCTTTCCCCCGCTATATCAATTGACCAAAAGACAACCTCCAAAAACCCACGCTCAACTGTTGGCACGGTAACGGAAATTTACGATTATTTAAGGCTTTTATATGCCCGCTTAGGCACTGTCCACTGCCCTGTTTGCGGCAAGGAGATTAAGCAGCAGAGCGTTGACCAGATTATAGACAAGATTTTGGAGTTACCCGAGGGCGAGCGCTTTATGGTGCTATCCCCCGTTGTGCGCGGCAAAAAGGGTAGGCACGAAAAGGTGCTTGCCGATGCGCGCAAAAACGGATATGTGCGTATGCGTATTGACGGCACGGTTTACGACCTTGGTGAGGATATTGAATTAGAGCTTACCAAAAAGCATAATATTGATATTGTTATTGACCGTCTTGTTATGAAGGAGGGCTTGCGCCCACGTCTTTCCGACTCTGTGGAAAACGCCCTCAAGGCAAGTGACGGAAAAATTAATATTTTGACTATGCCAAGGGATGGCGAGGGCGTGGAATACGAGTTTTCCACCAATTACGCCTGCGAGGAGCACGGTATCAGCTTTGGTGAGCTTGAGCCACGCTCGTTCTCCTTTAATAACCCCTTTGGCGCTTGTGAGCATTGCGCGGGAATAGGTGAGTTAAGACGCATTTCCCCCGAAAAGATTATACCGGACACAAGCCTTTCTCTTTCTGAGGGAGCGATACAGGTAAACGGCTTTAAATCCATTGATGAGCAAAGCTGGACAGGACCCCTTTTCAAGGCGGTTTGTGAGCATATCGGCGCATCAATTGACATCCCGATAAAGGACTTTACAAAGGAGCAGCTTGATGCCATTTTGTACGGCACAGGCGACCAATATTATACTGTTGACCGCTATTTTGCAAAGCAAAAAAGACGCCAGACAACAAAATTCGAGGGCGTTATACGCACTATTGAACAGCGTATGCAAATGATGGGGGATGAGTACTACGACCAATTTATTGAGGAAACCCCTTGCCCTGTTTGTAACGGACAAAGGCTTAATAAGCAAGCACTTTCCGTAACAATTGGCGGAAAGAATATTGACGCATTTTGCAAAATGTCCGTTGTTGATGAGCTGAAATTTTTAGACACATTAACCTTTACGGAAAGTGAAATGCAGATTGCCAAGGAGATTTTAAAGGAAATCAGGGCGCGCTTGGGCTTTATGAAGAGCGTTGGACTTGAATACTTAACCCTTGCAAGAAAAAGCGCAACCTTGTCGGGCGGAGAGGCGCAAAGAATCCGTCTTGCAACGCAAATCGGCTCTTCCCTGGTGGGAGTTTTATACATTCTTGATGAGCCAAGCATTGGCTTACACCAGCGCGACAATTCCAAGCTTATCGGTACGCTTAAAAAGCTGCGTGATGTGGGCAACACGGTAATTGTTGTTGAGCATGATGAGGAAACCATGCTGGAAAGCGACTATATAGTTGACATTGGTCCGGGGGCAGGTGTACACGGCGGCGAAATTGTGGCCCAGGGCACTCCCCAAGAGATTATGGAAAACGAAAATTCAATTACGGGCGCATATTTAAGTGGCAGACGTGAAATCCCCGTACCGAAGGAAAGACGTAAGGGCAACGGAAATTACCTGCGTATTTTCGGCGCTAAGGAAAACAACCTTAAAAACATAGATGTTGAAATTCCACTCGGTTGTTTTGTTTGTGTAACGGGTGTTTCCGGCTCGGGCAAGAGCTCCCTTGTTAACAAGATTGTTTTGCAAAGCCTGGCAAAGAAATTAAACAGGGCAATTACCTACCCGGGTAAGGTTGACAGGATTGAGGGCTACGAGCATCTTGACAAGGTTATCGCCATTGACCAAAGTCCAATCGGACGTACACCAAGGTCAAATCCAGCCACGTATACGGGGCTTTTTACAGAAATCCGTGATTTGTTTGCAAAAACTCCCGATGCTAAAATGCGCTCATTTACATCCTCTCGCTTCTCCTTTAACGTAAAGGGCGGCAGGTGCGAGAGCTGTGACGGTGACGGTGTTAAAAAGATAGAAATGCACTTTTTACCTGACGTTTACGTCAAGTGTGACGTTTGTAAGGGTAAGAGGTACAACCGTGACACCTTAGAGGTTAAATTCAAGGGTAAAAATATTTCTGACGTGCTTGAAATGACCGCTGAAGAGGGTGCAAAATTCTTTAGCGAAATACCAAGCATTTCAAAAAAGCTGCAAACAATTTGTGACGTTGGCTTAGGCTATGTAAAAATAGGTCAGTCCTCCACAACTCTTTCAGGCGGTGAAGCCCAAAGGGTTAAGCTGGCAACGGAGCTTTCAAAGCGTTCAACAGGCAAGACAATTTACATTCTTGACGAGCCAACAACAGGACTCCACACAGATGACGTTAAAAAGCTGATTGGTGTGCTTCAACGCTTGGTGGATGCGGGCAACTCCATTGTAGTTATTGAGCATAACTTAGACGTTATAAAGACCGCCGACCATATAATCGACTTAGGTCCTGAGGGCGGTGACGGTGGCGGAACAATTGTTGCACAGGGCACACCCGAAGAGGTTGCGCAAAACGAAAGGTCCTATACGGGAAAATACGTTAAAAAGGCGCTGAACGGATATAAGGATTAACTTGAAAACGAGAGCAGAAATTCTGCTCTCGTTTTGTTATATTATTATGCTTTTTATGCCATCGACTGTATCGGTGGACAGGTCATTGTTCTCCTTTAAGGTGGCAACGGTGGTGTGGTATTTTTTTGCTATTTCCCAAAGGGTGTCACCCTCTTTGGGGAAGTAAACTCGTACACAGGCTGCCTCCTTTTTGATTTCCTTGTCCTTTTTAAGAATTGCGGTGTCCAAAATTTTTACCTTGTTTTTCTCTATTACTTCAAATGAGGGATGCATCTCTGCGCTGACAATCAGCTTATCCCCATCCAGCCTTGCGGTGGCATTTGAGACGGACATATCGCACCTTGCAACAAGCTCACCTGTATATCTGCCAAGGTCTGTGGCATATTTATAAGGAATTTCATAGCTTTCTGACAGGTACTCCGCAGTGTCCCCGTCTTGCTCCTCACCCTTGCCGATAAGAGTCAGGTTCAGCCTGCCGTTTAGTATGGCTTTTCCATTCTTGAATTCCGCTTTTTCGTACACAGGGTCCCACATAATGTCAATTATTTCACAAATATCCTTTGCTTTTCTCTTTACGCTTTCGTTTATTGAGAAGGAAGAATTTTGCGCCTTCAACATAGAAAATACGTCTATTGTTTTGTACTCCCCCTCTGTTTCGCACCTGGTGGAATAGCAGTCTGTTACAAGCTCATTTTCTGTATTACGAACCAATTCCCCTTCAAGCTCACAGGTAAGGTCAAAGAAAAGCTGACCCACGCTGTCGCTTTGCTCATTGGAAATAGCTAAGCTGACAGGACGGGCGCTGACCCTTGCCATATCGCCAAGAGTGGCACCCTGTGCCTCTAATTCCTCTGCTAACGCCACTGATTTTGTCAGGGTTATCATATTTTCCCCGTCCTTACAAATGCACTTAACAGTTACCTCACCGCGCACAGAAACCGAGTTGTTTTGCGCCCTTACATCATTTACCGTAACCGATGCATCACACCAAACAGGTCGCGGGCTTTGATATGCGCCCATATCAAGCTTGTCACTGATCCTTATATTTTGCATACTGACAGGCTTTATGCTTAATGCCTTTACGGTTTCACTCTTCCTTTCTATAAAAAGCTCATCAGCGGTGGTTTTGCCCTCTATTCTTTCCTCCTCTTTTACATTCTCCCAGCCTAAAATTCTGCTTTTCAGTCTGCTTTTTATCGTTATTTTTCTCGGCGCGTTTACCCTTGGCGAGGTGCTATCCACTACTGTGTCAATAAACACCGTGGTTGGATGGGATACAAGTGTCGCCTCTGCCTCATAGCTACTTGTAAGTGGTATGGAGCATAAATTCCCCTCATCATCCGTGTAAATCAGTAAGTACGTTACGGTGCCGCCGATTTCCAAGCTTGAATTGCTGCCGCTATCAGCAATATACTTGCTCTCGGGTAATGCCTGCGCCCTTACGTTTAGCAGGCGCCTTATTTCGGGTACGTAATCGGGTAATGAAAATTCCTCACTTACATCGTGAGTTATAACCGTATCGTTTGTCAGCCTTAAAAGTCCGTTATCCTTTATTTCCTCTGTATTTAGTCTAAGCTCCGCCATTTCACATTCTCCTTACTTAATTTTGTTAGTACAAGATATGCTCCTTCAATTTATAATATGCCACTTGACAAATCCAATTATTAGTGTTATTATAATATAAAGACTGTGATGAAAAAAACAGCAAATACTTACTTACAGAGAGTGGCGCTTGCAGGGGCTTTATCCCATGCAGCTGGAAGGTGCCATACCAAAAGGTTGCTTATTCCATTTCTGAGTCGGGTGCGAGGAGTGCCACGTTTTGCCACGTTATAGGCTTTGAGTTAAACTTTTAAGGTGGTACCGTGTAAATTTTGCACCCTTGATTTTTGTCAAGGGGCTTTTTTAATATTTGGAGGAAAATATGATTGATTTAAAATTCTTACGTGAAAATCCTGAAATTGTAAAGGAAAACATCAAAAAGAAGTTTCAGGATGCAAAGCTCCCTCTCGTTGATGAGGTAATTCAGCTTGATGGCGAATACCGCGCTTACAAGCAGGAGGCTGACAACCTTCGCGGTGGCAGAAACAAGCTTTCCAAACAGATTGGTATGCTTATGGCGCAGGGTAAGCGTGACGAGGCCGAAGAGGTTAAAAAGCAGGTTAGCGCAAACGCGCAAAGGCTTGCCGAGCTTGAGGTTTTGGAAGGCGAATACGCAGAAAAGATTAAGAACATTATGATGCGTATTCCTAACATTATCGACCCTTCCGTGCCGATTGGTAAGGATGACAGCGAAAACGTTGAGGTGCAAAAGTACGGTGAGCCTGTTGTTCCCGATTTTGAAATTCCATACCACGCTGAAATTATGGAGAATTTAAAGGGTCTTGACCTTGACAGCGCAAGAAAGGTAGCGGGCAACGGCTTTTACTACTTAATGGGTGATATTGCGCGCCTGCACTCCGCTATTATCTCCTACGCACGTGATTTTATGATTGACCGCGGATTTACCTACTGCATCCCACCGTTTATGATCAGAAGCGAGGTTGTAACAGGCGTTATGTCCTTTGCTGAGATGGACGCTATGATGTACAAAATAGAGGGCGAGGACCTTTTCTTAATCGGTACAAGTGAGCATTCTATGATTGGTAAGTTTATTGACACTATTGTTCCCGAGGCTGAGCTTCCATACACCTTGACCTCTTACTCACCTTGCTTCCGTAAGGAAAAGGGCGCGCACGGTATCGAGGAGCGCGGCGTTTACAGAATTCACCAGTTTGAAAAGCAGGAAATGATTGTTGTTTGTAAGCCTGAGGAAAGCCCTGTTTGGTTCGACAAGCTCTGGCAGAATACCGTTGACCTGTTCAGAACACTTGATATTCCTGTAAGAACACTTGAGTGCTGCTCCGGTGACTTGGCTGACCTAAAGGTTAAGTCCATTGACGTTGAGGCGTGGTCCCCAAGACAGAAGAAGTATTTTGAGGTTGGTTCCTGCTCTAACCTTGGTGATGCACAGGCAAGACGCTTGAGAATCAGAGTAAACGGCAAGGATTCCAAGTACTTTGCGCATACACTTAATAACACAGTTGTTGCACCGCCAAGAATGCTTATTGCATTCCTTGAAAACAATATGAATGCTGACGGCAGCATTAACATTCCTAAGGCGCTTCAGCCATATATGGGCGGAAAAGAAAAAATTACCAAGTGATTATAAAGCCTTAAAAAGGAGAAAATATGGATAAATCATATAAGATGAATATTGCAGGTCTTGACAGATACCTGCCACTTTGCAGGGTAAATGATGACCTTTATATCGGCGCATTTGTTATTTTCGGTGACCCTGAGCTTACAACCGCTTGCGCCGCTGAGCTTTTGAAAAGAGCCCCCGAGTACGATTATCTCGTAACCGCTGAGGCTAAAAGCATCCCTTTAATTCACGAAATGGCAAGGCAGAACAACAACCAGAAATATATCGTTGCAAGAAAATATCCTAAGCTTTATATGAGGGATATTATTACTGCAAGGGTACGCTCCATTACTACAGATAAGGAGCAGGTGCTGCACCTTGACGGAAATGATGCTAAGCTTATGAAGGGCAAGCGAATTTTAATCGTTGATGACGTTATCTCAACAGGCGAGTCCTTACACGCCCTTGAGGAGCTTGTTAGCTTAGCAGGCGGCGAAATCGTTGGAAGAATGAGTATTCTTGCCGAGGGTGATGCCACCGAACGCCCGGATATTACCTATCTTGAAAAGCTTCCGCTATTTAACGCTGACGGATCTGTAAAATAATTTCCCCGCAAATAACTACGAGGAGTTTTATATGGAATTAAATAAAATCAATTATGACAAAAGGGTGAAGTTCCACAAGATGGACAAAAAGCCCAAAAGGCAATTTTGGTTCTTTACTTGGCTTATTCACCTGCTTAGCCTTATTATGATGGGATGGCGCACTAAAATCGAGAAAATCAATATGGACAGCCTCAAGGGCAAGCCATATATTATACTTTCCAACCATCATTCCTTCGAGGATTTTGAGGTTAATTCATTAGCCACTTATCCAAGGCGTGTCAACAACATTGCAACCCTTGAGGGGCATTACCGCCGCGCGTGGCTTTTGGAGCTTTGCGGCTGCATCCCCAAAAGAAAATTCACCACTGACCCGAATTTGATTAAGGATTGCGAAATTGTTTTAAATGAATATAAGTCAATCTTGTCAATTTATCCCGAGGCAAGATATTCTCCTATAGGCACGCGTGCAATTATACCCGATGCTTACGGCGCTTTGATTAAGAAGCTTAACCACCCCGTTTGTGTTCTTTTACACAGGGGAAATCACCTTCGCTCCCCTGCTTGGGGCTGGCGCAAGAAGCGCAAGGTAAGGACCTATTCCACACTAAAGCAAATTTTGACTAAAGAAGACGTTGAAAAAAAGAGCGCTGAAGAAATTATCGAAATTGTAAGATGCGAGCTTGAGTATGATGAATACAAATACCAAAAGGATTTTGGTATTGTAATTGATGAGCCATACCGCGCACAGGGGCTGCACAATGTACTGTATCAATGCCCACACTGTATGAGTGAGACGGGAATGACAAGCTCCGGGTCAACGCTGAGGTGCGAAAGCTGCCAAAAGGAATGGGAGCTTAAGGAAAACGGTGAGCTTGAGGCAAAGGACGGAAATACCGAGTTTTCGCACATCCCAAGCTGGTTCGAGTGGGAAAGGGAGCAGGTAAAGCGCCAAATTGAAAATGGTGAATATTCCTTTGAGGACACTGTTTCCGTTTATTCTCTTCCAAATACAAGAAAATTTATTCCCCTTGGCAAAGCAACCCTTAAGCACCAGCCGAAAAGCGGTTTCACTATTGAAGGACACTATAACGGCGAGGACTTTAAGATTTCTCGTCCTGTGGCGGGAATGTACGGTGTGCATATAGAATTTGACTATTGCTATATCCGCCCCGAGCCATGTATTCAGATTTCAATCTCCAATGATACCTTTGTTTGCTTCCCTACAAAGAAAAACGTAGTTATGAAGCTGCTTTTTGCAACAGAGGAGCTTTACAAGGCCGAAATGGCAGAGCGAATAGCAAAGCGCGCACAAAGAAAAGCAGAGCGCGAAAGCAAAAAAGAATAGATTTAAAAAGGAAGGACAAGCAAACCCCGGATCAGTTCACAAAAAGTCCTTCCTTTTTTATCGGATAACACAAGCCCCATGCAGTGAATCAAGCACATATGGCTGGCATTTACAAGTGAATATTTAATTTTTTTGAAATTGATGCGTGAAATTTCTTAAAAAATGTGATATAATTGAACCACGAGGATGCATATTAGCCGTGCTTATAATAGCCGATTAACTTTGCTCAATTGTCATCTCTCAATTTTGAAAGGAGGTGACATAATGAAAAGAGTTCAATCCGCTTGCATTATGCAGGATTTGGTTTTCAAGCAAAAGGAAGACAGAGGCTTCCCGTTTGAAAAAGAGCTTGAGCTTAACAGAGCTGAGCTTGAACAATATATCAAGGGGCTTGAGGCTAACAAAACAAAGTATATCATTCTTAACAAAAAAGAGCTTGAAAACGGACATATTGCAATTCGTATAAAAAAGCAATATAACGAAAACGTTTCTGTTGGTGATTTTTTTGATTAATCGAACCCATTTGTCTCGGAACGATAAATAAAGCAAAAGCACTGTGCGGTTGCACAGTGCTCTTTGTTTTTTAGTTCTTAAAACCTAAAAGTGCGCTGAAGTTGATTGTAGCAACGCTCTTGGTTTCACCGGTTGGATTGCCGTTGCTATCCAAAACCTCTTCTTCTGTAACCTCTACCTGAGATGCAGAAGCACAGATTACATCAAGAGTTTCAACGCTTTCATTTTCATATGCAGGGGAAATGTAATTTTTCATCTATTCCATCCTCCTTTTAACAAATCAATTATTGCTATTTGCCATCAATTCTACAGTAAAAACAACTTATCATTAATCTCCGCAAACAGCCAATACATAATTTTGCGAATAAATTATATCACAAGTATTTATCATTGTCAAGCAAAATCTGCTTATTGAAAAAAATTTTTTATTGTGATAGAATATAATTAAGCTTAAATACAGTGAGGTGGAATAATGAAAAGCAAAAATAATAAGAAATTTTTATCCACGCTGATTATTTTCAGCCTGGTAGGACAGATTGCCTGGGTTGTGGAAAATATGTATTTCAATGTTTTCATTTACAATATGTTCGGTGCCTCCCCTGAGGATATTTCCTTAATGGTGGCGCTGAGTGCAGTTACCGCCACCCTTACAACCCTACTTATCGGCGCTTTGTCTGACAAGGTTGGCAAAAGAAAGCTGTTTATTTTCGGCGGATATATTTTGTGGGGCATTTCAATTCTTGGTTTTGCCTTAGTGCGCCGTGACGTTATAGGCGCCTTGTTCCCTACTGCCGCCTCTGTCAGCGCAATTTGTATCACCCTTGCAATTGTACTTGACTGTGTAATGACATTTTTCGGTTCAAGCGCCAATGATGCCTGCTTCAATGCTTGGCTGACAGACGTTACGACAAAGGAAAACAGGGGTAGCGCAGAGGGAATCAATGCTATGATGCCGCTTGTTGCTATTCTTGTGGTTTTCGGCGGCGCTATGCTGATACCCTTAAAGCAAACAGAGGACAATTATTGGACCATTATATTCTCTATTATCGGCGGAGCTGTAATACTTATCGGAATTTTGGGTATTTTCTTAATTGAGGAGCCGAAAATTGAAACAAGCGAAAACAAAAGCTATTTCGGAAACATTATCTACGGCTTTCGCCCATCCGTTATCAAAAAAAGCCCCATGCTGTATGTTTATCTGCTTTTGTTTACAGCGTTTGGCATATCCATTCAAATTTTCATGCCGTATTTAATTATTTATTACGAGCGTGGATTGGAAATGGCCGACTACGTGTTTATAATGGCGCCTGCAATTGTTTTGGCATCTGTATTCACCGCGCTTTGGGGCAAGGTGTATGACAAGCTGGGATTTAAGAAATCCGTGCTACCCTGTGTCGTTCTTTTGGCTTTGGGATATATAATTTTATTCATATTCACGCACACTGCTCTTGTTTTTATCGGTTCACTTCTTATGATGTGCGGATACCTTTCCGGCATGGCTGTTTTTGGCGCGGTTATACGTGATTCCATTCCGCAAAACAAATCAGGTATGTTCCAGGGGCTCAGAATTGTGGGACAGGTTTTAATTCCCGGTGTTGTAGGCCCTTTCATCGGCTCACTTATACTTAAAAATGCAAGGCAGGAGCTAATAAACGGGCAGCTTACCTTCATTCCGAACGAAAATATTTTCTTCGGCGCTTTGATTGTTGATATAATTCTTATTGTTGCACTGGGGCTCTTGTTTTTCAGAAAGGAGCATAGCAAAGCACAAAATGAAAATTAAACATTTATATACTAAACAGGGTATGAGCTTAAACGGCGAGGAGTACAACGTATATCCGCGCCCACAGCTCAGGCGTGATTCCTTCTTTTCCCTGAACGGTAAATGGCTTTTAACCTATGGAGAAGGGGAGCAGGCTGAAATAACCGTACCCTATCCGCCCGAGTCAATTTTATCGGGGGTTTTCAAGGATATGGGCAAAAATCCGCGTTTGAAATATGAAAAGGAATTTACATTACCCAAAGGCTTCATAAAGGACAGGGTTATTTTGAACTTTGGTGCTGTTGACCAGATTTGTACTGTTTATATAAACGGTAATCACGTTGGCAAAAACACCGGCGGATATAACCATTTTTCCTTTGATATAACTAATTATTTAAAGGAAGAAAACAAGCTTACGGTAATTGTTAAGGACTCGCTTTCAAAAAAGGTTTTGCCATATGGCAAGCAGACCTTGCACCGCGGCGGAATGTGGTACACACCAATAAGCGGTATTTGGCAAAGTGTCTGGCTTGAAAGTGTGCCGCAAAAATATATAATGTCACTGAAAATAACAACGGATAAAAACAGTGCAAGAATATATTTTACGGGAATTGAGGATGGAGAGCTAACCCTTTATACGCCCGAAAAAAAGCTGAAATTTCCAATAGACCACGGAATTTGCCAGATATATGTAGAAAACCCAAGAATGTGGAGCCCCTCCGACCCATACCTTTACAATTTCACAGTTAAGGCGGGAGAGGACAGAATAGAATCCTACCTTGCCTTCCGCACCCTTGAAATTCAGATTATCGACACGTACCCCCGTCTTTTACTGAACGGAAAGCCGTTTTTCTTCCACGGAGTGCTTGACCAAGGGTATTTCAGTGACGGCATTTTCACCCCTGCCTCCCCAGACTTATACGAGGAGGACATATTGAAAATGAAAGAGCTTGGCTTTAACACCATCAGAAAGCACATAAAGGTTGAGCCTGATTGGTTCTACTATCAATGTGACCGCCTTGGTATGATTGTTTTCCAGGATTTTGTTAATAACGGCAGTTATTCATTTATGCGTGACACTGCCCTGCCAACGGTTTTAACAAAGAAATTTCCCGAAAAGCTGATGGCGAGAACCGCGCTGCAAAAAAGTGCCTTTGTTGACGGAATGAAAAAAACGGTAAAACAGCTTTATAACCACCCCTGTGTCTGTTATTGGACAATTTTCAACGAGGGCTGGGGACAATTTGACAGTGACAAGATGTATGAAATTCTAAGGGGACTTGATAATACAAGATTTATCGATTCCACATCCGGCTGGTTCAAAAAGAAGCAAAGTGACGTGGAAAGCCTGCACATTTATTTCAAGCCTGTTAAATTCAAGGAAAGTAAAAAACCAATAGTTCTCAGCGAATTCGGAGGGTATTCCTACAAGGTTGAGGGCCACGTAGCAAATGAAAAGAAAACCTACGGCTACAAGCTTTATGATGATAAGGAAAAGTTCCAAAAAGGTCTTGAGCATCTTTATCTTGAAGAGGTTGTGCCTGCTATTGAAAAAGGACTGTGTGCTTCCATTTACACACAGCTAAGCGATGTTGAGGATGAAACAAACGGTCTTTTAACTTACGACAGGCAGGAATGTAAGGTTGACAAGGAAACAATGCTGCAAATTGCCGAAAAATTAAAGATATAAAGAAAAAATACCGACACGTGTCGGTATTTTTTGTTTTATATAAGCTTTAATGAAAGCATTGTTACGATTAAAATAAACAAAAATGCAAAGTTGAAAAGTGAAAACTTCACAACATAGGATTTAACACCTGACGGGTCATTTTTTGTATATTCTCTTAAGGTAATAAGGGAAGCAAGTGATGCAATCAAGCTACCAACGCCGCCTATATTTACGCCCAAGAGTAAGTCGGCATAATTATCGGTGAATTGTGACAGTAAAATGGCAGAGGGCACATTACTTATAATCTGACAGGACAGTGCGCTGAACAAAAGCGTGCTTTTTCCCATTAAAAAGCCAAATACATCTCTTACCGCATCTATCCTTGCCATATTTCCGGCAAAAATGAAGAAGAAAACAAAGGTTAAAAGCAACGGATAGTCCACCTTTTTAAGCGCATCTCTATCCATTATGAGAAGTGCTATCGGAATTATAATCAAGCCGATAAAATAGGGTATGCCGCGGAATACGATTGCAATTGACAGGGCGAAGAGGACAAGATAAATTATTGTTCGCTTTACAGGAAGGCACACCTTTTCCTCCTTTAATTCAAGAGGCTCGCTTTTGACAAAGACAAGGCAACACACGGTTATCATCAAAATTGACAAAACGAAGGGGATAAGCATAATTCCCATAAATTCCATTGTAGGAATATTGAATTTACTGTACAGATACAGGTTTTGGGGATTGCCAAAGGGAGTTAACATTCCACCGAGATTTGCCGCAATATTTTGCATTATAAAGGTAAATGCCATATATTTTTTCTTGCCTGTTTCGTTCAAAACGAAGAAGCCAAGGGGCAAAAAGGTTAAAAGTGCCATATCGTTTGCTATCAGCATTGAGCCGATAAAGGTTATGTAAACAAGGGCTAAAACGCTTGCCCTTGCGGTTTTAAAAAGCTCAACGATTTTTCTTGCCAGAATATAGAAAAACCTGATGTTTTTAAGGGCGCAAACTACCGCTAAAACGCAGAAAAGACAGGTTAAGGTTTTAAAGTCAAAATAACCTAAGTATTCCTTGTCAGGAGTGACTGCAAAGCAGGTTAACAGTGCTGCACAAAAGGCGATTACCATAACTGTATTCTTTTTTATAAACGGCTCTACTCTATCCTTTAATATATGATGAGCGCCCATAACAAAGCTGTGCCATCTGTTATGGTGACGGTGAGTTGCAAGCTTCATATTTTTCTCTCCTTCCTTTTCTCGCCTGTGGAATTATACTATTTTCCTATCTATTTGTCAAGTACTGCTTGAAATATTTTTTTAAGTAATATATAATTACTATGTAAATATTATTCAAAGGAGTAACTATGAAAAAGGTTATTATTGTTGGAAGTCTTAATACAGATTTGGTAATTAATGCGCCATATGCACCACAGGGCGGAGAGACCTTAATGGGTAGTGGCTTTATGATAAATCCGGGCGGAAAGGGCGCTAACCAGGCGTGCGCTACCGCTAAGCTTGGGGGAATGGCTTATATGTGCGGATGTGTCGGTAACGACTCATTTGGCAATGAGCTTATTGACAACTTAAAAAATGCAGGAGTTAACACTGATTTTATAAGGCGTGTTGAAAATACGCCCACAGGAGTGGCTGTAATTGTGGTGACACAAGGGGAAAACCGCATTATTATTGACAGCGGCGCAAACGGATTTTTAAGTGAAGGTGACATTGACCGCGTGCTTGAAATTGCCGAGGCGGGAGATATATATTTAACCCAGCTTGAAAACCCTATTGACGTAATCGGCTACGGACTTAAAAGGGCAAAGGAAAAGGGACTTTTCACTGTGCTTAACCCAGCGCCTGCAAACAAGGATATACTAAAATATATTGAATACGTTGACATTATTACACCAAACGAAACAGAAAGCGAGATTTTAGGCGGAAAAGAGGCTTTGCTTAATGCGGGAATTGAAACGGTTATCACCACTCTTGGCTCGCGTGGGTTTGAAATTGCGACACAGGGTGGCAAAAAAACCTACCCTTGCATAAAAATCACCCCTGTTGACACAACAGCGGCGGGAGATACCGCCTGCGGCGGTCTTTGCGCTAAGCTGTCAATGGGAGAGAGCCTTGAAAGTGCCATGAAATACGGCTCACTTGCTGCATCTATCGCCTGCACAAGACAAGGTGCGCAAATGTCTATCCCTACCAAGGAAGAGGTAGAAAATTACAAGTAACAACTTTTTATACAATATGTTGAATGGGTGACATTATAAAAGATCGGCCAGGATAGGACTGTACTCTAAATGGCAGTTTTTACTTGCTGCCAGAATAAAAATTCACCAACTTGGTTGGTGATCTTGCATTTTCGACATAACCCTAACACTACCGGCTAGCCTTACGCTTGTTACAGTTTGCCATAAATGGCTTATGTCATTTTATAATTACAAGATATAAAGCCTCCCTTGTGTAAAGGGAGGTGGCACACGAAGTGTGACGGAGGGATTGTAATGCAGAGAAAACATAATAAAGAGATTGTTCCAACTGCAAAAATGCTACGAAAAAATATGACCAAAGAAGAAAAGCACCTTTGGTATGATTTTTTGCGCACATATCCGATCCGTTTTTTGCGTCAAAAGGTTCTTGGAAAGTACATTGCAGACTTTTACTGCGCAGAGGCAAAGCTTGTAATTGAACTTGACGGTTCGGGTCATTATACCGAGGGTGGAAAGCAATATGATAAAGAAAGAACTGCTTTTCTTGAAGAATACGGATTGACAGTTATCAGAATACCGAATACGGAAATACATAAAAACTTTCGAGGTGTTTGCGAATATATTGACCATCTCGTAGAACAATCCCTCAGTCAGCTTCGCTGACAGCTCCCTTTACACAAGGGAGCCTTTTTATGTTCATCTATGCCTTGTCATTTTTCCTGACAAGCACTGCATTTGTGTCCACAAACACAAAACACGGTATACCTCTTTCGAGATATACCGTGTTTTTGAAAACTGTCCTTTAAAGTGTAGCTCTGTCGTAGCCGATTTTATTTATTGATTTTTATTCTTCCTGTCATCCAGGGTTTTGCCGTGCCAGTTAAGGATGGCAACAACGCCAATGATAACAAGAGTTACAACAAAAATACCAACCATACCCTTGCCCATTAATACAAGGGAGTCAACAAAGGCTTCGCCATTGATTTGCACCTTCATAGGTGGCATTTCGCCATTTACCTCTTCGGATGTTGGGTTACAAACCTCACAGCCGATACAGGTTGAGGGTAATTCGTTTGGTGTTTTTTCCTCCTCAGCAGCAAGGGCGGTTATGCCAAGAACAGCGCAAAGCGCCAAGGCCAAGGAAATTACAAGTAATAGCTTTTTCATTTCAAGAACCCTCCTTAACCGAAGAATGACAGGATAAGACCGCCAGCAATAACGGAGGCAATCTGACCGGACACGTTTACACCTATGGAGTGCATAAGAAGGAAGTTAGTGTTATCCTCCTCAAGACCCAGCTTATGTACAACACGGGCAGACATTGGGAATGCAGAAATACCCGCAGCGCCTATCATTGGGTTTATCTTCTTGTCCTTTGGCAAGAACAAATTCATAAGCTTAGCTATCATAATACCGCCGAAGGTATCAAAGATAAAGGCAACCAAGCCAAGACCCATAATAAGAATTGTTTCAAATCTTAAGAACTCATTTGCAGTCATCTTAGAGGCAATTGTAATGCCAAGGAAGATTGTAATTAAGTTTGCAAGAACCTTTTGCGCGGTATCGGAGAGTGAATTAAGCACGCCACACTCACGAATAAGGTTACCGAACATAAGGAAGCCGATAAGCGCAACTGCATCAGGTGCTACCAAGCCGACAATAACTGTTACAATAATCGGGAAAAGTATCTTTGTAAGCTTAGACACCTTTTTGCCTGTGTATTGCATTTTAATGCGGCGCTCCTTTTTGGTTGTGCAAAGCTTAATAATAGGTGGCTGTACCAATGGCACAAGCGCCATATATGAGTAAGCCGCAACCATTATAGCCGCTGTATAGTTAGAGCCCAGGGTGTTTGCAACGAAAATAGATGTAGGTCCGTCTGCTGCGCCGATTATGGCAATAGATGCAGCATCCTTAAGCTCAAAGCCGAAGAGGGAGGACATACTAAGGGTAAAGAAAATACCGAACTGAGCAGCCGCACCAAATATCATAAGCTTAGGGTTGGTAAGCAACGGCTCAAAGTCTATCATTGCGCCGATACCGATAAAGAGAATTAGCGGAAACAGCTCATGTGAGTCAATACCTATTTCAAACAGGTGGTCAATAACGTCCTTAGCACCGGACTCGGGCAGGTTGACAAGAATAGCACCAAAGCCCATTGGTAAAAGTAATGTTGGCTCCATTTCCTTTTTGATAGCCAGGAAAATCAAAATACCGCCGATTATCCACATAACCAGCATTTTCCATCCGCCATCCTGGAAAAGGAGCATTACGTTTTCAAACAAATCCATAATTTTTCCTTTCGCTTTAGCTTATTGTATTAAATACGTGACTATTATAACATAATATTATACTGTTTTGTCGAAAATTGTCAATTTTTTTAAAATTTTAAAGCACCTCAAAGAAGAGGTGCTTTAATTCTTTATTTTTTGTTGATATGCTCCATTGTTCTCTTAACCATATCGGTAATTTTAACGGTTCCTACGCCAATGAGTGTTGTTTCAATTTTGTTATTGAGCGGCTTTTGCCAGTATTCATCAATTTTGTCAATACCGTTTTTCATACCCATAATTGAGCCAACGGTAGCACCGTTGCAGTCTGTATCAAAGGCGCTTTCAACCGCCAAGCAAACAGACTTGCCAAAATCATTTTCACCGTACAGAATTGCATATGCAACTATCATAGCATTTGAGATTGTGTGGCACCAGCCGTGGCCATCCTTCTCATCCCACTTTGTATGGATATAGTCATAGCATTCCTGAACGCTCTTGCCTGCTTTATACATATCAAGCACACCCATTACATCCTCGTAAAGGCGGGAGGTTTTCGGTATTTGGGAAAGTCCTGCCAAAATAATTTCCTCAGCAGTGTCGCAAACCGCAGCCGCTGCTATCATTGCTGAGGCAAGCATTTCACCGTATATACCGTTTTTGATATGAGAAATGCAAGCATCATTATATGCCATTCTTGCCGCTTCCTCGGGCTTGCCGGGATTTATGTAACCAAAATAGTCACCGCGAATCTGCGCGCCTATCCATTCTCTGAACGGGTTTTTGTAAAGTGCGGATTCAGGGGCCCTGTAGCCCTTCAAAAAGTTCATATAGGCAATTCTTTCTGCGGTGCAATATGACTCCTTAGGCTGTAATTTAAGCCAAATGTCAGCAACCTGGTTTGGAGTAAATCCGCGCCCGAACCAATCAATGATTTTCTGGCCCATAACAGTATAGTTTGTGTCATCATCATATGGCATAAACGAAACTGTGTCTGCCCAGCATTTGTTCCTTAAATTATATCTGAAGGTGCTTGTCATTTCCTCTGTTATATCAGTGGAATTAATATATCTGTGCATGGGATAGTTATCTGAGGCCTTAAGAAGCTTATGAAGCTCGTCCGTCCAAATACACTCAACAGGCTTGCCCAAAAGGCAACCGACAGCCCTGCCCATCCAGGCGCCGTGAATTTTCTTTTCAAGCTCTCTTTTTCCAAGCTTTTTCTTTGGAAGCTTGAATTTTTCGCGAAGCGCCTTAATGCCCTCAAGATCGCTTGGCTCATTATACTTATAGCCTTCCTTGATTTTAGCATTCAGCACAAGGTTGAAGATTGCATCAGCCACCCTGTCCTTAGTTTCGTTATCGGGAAGCTTGGCGGCAACCTCAAAAAGGCTTTTATATTCCTCTATATCAAGGCCCTCTTCTACGCTTTGACGGTATTCTGTCATTAAATCACGCTGATAGGATTCCCACCAGCCCATATTTGCATAATTCTTTTTAAGCTCCATAATGTAAACCTCCTATGGATTTTGACTTAATTTAATATATATTCCTG
>SVRE01000084.1 GCA_015065005.1 Oscillospiraceae bacterium
CATAGTGTCCCTTATAAATATCTCCCTGGTCGTAAAGCTTTTTGAAAATATGCTCAACAGCCTTTTTGTGGTAGGAATCTGTTGTTCTGATAAAGTAATCGTAGGTTGTGTCCATCAAGTCCCAAATGCGCTTGATTTCCCCTGCGGTTTTGTCAACAAACTCCTGTGGGGTAAGGCCCGCATCCTGCGCCTTGTTCTGGATTTTCTGGCCATGCTCATCAGTACCTGTCATAAAGCGCACATCAAAGCCCCTTTGCCTTTTATATCTTGCAATAGCGTCAGTTGCAATAATCTCGTATGTGTTGCCAAAGTGTGGCTTACCGGATGCGTATGCAATAGCGGTAGTTACATAAAATTTCTTATCATTCATAGTTAGTCACCTCAAATTATTTTATTTCCGCCCACATAAACGTCATATATTTTAGGGCATTCAATATCGTTTAAAACAATCAAATCCGCGCGGTAGTTCTTTTCAAGAGAGCCAACAAAGTCAGCACCCACCATTTTAGCAGGGTTGGTTGTGGCAAATTTCAGCGCCTCGTTCAAGGTTATGCCGCAGAATTCCATCATATTTGTAAGCGCCTTGAACAGCGTAAGGGTAGAGCCTGCAAGCACACCCTCCTTGTTCACAGCGCGTCCGTCCTTTACAATTACGTCAGAGCCGGCGATTTGATATTCCCCGTCCTCCATAGCGGTTGCGCTCATAGAATCGGTTATAAGAACAAGCTTATCCTTTGGCTTTGCGTTATATGCAAGCTGAACCATAGCAGGGTGCATATGTATTCCGTCACAAATAATCTCAGTATAAGCATCCTTGGAGTTCAGTGAGCAAACAGCGGCGCCGGGCATTCTATGGTGGATAGGCGTCATTGCATTGAAGGTGTGGGTAAATGAGGTTGCGCCAAGGTTAAGTGCCTCCAATGCCTCCTCATAGCTTGCGCTTGTATGGGCAATTCCAACGGTTGCGCCAAGCTCCTTTGCCTTCTTTATAAACTCGTGGGCGCCCTCAAGCTCAGGCGCTAAGGAAAAATGTGCAGGGGCAGGCATCATTACGTTGAAAAGAGAGCATAGCTCACTAACGCTTGGCAGGGCAAGAAGCTCAGCCGAATGTGCGCCGCGCATTTTAGGGTTTAAATATCTGCCCTCCATATGGATGCCGAGTATATTTGCCTTATCGCATTCATCATTCAACCTGTTCTGGTTGATTGCGTATATTGAGTTAAACAGCTTAGTCATAGACTGGGAGGCAAGGGTAGCCATAATAGAGGTTGTACCGTTTTTGGCATAAGCCTGGCACATTCGCTTCATTTTATTTTCGCTGGCGTAGTTAAAGTCACCGCCTGCAATACCGTGGGTGTGTACGTCAATAAGACCTGGGATAAGATATTTATCCGTTACATCAATGCGCTCATACCCCGAAGGGAAGCAGGAGCCGATATCCACAATATATCCGTCACGGCAAACAATATTTGCCCTTTCAAATCGCTCAGTATGGGAATTAAAAACCATTCCCCCGACAAAAGCAACATATTTCATAGTAAACCCTCCTTTTTAGTCCATCAATATATTTTAACAGAAAAAAACAAATATATCAATATATTATATAAAAATTTCCACAATTAAATATAATTACCAGAAAAGCCGTTCCTTTTGGGAACGGCTTTATCACTATTTTTCTATGTATAATTCATCGTATTGCCAACGAATGGGGTTTTCATAGATATATTGCAAATGTTCGTTGTAGTCATCGCGATTCCTGATAATATGATCATGGAAGGATTTTTGCCAAATGCAAGTCCCCACTTTCTTGGAAACAGCTCCCTTTAATTGCTTTATAACCCGTGACATTGTAGGGGCGATCATTGATCGCCCGTATTCATCGGTGCAAGCTCTTAACAAAAGGTGAATGTGGTTTGGCATAATCACATAGCTTTCAAGAGACAATGTAGGGTATACGATAGTAATATTTTGTATTGCTTTATCAACAATTTTGCCAATTAGAGATAATTCTATTTGTTGCGGGCGATCAATGATCGCCCCTACATTTTCCCAAAAATAATTTTTTCTATTCAGCGTGCATACTGTGATAAAATACGCACCGCAGGAGCTATAATCAAAATTTTTTAAACGGTTATTTTTTCGTTTAGGCAATTCCTTTTCGTTATCCATTTTATTCACCAATATTTTAATACAAAACGTCAAAGTAAGCAATCTTGTGTCGAAAATGCCCGTATTGTAGGGGCGATCATTGATCGCCCGTGAACAACTACGGTTCGATTATCCAATTAACATTTTAAATAACACTCATAAATGTATTACGTATTAACAACCTTGTAAACCTCGTTTTTAGGTAAACCCCTGTCTTTAGCAACGGATTTTATTGCACCCAGATAGCCTTCTCCAGTGGGAGAAGGGAGACTGCAAAGCAAATACAAGAAAAACATCTTAGCAGGCAAAGCGGTGGATGAGGTGTTTAGGTATTAACTATTTTATAAATTTCGTTCTTAGGCAAACCTCTGTCTTTGGCAACGCTTTTTATCGCATCCATCTTCTTAAGCCCTTGGTTTACATAGAATTCTACGTGTTCTTCAATAGACATTTCGGCCCAAAAGGCATTTTCTTCGCTTTTTTGGGTGCAGCCCTCCACAACAAGCACGTATTCCCCGCGGGGAGCATTGGCGGTGTAATATTCCATCGCGCCCTCCAATGTGGTTCTTATAACCTCCTCGTTAAGCTTGGTAAGCTCTCTGCAAAGGGAGATTTTTCTGTTCCCGAAAATCTCATAAATATCATTAAGGGTTTTTATCAATTTGTGGGGCGCCTCGTAAAAAATAGTGGTACGCGTGTCGTTCTTTATCTCGTTTAAGCGCTCATACCGTTCATTTTTATTGGTGCTTAAAAAGCCCTCAAAGCAAAATCTTCCCGTGGGCAGGGCAGACAGGGCAAGGGCATTTATAACGGCAGAGCAGCCTGGGATTGATGTAACGGTTACATCATTTTCGGCGCAAAGCCTTACCAGATCCTCACCCGGGTCGCTGATAGCAGGGGTTCCCGCATCTGTAACCAAAGCACAACTAAGCCCATCCTTCAGCTTTTCAAGGATTGCCTCACCGCGCTCACGCTTATTATGCTCAAAATAACTGATCATAGGCTTGGAAATGCCAAAATAGGCAAGCAGCTTGCCTGTATTTCGCGTATCCTCAGCGGCAACAAGGTCAACCTCGCTTAAAACCTTCAAGGCGCGCTCACTTATATCGGAAAGGTTTCCGATAGGAGTAGCCACAAGGTATAAAACGCCGCCAATTATTTGGTTCTTGTCCTCTTTTTGTGCATTTCTCGGTTCGTTGTTTCTCATATTTATTCCTCAAAGGAGCAATTTTCGTATATTCTGTTAAATTGCTCAGTATATTCTGTAGTTCCGTCCTTGTATATGTAAATCGGCTTGTCAACTATAAGCCCGCTCTTGCCGCCCAATTTTGCCGAAATTAAGAAAAGAGAGGGGGGAGTGTATGAATTTGCGTGTATAAAGGTGATTTTTTTAGGCTCTAAATTGTTACTTCTCAAGGCATAAATTAAATCAATGAGCCTGTCGGGACGGTAAACGGCATAAAAATTACCGCCGTGCCTTAAAAGCTTTTTTGCACAGGCACAAAAATCATTGATTTCGCCGAAAATCTCGTGTCTTGACGCATTTTTATTTTCATTTTCATTAAGCTTGCCGCTGGTTGCCTTCATGTAAGGTGGGTTAGAGAATACAAAATCAACCTCGCCCCCTGTGTCGCACACAGTGGCATCACGTAAATCCTTGTTGATAACCGTGAATTTATCGCTCAATCCGTTTAGCTCAGCATTTCGCTTTGCAATGGTGTAAATCTCGTTTTGCACCTCAAATCCGTACACGTGGTGGCACTTTTCCTTTGTTAAAGCAATAAGCGAGATAACACCGCTGCCCACCCCAAGCTCAACACCCGTAGCCTTTGCGCGCTTTGGAAGATAGGCAGACAAAAGATAAGCATCCGTACCGAAGGTAAGGCTGTCCTTATTTTCAATTAAGCGAAGATTTTCATTAATTATATTAATGCGTTCACTGTTCTTTATTTCCATATAAGCTCCTTTGCTAAGACGGGAGTGGTTTTAAAATTTGTTTATTCTAAGGGAATAAAAAACAGGCGGTGCTCAGCACAGCCTGTTTTTTATAAAAATAAATTAATTATTCCTCAACAGGTGCGCCAACAGGGCATGCGCCGGCACAAGAACCGCAGCTAATGCACTCCTCTGCATTGATAACATACTTACCGTCACCCTCAGTAATGCACTCGCAAGGGCAAACCTCAGCACAAGCGCCGCAAGCAATACAATCATCAGTAATCTTAAAAGCCATCCAAAACACCTCCAATACATATACGTCTTTTTGTGTATATCTATTCTAACATAAAAATTGAATTTGTCAACTAAAAATTTGCTTTTTGCAGAAACAAAATAAAAAAACCGTTGCAAAGCGTGTTGCTTTACAACGATTTTTGTTTGTTTTTTAATTATTCTTCAACGATAGCGTCAACAGGGCAACCGTCCTGGCAAGCGCCACAGCCTGCACACTTATCAGCATCGATAACGTAAATTTCACCCTCAGAAATAGCGTCACATGGGCAGTTAGCCTGGCATGAACCGCATGCGATGCAAGCATCAGTAATCTTGTAAGCCATAATATAAACCTCCGTAGAATATTTTTTACATTACTATTGTAATACAACATATGGCGGTTAGTCAAGAATAACTTGCTCCTTTTTGTCGAAAAAGGGCAAAATCCGCGGATTTTGCCCAATAAATTATTGCATTTCTGTTTCTTCTTCCTCGTCAGCCTCGGCGTGCTTCTTGGGTTTCGGCATTGAAAGCACCTTTACATTATCTCTGTGGTAGGATTTAATGCTTTCCTCAATCTTTACCTTAATCATACCCGTAAGTGGGGCAATTTCCGTAACCTGACCGACACCGTCAGGTGTTTTAACCGTTGAGTCAACAGGCGGGGTCAGCTTAATCTCCTGTACATAGCTATCATGCTCAAACCTTAAGCAGCACATAAGCCTGCCGCAGGCACCGGAAATTTTTGAAGAGTTAAGGGACAGGCTTTGCTCCTTTGCCATTTTAATTGAAACCTGGCAGAAATCGGGCAAAAATGTATTACAGCAGAAGGGTCTGCCGCAAACACCCAAGCCGCCCATCAGCTTAGCCTCATCACGGATACCGATTTCTGCCAGG
>SVRE01000020.1 GCA_015065005.1 Oscillospiraceae bacterium
TAAAAAGCAAATGGGCTTTGGTGCGGATGTTTTTGGTGTTATGAAGAAAAATGAAGGCGAAATTCTTAAAATGCTTGAGCCGGAAGATTTGCTTAAATTCGGTCTTATCCCTGAATTTGTTGGCAGACTTCCCGTCCTTGTAACACTTGAGAGCCTTGATATGGATGCGCTTAAAGTTATTCTGACACAGCCTAAAAATGCACTTTGTAAGCAATATAGTCATCTTTTTGAGCTTGACGGTGTTAAACTCACTATGGAAGATGATGCTATAGAAGCAGTTAATGCTGCGGTTGAAAAACTGGGATACAGTCCCAATTTTCTTGGACGTGATTTAAGGAAAAGCGAAACAAGACGTATACTTGCAATTATTGCATCTACTGAACAAAGCTTCTATTCAGAGGTTCTCAGAGGAATGGAAGAAGCAGCTTCAACAAAGGGTTATGACGTACTTATCGCAACAACCAGAGATGACCCTAACCATGAAATGCATCTTTTGAATATGCTTTTACTCATAAATTTTCTCCTTCAAAACAGACATCAAAGACGGGTCTTAATTGCTGTAAAGGTCAAAGTTACCAAGGAAATGAGATTTGATTCTCATGTAATCCGTTGAATTAAGGCTTTGGGTTTTATTAACATCAGCAGCAATACTTTCTGCACTGTTCAGGCTGATTGAACCTAAAAATGCTGATTTAACTCTCACATAGTCTGTGGAGTTAATATGACCTGTTCCGTCAATATCTCCCAAAACAATAACTGTTATTGAATCAACTACATTATTGTTTTCTGCATAGCTGTTAACCCATAAATTAATGAAATGAATTAATGTATATGAGAAAAAAGTTATTCCAATAGTGCTAGCTATACACTTTAAATCCTTCTTTACCAATTTCAAGGAAAACATTAAAATTGGAATTCCGAACTCCAAAACGTGCGGAAAATAATAGAAAGCAAAGGTTAAGCTGAAAATTTCATAATCTGCCTGGGCTGAATTTACAACAAGCGCAAGCAAAGCCCCCAATGACCAAAGCAAAAGCAAATTATTGATAGTTTTGTTTTTAGTAAAAACCGCTATGGGTAGCATCATTGCATTTAATGAGCACAAATGAAGCGGCAAATATTCAAGCGGCGAATTCCAAACAACCAAATTATATATTATAGCTGAAATTCCGCTGAAGGATAAAATCCCAAGTACAATAATTTTAACCCTTTCAGATTTATTTTTCAAAATAAAATATAAGCTTACGATTATCAATGATGCTAATAAAAGCGAAACGATGTGAAGCAGGCTGAAAAAACCCCAGGTCATAAAACACCTCTCTACCTTAATTTTTAAGATTATATCATATTTATCAATATATGTCAAGATGTTGAACTTTTTTAAAAATTATTTAATAAATATATGTATCTGTTAACATTTTGCCAATAGTATTAACAAAAAAATCTGCAGAAAAATAACTGCAGATTTTTTAAAATTAAAATTGTAATAATCCGTACGAATTATGTAATATTAAAATTACCGCTGCCACTATGGCAACCACCGCCCCCACTATAACAAATGCGCCAAGAGCAGTTACTTTTCTTCTTTTATTATCTTTCATTTAAACCTCTATCCTTTTTGCATTTTCCAGCAAATATTTTTCCGCTTTTTCATTCCATATTCCGCCACTTGCATTACATATTTCTGCAAGTCCTTTAAACAAGCTTGCATTTTCACAATCCTTCCTTGAAAGACCTTCAAAATCCGATATTCGGGTAAGCGGCAAGGAAATTTCATTATAAATAAGCTTTTTAGCTCCGTCTATTTTTGGCAAGTTCAATGTTGTGTTAACCACCGCATCAATGCCGCCTATATGAGTTATCATTACACTTGGATTGATTCTTCCCTGCTCCATCAATTCTACAGCCTTCGCCATATCATCACGGTTACCGCCGCTTGTACCAACAATGTGGGTTGACAAATAATGGGCATTGTAAAAGTTGAATTTTGCACAAAATTCAGGGTCGGTAGGTCCTGCAAAAAAGTTCAAGCAACCATCCTCGGCAAGCAAGCTGCTCCCAAGCTCAATCAAATCAGCAACGGGGGCAAAAACAAATATATCATCAAAGCCGTTACCGCCGCTTAACTCCAATAACTGTTCCCGTTCAGAGCTATTTATAATTGTCAATTCTTTGTTTGCATACAATTCTTTTGCTCTTTCTGTTTTGGCTTCATCCTTATCAGTGACCAGCAACAAAGAAGGAGGACATTCAAGCCCGTTTAACGCATAATCAATAGCGCCAATACCCATAGGTCCACAGCCTGCCAAAATCAGCATTTTGCCCCCTTTTTTGACGCCCATATTATGGATGTATTTGCCCTTTTCTGTATGATAGCTTGCGTTAAAGGCGCCAATAATACAGCTCATTGGCTCTGACAAGCTGCCCTTAAAATAGCAGTCGGAATTATACTTAATAAGGTTATTTGTTTCCATAACCTCACTTGGAATTATTACATATTGTGAAGCCCCACCAATATATTCATAAGAATACCCGGGCGCATCAAGAGTGCCGTTATAATTAAGCGCAGGCTGAATAACAAACCTTTCCCCCACACTAAATTGGCACTGCCACCTTGAACCAACCTCTATTATTTCTCCGCAAAACTCGTGTCCGATAATAATCGGCTTTTCTTTAATGCTTGCAGGCACACGCTTGTGGTCCTCTCCTTGAATTACCGTCTTATACGAGGACATACAAATGGAATCGGTAACTATACGTGCTAAAATCTCGTTTTCCTTAATTTGCGGAAGTTCAAGTACATCAAGCCTTAAATCGTTTTTGCCGTGCAATCTGACTGCAACAGTTTTCATTTATTATTTCCTCTTAAAAAGGCTATGTAGCCTGTTTTTCATTTCTTCTTCCTTTTGTTTTGTTTCATCAAACAAAATTGTCGGATTAACTATATTACCGCTTGCTATTTCACATTCAACAATAGCATTTGGAATAAGCTTTTCCATAAATCCGCTTGGCATTTGGTCCCTTGTAAAGCTGACCGTTTCTTTATCAACCTCAAAGGTGGCAATTTTCTCACCATTTTGATTTTTATCTATTCTATCAAGTATGATTTTCATATTTCACCTAATTGTTTTTTTATATTTTACCATACATTTGCACCAATTTCAATATTTTTACTTTTTATGTAAAAAGTATTTGTTTTTTCACCTTGTTTATGTTATACTATAATAGATAAATTATGTACATACCCTTAACGGAGGAATAAACTGTGATTATTGCACTTGAAAACGCAAAATACGAGCTTCAGAATTTTCGAGAGAATATCAAGGAGCTTGGAAACGCTTTAAAAATAGAAGAATTAAAGAGTGAGGTTGCTTCTCTTGAGCAAACAACCTTTGACCCCGATTTTTGGTCTAATCAAGAAAACTCAACCAAAACCTTGCAAAAAATTAAGCAAATGAAGGACAAAATTGAAAAATACGAAGCTCTTTCTTCTAAGCTTGAGGATACAATTATGATGGCTGAAATGGCTATTGAGGAAAATGACGAAAGCATGACTGAGGACATATTGGCTGACCAGGAAGCGATTATTAAGGAAGAAGAAAAACAGAGGATTGAGGTTCTCCTCTCCGGCGAATATGATAAAAATAACGCCATTATCTCATTCCACCCGGGTGCCGGCGGAACTGAAGCCCAGGACTGGGCGCTTATGCTATACCGCCTGTACACAAGATGGGGTGAAAAGCACGGCTTTAATGTTAAGCTTATTGACTGGCTTGACGGTGAAGAGGCAGGCTTAAAGAGCGCAACCATATTGGTTGAGGGCTTGAATGCATACGGTTACTTAAAGAGTGAAAACGGTGTTCACCGCTTGGTTCGTGTTTCTCCCTTTGACTCATCGGGAAGAAGACACACATCCTTTGCCTCCGTTGAGGTTATGCCTGAATTTGATGATGACAACTCAATTGTAATTAACGAGGCTGATTTGGAAATAACCGCCCACCGTTCCTCCGGTGCAGGCGGACAGCACGTTAACAAGACCGACTCCGCTATTAGAATTGTTCATATTCCAACAGGCATTGTTGTTGGCTGTCAAACAGAGCGTAGCCAGCTCCAAAACAAGGAAACAGCAATGAAAATGCTCAAATCAAAGCTTATGGAAATCAAGCAACGCGAAAAGCTTGACAGAATTGAGGATATTAAGGGTAACAAGACAAATATTGAGTGGGGCTCACAAATTCGCTCCTATGTATTTATGCCCTACACTCTTGCAAAGGATACCCGTACAGGCTACGAGGACGGCAACATCCAAGCAGTTATGGACGGTGAAATTGACGGCTTTATTAATGCTTATCTTAAGGACAATGCAGGAAAATGATAAAAGAAGAATCAAGATTCAAGGATTCCTGTGTTTTTGAAGGTATGACCTCAATCCGTGCCTTGCTTGACAATTTGAAGGACGAAAAAAGCAATGCACGTAAAATTGAAAAAATCCTTTTCGACAAGGATAAGGAAAAATCAAAATTCAAGGAGCTTGGCTATTTAAGAAAAATGGCGGAGCTGTTTGGCTTTAGTGTTGAGGGTACAACTGCCGAGGTAATTGACGGATATACCGTTGGAGCTTCCCACGGTGGCATTATCGCCCTTTGTAAAGAAAAAAACTATCCCAAAATTACAAGTGAAAAAATCGTTGAAAACGGCTTTTATGTAATGATTGAGGGTATTGAGGACCCATACAATTTCGGCTACGCCCTTCGCTCTATTTACGCATCTGGTGCTGACGGAATTATATTGTCCGAGCGCAATTGGCTATCAGCCGCAGGTGTTGTTTGCCGCTCCTCAGCAGGAGCCAGCGAAAGGCTGAATGTTTTTATAGCAACCGATGATTTTATTACCCTTTTCAAGGAAAGGGGCTATTCGGTTGTTTGCGCTGATATAAAAAATTCTGTCAGCGTATATGATGCTAACCTAAAAAAGCCTATTTTACTCATTGTTGGTGGAGAAAAAAGAGGTATTTCCTCCGCTATTTTAAACCAGGCTGACCAAATTGTAAGAATTGATTACGGACGTAAGTTTGATGCAGCCTTATCCGCCGCATCCGCCGCTACAATCCTTGCATTTGAAATTTACAGGAATAATAAATAACGCAAAACACGTGCTGTGGGTCAGCACGTGTTTTTACTTCATATTAAATAGCTTAAAGGATGCCTCTGTCATAACATAAATCTTTGAAGTTGTCTTTAATGCATTTTTAGCAGATACAAACATACCATCATCAATACCAAAGAAATTTGGCTTGCCCGAAAACAATACTATTACTATTTCGCTTTTTGAAGGAACAGGCTTTAAAATTGCTTTTTTCACCCTACTCGGACACATAATATGTCCAAAAGGAAGCAATTCCTCTCTGTATATGGTTCCGTCTTCCATCAAGTGAATTATCATATTCTTTTTTACAGGCCTCTTAATTGTATATACCTTATATTTTTGCCCATTATGCTCAAATTCGACCGTTTTATAATTTTCAGTATCCTCGGTAATTTTTCCAAATTTTGCATAATAGTTGTAAAGCGACAAGGAATTTTCTTCCTTGCACTCTGCTATATCACCAATATCACAATTAAGACAGGAACATATTTTTGCAAGAGTTTCAGTCGTAACTACTTCATTTTTTGAAAGCTTTGCAATTATTCTTGAGCTAAGTCCTGTTTCATCCATAAGCTCCGTTTTAGTCATATTTTTGTCAATCAAAAGCTTCCATAATTTAGAATAGTCCATATACATACAACCACATCCTTTCTATATTTATTTTAACACAACACAAATATTTTGTCAATAATTATTTACTTTAGTAAAGTTTTTACCGCCTTTGATAAAAATTAAGTGCCGACTTTTTTGTCGGCACTTGTTTATTAATAATTGATATTCTTCATATAATCAATAGCCATTTGTGCGCATTCAAGAGGGGTTTTACCCATAGATGGGTTATCCTGCTCTGCAATAATCCAGCCTGCGCCTGCATCTTTTGCTGCATCTACGATATCCTGTATCTTTTGTACGCCGTAGCCAAGCGGACGGAACTCAAAGGTATTGCTTTGCTCCTCGTTGCTTTCAATGCCAATAAGCTTGTACATATTCTTGCTCTTGCTACCAACAAAGTCCTTCAGGTGAACAACAGGCGCTCTGCCTGTGTACTTTCTTACATAGTCGCTTGGGTTTTCACCACCAACGTTTACCCAACAGGTATCAATTTCTGTCTGTAACAGGTCAGCACTTATCTCATTATAAAGAGCATCTAAAACATACTCGCCGTTTTCGTCCTTTTCAAACTCAAAATCGTGGTTGTGATACAAAAGGGTAATGCCGTTTTCCTTGCATACCTGACCGATTTTTTTAATACCCTCCACTACCTCAGGGTACTTTTCCTTACCATAACGCAAATCCTCCGGAAGATAAGGAATTACTATGTACTTACAGCCTATTTCCTTATAGTCCTTAACCAAGCCCTCAATGTTCGGCATTAAATCCTGGTATGCCACGTGTGCGGAAATCGGAATAAGGTCTGCTTCCTCAAACATAGCCTTTACTTCCTTTGCAGAATGACCGTACCAGCCTGCCATCTCTCCACCCTCAAAGCCCATAGCCTTAACCTTTTTAAGAGTGCCAAGAAAGTCCTTTTCCATATCATCTCTTACTGAATACAATTGAAATCCAAGCTTCATAATTATACCTCACTGTATATTTTAATAAATTCTTTTACTATATTTGTTGACTGCTCTGCTGCCTTTGGCGCAAAGGTCATATAGTCCATTTCTGCTCCGTCACCATCGGAAATTGCGCGCAAAATACCAAAAGGCACACCGTTTACATAACAAACCTGTCCTATTGATGCGCCCTCCATTTCACAGGCTATGGCGTTAAACTGCTTATTTATAGCTTCCTTTTCCTCAGCGTCCGCCATAAATTTGTCACCAGAGGCAATAATTCCCTCTTTTACATTGCATTTAACGTTCAAAGCGGCTGATTTTAAGGCGTTTGATACATCCTTGTCAGTATCAATGTAAATCACATTAATGCCGGAAATCAAGCCACGTGGGTCGCCTATTGCGCTTGTATCCATATCGTGCTGAACAACGCTTGAAGCAACCGCTACATCCAAAACATTAAATCCTTTAACCAAAGAGCCTGCAACACCTGTATTTATAATAACAGACGGATCGTACTCAAGTATCATTGTCTGGGCGCATATTGCTGCAAAAACCTTGCCTATGCCGCACTTGGCAACAACCACATCCTTGCCAAACAGCTTGCCGCGCACAAATTTAACAGAGCTAATTATGTTTTCTTCAATATCGGTCATTGATGCAATTATTGCATCAACCTCAATATCCATAGCTCCAATAATTCCAATTAAATTATTCATCATACTTAAATGTCACCTCTTTGGAATTCAAAGCATCTAAATATCTTTGGCTTTCAAGCTTTGCGGCATCTAAATTCAAATTCCTGTAGTTGCCACATTCCTCCCTTGTATTACCAAACATTTCTCCGCTATGATTTATTATCTTTTCCAAAACAGTCTTTATCAAGGTTAAAACCGTATCGTTTTCAAGATCCCTTGTCAACAAATAAAAGCCTGTTTGACAGCCCATAGGGCCAAAATAGATAATGTTTTGGCTGTATTCCGAGTTTCTTACATATGTTGCAAACATATGCTCCAAGGAATGTATTGTCAAATTATCAATATAATCACCCATATTGGGCTTTCTCATTCTCAAATCATAGGTGGTAATGTCACCGTCAATACGTGAAACATAAACACCCTCTGATATTTTATCGTGATTCACACTAAAGCTTGCTATTTTTCTCATATACACCTCTTAGCTAAGCATAACTTGTCCGCCTGTTACAGGTATTGCCTGCCCTGTTTCATATTTTTGCTCTATTGCGTAGCAAACAGCAAGGGCTACATCCTTAGCTTCACAGCCCCTTCCAAGGGGAACCTTGCTTTCGTAAAATTTACGCACATCATCTACTGTCTTAGCCCCGGGAACCTTGCCTGCGTTCAAATATTGAACAAATAAGCCGTTTACAGGGTCAGACCACAAATCTCCGTCCAAAAGATTACCCGGACAAACAGCATTTACCTTAATTCCGAAGGGGGCTAACTCAAGGGCAAAGGATTGGGTTAATCCAATACCGCCAAACTTGCTGCCCGAATAGGCAAAATTCTTTGTGCTTCCTGCCAAACCGGATTTGGAATTAATTTCGATAATGTCGCTTATGTATTTTGGGTTAGCCGCTTTTTGCAGCTTCATAATTTTTACCGCTTTTTGTACACAGATAAAGTATGCGGTATAATTAACACTTAAAACCTTTTCAAAATCCTTTTTACTTGTTTCTTCAATGGACCCTGCCTTAATAACTCCGGCGTTACTAACAAAAACATCAAGCCCTCCGTATTGACAGACCGTTGCATTAATTAACGCTTCAACAGATTTTTCATCGGTTACATCCGTATATACAAACATTGAGGTCCTTGCCCCACACGCCTTGGTAATTTCAGCGGAGGTTTTTTCGCCGTTAATTATGTCCTTATCTGCAATAATTACAGTTGCCCCCTCTTTTGCAAGGGAAGATGCAATTTCCTTGCCAAGGCCCTTGGCACCACCTGTAACTATGGCAATTTTCCCTGAAAATCTTTTAAATGGCTCAGCCTTAAGCGCAACCTTGCTACGGTAGCTTTCAACCTCCCAGTTTGAAATAAAATCAACCATTCGGGGGTCCATTGGGCGGATACCGCCAAAGCTCCTTGAATAAATCAAGATTTTAATCGCATCAAGCCATACATCCGTAACAGTTGAAGCATCCTTGGGGTTTTTGCCAATGGCGAACATTCCAACATTCTTAACAAAAACTATCTTTGGTAAAAACTTGTTTTTCGCCTCAAATTCCTTAAACTGTGCCTTTAATGCTTCCACGGAGTAGTCCTGTACAAACATTGGCACGCTCTTGCAATATACAATGTGATCCGGGGACAGTGGACGCTCAAGCGCCGAAAAAGCATCACGTGAAGAGCAAAGCGCCTCAACCTCCGCGTTTCGGATAAAGCGAACACTTGCTTCACCGTTTTCATCATATAAAAGTCTTAAAACAGGAGAAATTTCACTTACAAGCTCATAATTTGGCTCTAATAGCATTAAATCAGGCTGCTCTTTAACCGTTTTCTCAAGCTTGTTCATAACAGAGCTTACAAGCTCATCCATTTCCTCTTGGCTATCTGCTGCAAAGAACACACCGTGATTTTGTAAAAACAAAAGATACGCTTTTTTGCCCGTATTTCCTTCATACTCGCTTATTTTTTTCCTGCACTTTACAGCAAGGGTATAACCGGGCTCCGTTTCCTCAACCCAGATTGCATCCGGGAACAGCCTTTCCATAGCTGCCTTGCCCTCTTGCGAGCAGGTAAGACCGTTTACCACAGCAGGGTGAACATGTAAAACATATGGCTGCGTAAACAGATTATGCAAAAGCGTTTCAACAGATGGGCGCTTTCCTTCCTCTCCTTGGCACCTTGATGCCATCATATCGGAAAGAACCTGCGCTTCTCTCTTTTCCTGCTCGGGAGAATAGGCTTTCTCCCATATCTTTGCAAGGCTTTCCCTTGACATTTTTACAAACCCATCGCTTGTAATTGCAGAAAGTGACGTGCCAGAACCTTTTATGTACAGGTATTCTTCATCCTTAAATGAGGTGTTACCGCCACCTGCCAACACATACCTTGAATCAGAGCCATATTTGTGAGATATGCTCTTAATAATATCTAATCCCACTGTTATTTCTCCCTTGCCAAGCCTTTGTAAAAGCTGATTCTATCCTTGATTTTCGGAAACCTGTTTTTAATATTTTCCGAAAACATTGAGCAACCAATATCCTTAGTAACCGCTATTTCGTGGCCGATCAACGCATAGGTCATATCCTTTAAATGGTCAAGCATTTCATCATTTTCAAAGCAGCTTGAAAACTTTTGTCTTGGTGAGTTTATATCCTCACCGTTAATTTCAAAAAACTCTTGCTTTTCGCAAAGCTTCATCACCTTGGAAAGCTGATACCTTGTATTACGTGATGGCATATACGTAATTGCATCAAAACCAAGCTTCTTCAGCTCCTGCATCAGTATTTCCAAATAAGAATCCTCAAAGCGTTGGGTTTTTTTGTCCCCCTCGCTGGTATCAATTACATCACCTAAATAGGCATACGCGCTGATACAACCGTACTTTTTGGTAATGTTTATAAAATCCTTAATGTGTAAGCATTCCTCATACGCGTCTATATAAAACTTTTCCACAAGATTTTTCTTGAGTATAGACAAAATATCATAATCGTAGTAAAAAGGATTCTCCTCAAGAATTCTTCTTTCCTCCAATTTTGAAATAGGAATGTTTAATTTTTCAATCAAAAAAGCTATTATTGCCTTACTGCTGCCAAGCATTTCCTTCAGCTTATTAACCAAAGCCAGGCAAATATGCCTTTCAGTAACCGTTCCGCCCTCATTATATCTTGACAGCGGAAGCACATCCCCCTCATAATCTATGGAAATGCCAAACGGATCCAAATAATCATTAAGTCTATAGCACATTTTTTGATTTCTTTCATTACGTTTTTCACGCAAGGGTCTGAACAAACCGTCAATTTCATCCAAAACATTAATGGGAATTGCGTGCATAACCACATAAGCTATAGATTTTTGATCAGTATTATTAATCATTCTGCCATAAAGCTTTGTCCCGTCTGTCCTTACCCGACACTCAAGACCGCAGGTGGCAGGAATGCCCATAATCTCGCTGGCTTCCAAAAATTCCTTACAACCGCCTACCCCGTCATGGTCAATTATTCCGCAGGTTTCCAAGCCCGCCTGCCAGGCAAAATAAGCAGCCGCTGTTGGCGAATATGGGGAAAAGGAATATGTTGTGTGTATGTGATTATTAGCAATGCCCTCACATACCTTACGTTCAATCATACCGAGGTCAATAAGCTCCTTTACCTTTTTCAAGGCAACCAGACGTTCTTCCTTGGTGTCAGCATTCAAGGCAAGAATATAGTCATTATAATTCATTATTGTTCTCCAAGTAAAAACCTTCTTGTCTGCTCGTACTCGTTTTTAAGCTGATTTAACTTTTCTTTATCAAGCTTTTTCTTTTTAATAGCTCTTAACATTATATTCTTCGGTGTATCCTCAGGGTCGATAAGCTCCAAGGCGTCAACCTTATAGCCCAAGGACTCTAATTTCAAAAGCCTTAGAGCATCAGTTAAAGCATCGCACATCTTTTGCCTCAGCATTGAGTGCTTAGAAACAAAGGCAAGTGTATCGCAATTCAATTTGTGATTTAATTCGTGATGGCAGCAAGGGGTTGACAAAATAACATCTGCCCCGTTCTCGCTTGCTTTATTCAGCACAATATCGGTTGCAATATCACAAGCGTGCAGGGATATAACCAGATGTGGCTTAAGCTTCATTTCGTACGCCATAATGTCACCGCAGACAAATTCCATTGAATCAAAGCCTATTCTCTTTGCAAGATTTGAACAATATTCTATTACATCCGCCTTCAAATCCACGCAAATCATATTTACGCGCATCCCCAGAATGCACTTGAAATAATGATATACCGCAAAGCTTAAATAGCTCTTTCCGCAACATAAATCATAAATGTTAATCTCATCCCTTGGCAGCTTGTCCTTAACTGATTCAATATGCTCAATAAACTTGTTTATCTGCCTGAATTTTGCTTGCATTTTATCGCGCACACGTCCGTTTTCATCACTTACCCCGAGCTTTTTCAAAAAATCCTCGTTTCCGGACAAAATGTATTGCTTCACCTTATTGTTCAGGCTTTTTTCGGCTATTTCAAAATTGCCGTTATTCAATTTCTCATTTACTTTATTCTCGCCAATCAATGTTTCCTTGCCGCTTTTGGAGCGCATATACTGTACGTCCCCCACGGTAGATACAACATTAATTTGTGAATAACCTGAAAACAAGGCATTAAGCTCAATTTCATTAACATTTTTAATGTTTCTGTGATACGCTTTATTGTCCTTGGAAAAGGTCTCAAGCTGAAGCACCTTTTCCGCGGAAATATGCTTAACTGTAAGAACGCTTTTAACCTCATCTGTTGCATCGGGCTTTGACAAAATTATCTTTTTAAGAGCATTTGCATCAAATATTCTGATGGCAAGACTGCTTAAGGCAATACGTGGCTCACTTTTCACGTTTTTCATTAATTGCCACCCTTATTTACTTTCTTTCCGCAATACGTACATTCGCCAATTCCGTTTTCAATGACAACGTCAGCACCGCATCCACTGCACTTTTCCACCGAAATCTTCTGTTTTTCCGTATTAACCGCCTTTGTATCAGACGCTTTACTTTTTTTGCCTAAAGAAATTTTTGATTCCGTGTGGTTGAAAATGCGCACAATATTCTTCCTGTGCAAGAACACAACAAATAAAGCGGCGATTGATGCATACAATATCCATGGCCCGTACCCCTCAAGCTGGAACAACACATAAGGATAAATAATCATAGTCATAATTGAAGCAAAGGAAACCATTTTAAAGCCAAAAAGAATTACAGCGAAAATCGCAAGCATAATTACCAATACCAGCGGTGTGGTAAACAAGCCCATTGCCGCAATACATACAACGCCCTTACCGCCCTTGAACTTAAAGTATAGAGGGTAGGCATGTCCCACAATGCAAAATATACCTGCAACAAACGCACCCTCCAAGCCAAACATCAGCCTGCATGCCGCCAACGCGACAGAGGCTTTAGCAAAGTCACCCACAAACGTAAATGCCCCCGCCTTTTTGCCAAAGGTCCTTGTCATATTTGTAGCGCCTGCATTTCCGCTTCCTACATTGCGGATATCCTTGCCATACATTCTCGAAATCAACACACCGCAATTAATGCTGCCAAGCAAATATGCAATTACCGCACAAATTAAAACAGCAACAACCCACGGCTTACTTCCTATTGTGTGGATATTTGGATACTTTTCAAAAAAATACCCCAAGCTCCAAATTTCAGAAAAAGTCATATTCTTGTTTCATCCTCCTCAGAGCGTTGTCTGATAATTAATTTTATAGGCGTACCCTTAAATCCAAAGGTGTCCCTTAAACAGTTTTCAATGTATCTTTGATACGAGAAGTGGAACAATGCCGCACTGTTACAGAAAAGCACAAAGGTTGGTGGTGCTACGCTTGTCTGTGTCATATAATATACCTTTAAGCGCCTGCCCTTATCTGATGGCGGCTGCACCCTTGTAATAGCCTCATTAAGCACATCATTGAGCATACCTGTTGAAACTCTCATTTTCGACTGGTTGAATACATAGTTAATTTGCTCAAAGATTTTAACTACACGCTGTCCTGTAAGTGCTGAAACATAAATAACAGGTGCATATGTCATATATGAAAGCGCCTCATACACCTTTTTAGTGTACTTTACGGTATCCTTATCCTCTGTTTCGGGCAAATCCCATTTATTAACAACTATAATTACAGCTTTACCTGCCTCGTGCGCTATGCCTGCAATTTTCTCATCCTGGTCTGTAACGCCCTCAGTTGCATCAACAACAAGCAAGCACACATCTGCTCTTTCCACAGCCATATGCGCTCTTAATACGCTGAACTTCTCTATTCTGTCATCAACCTTGCTTTGACGTCTTATACCGGCTGTATCAATGAAATTATACTTTCCGTATTCATTTTCAAACCGAGTATCAATTGCATCTCTTGTTGTTCCTGCCATTGAGGATACAATCAGTCTGTCTGTGCCGAGGATTTTATTGATAATTGATGATTTACCTGCGTTTGGCTTACCGATTACGCACACATTGATAACATCATCATCCTCTTCCTCCTCCTCCTTTTCGGGAATAGAGGAAAGCACCTCATCCAAAAGATCTCCCGTTCCTGTTCCGTGGACGGAAGAAACTGCAATTGGGTCCTTATCAAATCCAAGCTCGTAAAACTCATAAAATGTGGGGTCAACGTCTCCTACCCTGTCTGCCTTGTTAACACACAAAACCACAGGCTTACCGCTCTTTTTAAGCATAATTGCTATATCTCTGTCATCAGCAACCAAGCCTGCGTTGATATCGCACATAAAAATAATTGCATCAGCGGTATCAATGGCGATCTGAGCCTGCTGTCTCATTTTTTGGAGAATCATATTGTCTGTTTTAGGTTCAATTCCGCCTGTATCTATCAGAATAAACTTACGTCCATTCCACTCACTTTCTCCATATATTCTATCTCTTGTTACTCCCGGGGTGTCCTCCACAATAGAACGCCTTTCCCCAATAATTTTGTTGAAAAGCGTGCTTTTTCCAACATTCGGTCTGCCCACAATAGCAACTATCGGTTTTGCCATTTTATTCCTCCCTTATTCCGAGCACTGCCATTACAAAGCATGCTCCGTCCTGTTCCACAGGCGTTACCTTAACGCCAAGATTATCTTCCACATCCTTTAAAGAATTACCGCACAGGAACAAATCCCCCTCACTTCGAAGCATTGTTCTTGAAATAAGTAATTCTTTACCCAAATTTTTATCCTTTAACTGATTTTTTAAATCCACACCGGTTATTAAGCCCGCAACAGTTATTGTGTGACCGAAAAAATCATTTTTTATCTTATATACCTCACAGCTTACGTTTTTGCACTTGCTTTGGATGGCATCAACAGCCTTGCAGATAAAATCGTAAGCACTCTCACCTGTTGCAATGCTGATATTTCTCTTAATTTGCTTTTCTTCCTTGGAAAGAGTTTTTAAAAATAAGTTCATTTCCGTTTCAAAGGAGCGCAGCATTCCAACACCGTTTTCAAGCTGACTGTATTCCTCATAGTACGAGTCTGAGGGCAGCTCCTTCTCTGCCATTAAATAAAACTCATCTGAGCAAAAAAACAAATTTTTGTCAAACATTTTACTGTATTTTAAGTTTATATCCTCAACAAGCCTGATTACCTCACAGGAGCTATCCTTATCAAAGGGCTTTAACGGATATAACCCCTCCCTGTATGCAGTAAGTCCGCACGGCACAATTGCCACACTGCTAAGGCTGGGGTAAAGCTTTGCCAAATCGTGAAGGGAGCTTTCAAGCTCACACCCGTCATTAACATCCCGACAAAGCACAATTTGTGCGCAAATTTCAATATTGTTATCCGCAAGTCTTTTCAGGTAAGACAGGGTTTTTCCCGCCCGTTTATTGTGCATCATTTTGCACCTTAGCTCAGGATTGGTTGTATGAACAGAAATATTGACCGGGGAAATGTGCATTTCAATTATTCTATCTATATCCCTGTCATCAAGATTAGTCAAGGTAATATAATTTCCGTGCAAAAATGACAGCCTTGAATCATCATCCTTAAAATACAAGGACTCTCTTAACCCCTTTGGCAATTGGTCAATAAAGCAGAAAATACACTTGTTTTCACACCTTTGCTTTTTGTCCATCAAGGGCGTTTCAAACTCCAAGCCTATATCCTCATACATTTCCTTCTCTATCACGTAAAGGGTTTCCTCTTCACCGCGTAAGACGCAAAGCTCTATATTGGCATCGGTCAAATAAAATCTGTAATCAAGCACATCCTTTATTTCATGCCCGTTGATGCTGACTAAAACGTCTCTTTCTGAAATCCCGCATTCCTCCGCTATGGAGCCAGGAATAATCTTTTCTATTCTTACCATTTTTCTCTCCTGCGCATTTTTCTGCTATTATATTATATACTATATAAAAGTAAAAATCAACCTTCGCAGGACAAATATTTATTTATTTTTTCCAATGAGGACTTTTCAATTCTTGACACATACGAACGGGAAATCCCTAAAATTTGCGCCACCTCTCTTTGGGTGTATGCCTTTGTATTACCTAAGCCATATCGCATTATTAAAATTTGCTTTTCTCTGTCATCCAAGTTTCGCTTTATATACACCAAAGCCTTGTTTATTTGAATTTTTTCATCAAGGTCATCAGCTATTGTGTCCTCAACACTGATTATATCCAGATAAGTCAAAGGGTTTCCGTCCTTATCTATGTCTATCGTATCATTCAAGGACACCTCGCAGCCTAACTTTTTTTGACTTCTGAATAGCATTAATATCTCATTTTGTATGCATTTAGCCGCATATGTTGCAAATTTTGTTCCGCTTGAGCAATTAAAGGAATCAACCGCCTTAATCAAGCCTATTGTGCCAACAGATATTAAATCCTCTGTATTTTTGCTGGATGTATAGTATTTTCTGACTACGTGAGCCACAAGCCTTAAATTGTGCTCTATCAGCTTATCTCTGGCATTCATATCCCCATCGCGACATAATTCCAAATATTTCCTCTCATCCTCCTTGCTTAATGCGGGTGGGAATTTTTGTGTAGGCTCAACACCTAAAATCATAAATGCAACGTGCAAAATCATTGAAAATAATCCCATTATCATCACCTCATTAAATCATATTAACCATTTTATTACAAATTGCTTGTCAGGCAAAATTTGTTTAATTCATTCCGTATATTACTCGAATAACTGATTAAAATATTAATGAACTTATGTTCAAAAATAATGGAGGAAATTTCAATGTTAATTGATAGAATTGCCCTTGCCATTTTAATTATTGGCGGTATCAACTGGGGTAGCGTTGGCTTATTCAAATTTGATATCGTGGCTTGGATTTTTGGCGGCGTTGAAAGCATCGGTGCAAGAATCGTATATGTTTTGGTCGCATTATGTGCTCTTTGGTGCATTTCTCTTCTGTTCAGAGAGCGTGTTCCATCCGAGGAACGCCAAATGTAAGCAAAAAAAGATTCGACTGTTACGGTCGAATCTTTTTTATTATAGGCTTGTTTTTATATGCATTACTCGGTACGCTTTGCTTTTCGGTCAGTGTGTTATAAAGCTCATCCAGCTGATATAATTTCTCCAATTGAGCATTAGCTCTTGTAATTAACCTTTTGCAGTCGGAATGCTTAGTAATTACGCACATGCTTGATTGCCTTTTGATTTTTCTCAAAAGCTCCTGCCCTTTTTTGTCCGCCCCCAAAAGAATTGTAAATTTAGGAGAAAAATCCACCTTTTTCACACCAAAAATCGAATATAATAAAACTCTTTTCAAACGGGAAGATGTATATATTTTCGATGAAAGAGAGTTTAAAAATGCACTGCTGCTTTTGCTTTGTTTTGCCGCCTTGCTTATCAACGCAGATATTTCCGTATTTGAATCAAAGGCACTTGACATAGAGGCTGAATTTAATAAGACGTGAGAATGTATCATTTTTTCAGCATATTGCTTGTCAAGGCACTCCCCTTCCTTAACCATCTGCTCATACATCACTTCCGCTTCCTGTGGAACGGAAATAAACTGTTTGTTTTCATAATAATAATTTCTTATGGCACTTGCAGACATTATATCACAAACATTCGTGTCATTATAGCGAGCCCCTATCCTTTTGATTGCACGGTATTGTAAGGGAAGCTTCTTATTTTTAATTGCTCTTATATATTCAACTGCAAGCATATCGTTTGAGCTGTTTGGCAAAGATAGTCCAAGCCCCGCCAATGCTTGCTTTTTTGCAGATATATAGCTTACGTTCTTGTTAGATAAAGCTTTCTTTATTCTATTTTCAAAATCTGTGCTGTCAATTGCTTCTGCTATTTTTTCAAGCCGCTCAAGCTTATATGCTTCTGTACCAAAATACAAATAGTCACACTTTAGCTTGCTTGCTATTTCCACACCCGCGCTTGCAAAAATTTCGGCGGTTGAGCCTGAATAGGGATAGGGTAATTCAAAAACCGCATTTACACCGCATTCCAATGCAATCTCAGCACGCTTATACTTATTCAAAATAGCAAATTCGCCACGTTGCACAACGTTTCCCGACATAATTGCAACAATTGTCGCATCAGGAATTTCCTCTCTGATTTTGTCTATTTGATACTTATGCCCCTTGTGGAAGGGATTGTACTCACAAATAATACCAACGGTTTTTGTCACGCTACCGGCTCCTTTCAAAAAATATTTACTAATTTTCAGAAAAGCCCTTGAAAATAAAAGGTTTTACATATATAATATACTTGATAATTTATGTTTTGTCAAGAAACAAATTTTTTGGAGGTTTGAAATGAAAGTACTTGTTGTTAACGCAGGAAGCTCTTCTCTTAAGTATCAGCTTCTTAACACAGAAACAAAAGAGGTTCTCGGCAAGGGTATTTGCGAAAGAATCGGTATGGAAGGAAGCTTGATCGACCATAAAAAGGGCGATGGCGAAAAAAGAATAAAAAAAGAAATCCCAATGAAGGATCACTCCGTTGCTACTGAAATTGTTGTAAGCATGCTTACAGATAAGGAATACGGCTGTATCTCAGATATGTCTGAAATTGAGGCTGTTGGACACAGAGTTGTTCACGGCGGTACTTATTTCTTTGATAGCTGCCTTGTAACTGATGAGGTTTTGGAGGCTATTAAAAAGTGCATTGAGTTTGCTCCCCTTCACAACCCTGCTAACCTTATGGGTATTGCAGGCTGTACAAAGGTTATGCCTAACGTACCACAGGTTGCGGTTTTTGACACTGCTTTCCACCAGACAATGGCACCTGCAGCATATACTTACGCTCTTCCAATGAAGTTGGTTGAGGAGGGTGTAAGAAGATACGGTATGCACGGTACATCACACAAGTTTGTTTCTATTGAAATGAACAAGATTCTCGGCACAACAAACACAAAGCTTGTTACCTGCCATATCGGTAACGGCTCTTCTATCTCTGCTGTAAAGAACGGCAAGTGCGTTGATACCACCATGGGCTTTACCCCACTTGACGGTGTGGAAATGGGTACACGTTGCGGCTCAATTGACCCTGCTATTGTTCCTTATCTTATGAAAAAATTAGATATGAATGCAGACGAAATCACAGATTTTATGAACAAAAAGTGCGGTTTCCTCGGCGTTTCCGAATACTCCTCCGACAGCCGTGATATTGAGGCTGCTATTCTTGGCGAATTCAATGATAAGCTCAGCACCTGCCCAACAACCAATGAGGGTAAGGCAAGAGTTTCCAAGAACTCCAAGCTTGCTGCTGAAATCCTTGCTTACCAGGTTAAGAAGTACATCGGCTCTTATGCCGCTGCTATGAATGGCCTTGATGCTATTGTATTTACCGCAGGTATGGGCGAAAACAACCCTGAGCTTCGTGAAAGAGTTTGTACAGATATGGAATATCTTGGCATCAAAATTGACAAGGAGCTCAATGCAAAAACACTTCGTCAGCCTAACACTGTTGAGCTTTCAACACCAGATTCTAAGGTTAAGGTATATGTTCTTCCAACTAATGAAGAGCTTATGATTGCTATTGACACTGAAAATATTGTTAAATCCAAATAATTCAAGTTTAATGCCTTTGCTTTTGCGTTTGGCAATCTTATCTCATAATAAGTAAATATCCACCCGTGAAATTCACGGGTGGATATTTCTTGCCTTCAAAAGATTAAGCCTGTAAAACACATTATATAGGTGTAAATACAGCCCAACCGCACTGATTAGGTTAATCTTTAATAAACTTAGAAATCAAAGGATAAATGTCCTTTTCACATTCGCAATAAATGGTATTCCAATCTATATCCTGTGTGGAGTGGTGGCGGCGCTCTATATGTCCGCCAAGAAGCAAAACGCAAAGCATAGATTTTGCGGAAAGCTCCCAGTGGTCTCCATTTTCGTCCTTACCGCTTAATCTTACATCCGATTCAACACCGTGGACAATTTTTGAAAATTCCTCAACATCCTTTATAGTGTCCAATTCAATAGCATATCTCATAATAATACCTCTCTTTCATTTTTTCAGTAGCATTATAGCACATTATTTCCATTTGTGTTAAAATATTTATAGAATTTTTGTAAAAATTTATTTTATATAGGTGTACACACAATTCAAAAAGTTGATTTACACGAAAATATTTTGTAATAAACTGAAAACCGCTGATTTCGGCGGTTTTTCTTTTACATTTCGATAAGAACAGCACGGCAGGGTGCGCCATCACAGCCGCCTAATGAAATGGGTGCGGCGCATAACAAATATACACCCTCCGTCACGTCTGCCAAGCGAATACCCTCTAAGAGGACGACCTCCTTTGAAAGCAGCGCTTTATGTGCAACCACAGGCGCATTTTCGGGGCCGATTGTTTGAGACTCATTACCAATCAAATCAATACCTGCCTCAGCAAAAAACTGTGCTGCTTCATTTGACACAGTGGCATTTCCTTTAATCAGAATTTTTTGGGCTGACTCTGCATTTTGCTCCTTGGCTCTTTTTAAAATTTCTTTTGCATCTTCAGCGGTAACTATACCTGTATGCTCCGCTACGTAAGCATATCCAACCAATTTTGTTAAATTTATTTGCTCAACGGTTTTTCCGTTGTTTATGAAATGAAACGGCGCATCAATATGCGTGCCATTGTGGGCGCACATTGAAAAAGCGGTCAAGTTACATATGTCACCCTTATTTACTTGACATACAGCTTCTTTTTTGGGTGACGGGTCACCGGGAAAAACAACACAGCCGAATATTTCTTGGGAAATATCATAAATTTTCATATTATCTCACCTTTACGTTTTCTTGTAAATATTATATCAAAAAAGCTTTTTTGATTCAAGTAAAATGTAATATTATTTGCAATCCTTGAATACATTAATAAAAAAGCTTGAAGGTGGATTATGAGAAAAAATATAAATTTATGGCAATTAATGGGCTTTGCTATAACATCTATCGGCGGAACAATACTGCATTTTTTGTATGATTGGACAAACAAAAATACGCTCTCCGCTTTGTTTTCAGGGGTTAATGAGTCAACCTGGGAGCATATGAAGCTACTTTTCTTCCCTATGTTTATTTTCGCACTTGTTCAAAGCAGATTTTTTAAGGATTTTTCGGGATTTTGGTGTGTAAAGCTAAAGGGAATATTACTCGGGCTTATTCTGATACCTGTTATTTTTTACACCTATAACGGAATATTTGGCACCTCTCCCGATTGGATAAATATTGCCATTTTCTTTATTTCAGCAGCAATTGCATATATCTACGAAGCCAATCTTTTCAAACAGGATTTTAAGTGTAAATTCCCAAAATTACCGTTTGTTATTCTATGCGTAATCGCAATTCTCTTTTTCGTATTCACCTTTTACCCACCGCAAATTCCACTGTTTCAAGACCCAATAACCAAGCTTTACGGTATAAATTAAGCTTTAAAGGCGAACGGAATATCCGCTCGCCTTTCTCTATTTTATTGGTATTGATTTGAAAGTTAAAATATAGTAAAATAAAATCAGAAAATTTTGATTTTTTGCCAACCTTTTTAAATTCTTGCGCACTATATTGTCAAACGGTACCGGAGAAAGACATGGAAAAACAAAAAGCTGATCAAATTATTACGCAGTATCTAAAGAAAATATACGGCTTTGCTGTGAAAAAAGCCTTTTCCTATGACGAGGCAGAGGAGCTATGCTCCGAGATTATCTTTGCGGTATATTCTGCGCTTATAAAGTCTAATGAAATCTACAATATTGAGGGCTATATCTGGCGGATTAGTGAGCATACATACGCAAAATACGTATCATCAAAGAAAAGGCACGAGGGAATCTCGATTGACAGCTTAGTTTTGCCACACTATGACACCTATTCCTTTGAGAATGATGACGAGGAAAAGGCGCGATTAACCAGAGAGGTTGCTTATCTTTCTAAGGCAAGACGGCAAATAGTCTTTAAATTTTATTACGAGGACAAGAGCGTACAAGGAATTGCAAATGACTTAAATATCCCTGTTGGTACTGTGAAATGGCATTTGAATCAAGCAAGAATTGATTTAAAGGAAGGTATTACTATGGAAAGAAAAATAGGCAATTTGGGCTTAAACCCTATCGTTGCAAGAGGCTTTGGACACAGTGGCAATCCAGGAAGCAATAGCGGGCCTGAATTTTATCTTGGCGATAAGCTAAACCTCAACATTGCTTACAGTGTATATTTTGCACCAAAAAGCTTAGAGGAAATTGCAGAGGAATTGGGACTTACCCCTGTATTTATCGAGGATAAGGTAAAATTTTTAGAGGATAATGGGTTCCTTGTTAAAACCAAGGGAAACAAGTATACCACATATATTAATTTTGAGCCACAAAAATACTCTCTTGAGTTAAAAGAAAACAAATACAAAACAATGCTTGAAATTGCGGAAATTATTGCAAAGGAATATGCTCCCCTTGTTAGAAATGCTGTTAAAGACTTCAAAAACCTCTATATTCCAAGTGGCAACTTTGAACTTTTAGAAGCAGCAGCTATATTCTACGGCATTAGTAACAAATGTGCTATTCCCCTTGGCAAGGATATGTCAAAATATGATATTAAAACAAGAGCAGGCGGTGATTTTGTAGCAACCGTTTACTTGCCTGGAGAGCAAGACGATGTGGGATATGTACCTACTGTTAAAATGAAAAATAACTGGGCCTGCGGAAGCATGACACGTGATTCTCATAAATATCCATCGGTTTACTCTTGGTCTATTGATTCTCGCCTTTCTTCACGCAAGGGTGCTTGGATGAACAATGACTACAAGGATTATGAATATGTATACGAATTTATCAATGGTATGATAAATGACACTACCGCCAACCAAGAGAAATTTAAAAGATTAAGAGAACGACAGTTTATAACAGATGACAATCAAGTTAATATTATGATAATCAAGGGTAATCACCAAGACTTTTTTGATAAGATACCCACCCTTACCAAAGAAATCAAAGACAAGTTCGCTTCTAAGGTTTTAGAGTTTGCTTTAATGGAAGCAAAATACTATCCACCGCAAATGCAAGATTTGATTTTATGCTGGACTGTGGAGGGCTTCATTGGCACACAAGTAGCTCTTATGGTTATGGACATACTTTACGAAAACGGCACCTTCAAGCCTCTTACAGAACAAGAGATGGTTACCTCCAACCTGCTTATGTTCTGTGATACTTTACCACATTAACATAAAATCGAGCGGATTTTTCCGCTCGATTTTATGTTATATTTGTTTGTAAACCTCTTTTAACGCTGGGTAAAGCTTTTTAAAGGTGTTATATTTTTCATTATACCTTGCAACAATAGCTGAATCAGGCTCGGTTACGTCCTTGGTTTTAATAAGCTTTTCGGTAGCTTCTAAAACAGTTTTATATTCCCCACAGCCAACCATTGCAAGAATAGCACCGCCGTAGGCAGGCCCTTCCTCTATTTGAGGGCGAAGGACAGGAATACCGAGAACATTGGCTACAATCTTGCGCCATATTCTGCTCTTACCACCGCCGCCGCAAATTTTGGTTGCATCAATTTTAACTCCGCTTGCTTTGGCTATTTCCACGCAGTCACGCAGTGCAAAGGCAACTCCCTCCAAAACCGCTAAAACCATATGCTCCCTTGTGGTATCGGGGCGCATACCGATAAATGCACCCTTGGCATCAACGTCATTATGGGGGCTTCTCTCACCCATTAAATAGGGCAAGAAATATGTACTGTTCTCTCCCAAAAGGCTGTCAAGATTCTTTTCCTCGTTTGCAAAATCCTTTGTGCCCAGTATGTCCTCAACAAACCATTTGTTGCATGACGCCGCTGATAAAATACATCCCATCAAGTGATATTTTCCGTTTGAATGGCAAAAGCTATGCAAAGCGTTTGCCTTATCAACAGAAAAGCTATCCTGGGACACGAATACAGTACCGCTTGTACCAAGAGAAATATTACAGGAGCCATTACCGACTGTGCCTGTGCCGACAGCCGCTGCGGCATTATCACCTGCACCTATGGAAATTGACACATCTTCACTTAAGCCAAGCTCATTTGCTACGCTTGGCAAAAGGGCGCCTATTTTCTCGTAGGATTCATAAAGCTTTGGCAATTTACTCTCATCCACTCCGCAAATTTCGCACATTTCTCGGCTCCACCTACGGTTTTTAACATCAAGTAAAAGCATACCCGAGGCATCGGAAAAATCCGTTGCGAAAACTCCGCTCAGCCTATATGCCAAATAGTCCTTTGGCAGCATAATTTTGCATATTCTTGCAAAATTGTCAGGCTCATTTTCCTTAACCCATAGGATTTTGGGGGCTGTAAAGCCTGCAAATGCAATGTTTGCAGTATAGCTTGACAGTGTGTCCTTACCTACTGCTTCGTTTAAATAATCGGTCTGCTTTTGCGTTCTGCCATCATTCCAAAGAATTGCAGGGCGGATAACATTATCGTTTTCATCAAGAATAACAAGGCCGTGCATCTGACCGCCAAAGGAAATGCCCTTAACGGTTGATTTATCAATATCAGCTATAAGCTCCTTTAAGCCGTCAATTGTTGCATTATACCAATCGTACGGGCTTTGCTCACTCCATCCGCTTTTGGGATAGCAAATTGGATATTCCCGTGTTACAGATTTTAGTATTTCACCGTTGCTTGCCACAAGAAGCATTTTAACGGATGATGTACCCAAATCAATTCCAATATAATTATTCATATCAGTTAAAAAGCACGCTATTTACAATAGACTCAAGCATTTCCTGCTTACCGCTGCCGGGAAGCTTAGCTGAGCCAAGGCTCTCCGCATATGCAGAAAGCTCCTGCAGGCTTGTTTCTCCACTCAAAATTTTCTTACCGATTTCGGTGTTATAGTAGCTTGAATATCTTTCCTTAACAAACTCATCAATTCTGCCATCCTCAATAAGCTCAGCAGCCTTGATAAGACCAAGGGCAAAGGTATCCATACCCAAGATATAGCCGATAAACATATCTTCATCAGTATATGAAGGACGTCTGTTTTTAGCGTCAAAGTTAAAGCCGCCTGTAAGTCCGCCTGCCTTTAATACCTCGTACATACACATTGTAGCGGTATAAACATCAAATGGAAATTCATCAGTGTCCCAGCCAAGCAGGTAATCGCCCTGGTTAGCGTCAATTGAGCCAAGCATACCGTTAATTGCGCTTACCCTCAAATCATGCTCAAAGGTATGGCCTGCCAAGGTTGCGTGGTTAGCCTCAATATTCATCTTGAAGTCCTTGTCAAGTCCGTGCGCCTTTAAGAAGCCGATAGCTGTTGCCGCATCAAAATCATACTGGTGCTTCATTGGCTCCTTTGGCTTAGGCTCAATATAGAAGTCCCCTGTAAATCCAATGGAGCGTCCGTATTCAACAGCCATTTTCATAAGTCTTGCAATATTGTCCTGCTCAAACTTCATATCTGTGTTAAGTAGAGTTTCGTAACCCTCACGTCCGCCCCAGAATACATAGCCACGGCCACCGAGCTTTACTGTCAAGTCAAGAGCCTTTTTAACCTGTGCGGCAGCAAAGGCAAACACCTCAGCGCTGTTAGAAGAGCCTGCACCGTTGCAGAAGCGTGGATTTGAGAACATATTTGCAGTTCCCCACAAGCATTTAATGCCTGTTTCGTTCATTTTTTCAAGAATATAATCAGAAATTTCGTCAAGACGGCGGTTGGTTTCCTTTATGTCGTCAGCTTCGGGAACAATATCAACATCGTGGAAGCAGAAATACTTAATGCCAAGCTTCTGCATAAACTCAAAGCCTGCGTCTACCTTAGCCTTTGCATGCTCCATTGTTGCATATGCCTGACCGAATGACTTGTTAGCAACACCCCTGCCAAACATATCCGTTCCTTCAGCACAAAGATTGTGCCACCAAGCCATAGCGAATGGAAGATGCTCACTCATCTTTTTACCCATTACTACTCTGTCTGCATCATAATACTTAAATGCAAGTGGATTTTTGCTCTTTGGTCCCTCATACTTAATTGTTGGGATTGAATTAAAAATTGCCATAACCTTAAACTCCTTTTATTAAATAACGCCCTTTTGGAGCATAATATTTGCGTAAATTGCCTTTTCGCTTGTTGCGATAATTGCATAAGCCTTTTTGGCTTCCTCATAGAAATCAAAACGGTCTATTGTGCCAACAACCTTGTCCCCTCTGGTGTCATATTTTTTAATAATCTCCTTATAGGTGTCCCATATTGGTGTTTTTGCATTGTCGCCCTTCATTACTTCCATAAGAATTGCAGGCTTTTCTACATATGTATCAAGTGGGAAAAGCTGCAAAATAGCATCCAAAAGCTCTGGCACGCCGTGACCGTCACATCTGATTACTATTGCGTTCTTACCCATTGATTCGGCAGGGAAATTACCGTCAGCAATAACTATTCTATCGCTGTGACCCATTTCGCACAAAACCTTTAACAGCTCCGGTGAAATTATACTTGGAATTCCTTTTAACATTGTTTTTATCTCCTTTTGAATTATAATTATCTTTAGCAAATACAACCGGTATAACACTTGTCGCACCGTTTTTATATAAATGGAACGAACAGGAAAACAGGGTTGCCCCTGTGGTCATTACATCATCCACAATAAGTATCTTTGAATATTTAGTAACCGAGCCAGAGATAAACCGATAAGCTTCAAGAGCATTTTTTACTCTTTCCGACTTGCTCAAGCCCTTTTGCTCTGTCATTCCCACATTTTTAAAGGCTTTTACAACCTTTATATTTAACTTTTTACCCAGGGACTGCGCAAGCTTTTCTGCCTGGTCAAAGCCGTATTTTTTAACATTTATTTTGCTTCTCGGCGCATATGTGATAACAAAGTCACTTAAGCTTATACCTCTGTCCTTGCACATAGTGACTAAATTGTTCTTCATTCTCTCCGTACACAAATCAATTACATATCTGTCATATCTTCGTTTCAGATATGTAAACAGCTTATTAATCTCCCCGTTTGCACCCGCATCGTAAAACACGCTCCAGGAAGCTATGGAGGGATTTATCTTTTTTGCCTTGCTTGGTAAGCAGGTACAAGCGCTTTGCTCTCTGCCGCATTTTCTGCACTTGATCTTCAAAAATTTCTGCCAATCCTTGACACAAATCTCGCAAAACGGCTCTTTTGCATCATAAGCAATGGGCTCACCGCAAATAACACAGTACCTATCTAACAGAATTTTCCGAAAAATCTCAGTGAATTTCATTTGATGCTTTCTTTATAAGCATTTCTAAATTTGTATTTCTGTTAAACTGAAAATTGTTATCAATCATTTTAAAAAATGTTTCCTTATCACCAATCAGAATTACAATTTTTTCAGAACGTGTAATTGCTGTGTAAAGCAGATTTCTTGTCAAAAGCATAGGCGGACATCTTTTTGAAACCGGTATTATTACTATGGGATATTCGCTACCTTGACTCTTGTGTACTGTAATGGCATATGACAAATCTATCTCATCAAGGAATGAAAACTGGTATTCAACCCGTTTCTCACCGTAGTTAACAATTGCCAATTGCTCATCCTTATATATGGCGGCAATTTTGCCAATATCTCCGTTAAACACGCCCATTCCACGGCTGCTTGCAAGCTCACCCTCGAAAAGCCATTCCATTTCATAGTTGTTTTTGGTTTGCATAATTCTGTCGCCAACCCTGATGGTACGGTCAACCCCGACTATATGCTCAGCCTTGTCCTTGCTTGGCGGATTTAGCTCATTTTGCAGAACAAAATTCAAGCTCTGTGTACCGCAAATACCTTTTTTTGTAGGGGAAATTACCTGTATGCCCTCGGTTATACCGTATTTTTTCGGCAGCCTGGTTTTACAAAGCTCCGCAATATATCCGGGTATATCCTCATCATCTCTTGAAATGAAGAAAAAGTCATCGAATTTAAAGCTTAAATCGGGATGCTCGCCGTTGTTGATTTTATGGGCATTCAAAACAATTCCGCTTTCAACAGATTGCCTGAAAATTTCATTCAAGCAAACGGTTACAAAATTTTCGGAGCTGATAATATCTTTAAGCACATTACCTTCACCAACTGATGGCAGCTGATTTGTGTCGCCAATTAATACCAAGCGCATTCCCGGCTTAAGCGCCATTATTAATGAATTCATTAACGGCACATCTATCATTGAGCTTTCATCAACTATAATCACATCATCATCCAATGGGTTTGTGCTATCGCGCATAAATTTAGGCGCTTCGGAAAATTCCCCGCCTGACGAAACCTCCAAAAGACGGTGTATTGTTTTGGCTTCCGTTTGCGTTGCCTCACTCATCCTTTTCGAAGCCCTGCCCGTAGGCGCACATAGCGCACAGGAAACGCCAAGACGGCTGAAAATCTTTAACAGTGCCTTAATTACGGTGGTTTTTCCCGTACCGGGTCCGCCGGTCAGAACCGTAACACCGTTTTCAATACATTCCCATATTGCCTTTTTTTGCAAGGCTGCATACTTTATGCCAAGCTCAGCCTCAAGCTCCATAATCATATACTCTATGTTGGCGTCCCCTAAGCTGACAACGCTTCTGTTAAGCTGCACCAGCTTTTTTGCAATATTCATTTCGGCAAAATACAATTCATTTAAAAAGACGCACGGCACATTTTTTATAAGCTGCCCACTGATTCCCTTTATGTCGTTACTGTCTAAAGCTGTAATCACACAGGTGTTATCAACACCCAAAAGCTTGCTGACCGCATCAACCAATGTGTCCTTTGGCACATATGTATGTCCGTCACGGGAGGCGAACACACGCAAGGCATATCTGATTCCGCTTTCAATTCTGAAAGCATTATCGGAGGTTATACCCAAGCCAAAAGCAATTTCATCCGCTTTTTTAAAGCTTATTCCATAGTTATCGGTGCATAACAAGTAGGGGTTTTCCTTTATTATCCCCAATGCATTTCTGCCCCAGCGCTTGCAAATCTTAACCGCCATATTGGCAGAAATAGCGCCGCCCGAAAAGGTCATAAGCTCTCTTGTATCAACCTTTTCCTTAAAGTCATTACTTATCTCGTATGCTTTTTTTCTTGAAATACCGTTTATTTGAACAAGCCAATCGGGATGGTTGGAAATAACATCAAAGCTCTCTTCCCCGTATTGGTCAACAATCCTTTCAGCAATTTTAGCGCCAATACCCTTTATTGCACCTGAAGAGAGGTATCTTAAAATACTGTTTTTTTGCTTAGGCAAGCTCTTCTTATAGGTTTCAACCTTAAATTGCTTTCCGTAATCCTTGTTTGTAACCCACGTCCCTTCAGCTTCAATCTCCTCGCCAACAGAAACATAGGGCATAATGCCAACAACGGTTATCAATTTATTTTCATCTGTGCATACATCACAAACACTGTACCAGCTGTCATTACTTTGGTATATCAGCTTTTCAACAGTGCCGCTTATTCTCACAAGCTCGCTTGGCATTTAATCCCCTCCGTGACATATTTATTTAATTTTATCACAGAATTATAATTAAATCAATATATGAGAGGACAAAAAATAACGTTTTTAAAAAATCGTTTTTAATCTGTAATTTTTATCTCTGTCCTTGCAGATGTTCAAAAGAAAGATACCAGCCAGCTCCGCAATACGGGATATTGTACCCTCATCATAGGTAAGAAGAGTGTCAAAAACAAGCTCACTTGAAATAATTGTTATTTTATTTGGGTCGCAAAGACGGGCATTTAAGATTTCAAAAGCAATGTTTACATCTGCCGATGTTGGCTCACTCCCCTGCCTTTGCTTAAAAAAGTCATCTATATACAAAACCTCCGTATTTATAAAGGCACTTATGTGTCTGTCATATTCCCTTTCGTTCAAAAGGGCTTTTAAGGTCTTTACCTCCTTGGGCCATACAAGGTAGCGCACAGCCTTTCCCTCCCTTATGTAATGGCCGCACATTGCAGTGCAAAGGTGCGTCTTACCGCATCCGCACTGTCCACCTATAAAAAATGCTCTGTTACAGGATTGGTTAAGAAATCTTAAGCATAGCTCCTTCATATTGCCTTGCCATTCCTCTTCTACCTTAAAATTGTCAAAGGTCTTTTTTTCAATAGCCTGCCCAATGCCGCTTTCCTTAAGCACCCGTAGGCTTTTCCGTATTTCAAGGCACTTGCATTTGGCGGAAACAAGCTCCTCTCCACGCGCCTTGAAAACAATGCCCTTGTTGTTACACTCGTGACAAAAATATCCGTCCTTTATGTGTAGATTGCCCATAGCGGAATTGGCGCTTTTGATTTGCATTTCCAAATATGTCACAAGTATATTCCCATCCTTTTTTCCTCATTTTCCGGTTTACATAGCATATTCTCCCCCTCATCAAGCCACCTTTGCTGGTTCAGCCAGGTTGAGGGGTTAGGTATGTATTTTCCCCTTTCCCGTTGCCATATTTCCCACCGTTTTTGATTTTCCACCGCCCTTATCATTTGCTCTGCCAGCTCGGTTGTGGGCTTTAATTTAAAAAATATTCTCTCGCAATATACCTTTGCCACCTTTTTGGGGTAAATCGACCAAAATCGCGCGAAATCACGGGACAGTCGCTCTCTTTCCTTTTGCCTCTTGCTCTCGCTTTTATCCTTTTGTTCCTTGCTTTCGCCTTTTGCCTCTTGCGCCTCGCTTTCGCTTTTAACCTCTTGTTCCTTGCCTTCGCTTTTTGCCTCTTGCGCCTCGCTTTCGTTTTTTGCCTTTTGCGCCTCGCTTTCGCTTTTAACCTCTTGTTCCTTGCCTTCGCTTTTTGCCTTTTGCTCCTCGCTTTCGTTTTTTGTCTTTTGCGCCTCGCCTTCTGCCGCTATTACTTCTGTTGACTCAAGAATTTCTTCATTTGTCAAAGGCCCTTTTTCTGTTAGTGCTTCCTCCGCTTTTACAGGCGTATTTTCTGCCTTTGCCATTGATTTTGTCTTATTTTCCCTTCTGCTTTTGCAAAAGCTTTTTCTTTTTAAAATTTCCTCCTCCATACGCTTATTGTAATAGCCATCCCCATCAAACACGAACAAATCTAAGATTTTTTTGTTCTCCTTCTCCTCTGCCAAGGGCATATCCTCAGGGCTTATTCTGCCGTGTAAATGCTGAAGGCAAAGCAGCCTTATAAATATACCTACCTGCTCATTGCTCAAATGATAGGTGCTTGCCAAAAAGTCTGACGTATAAAACAGTACAGCCGGGTCCTTTGCCATTTTTTCTCCTTCCTTAATCGCTAAAAAGCAATATTATGTTTCTCCCTTTGCTTTGATTATACATCAAAAAAAGCGGTGCCAACTGTCCTTCATTTTGTATTTATAATTCCATTTCTATTTCCATTTCCAATTCCAATTCCATTTCCATTTTCCATATGTTGAACATATGATAAACATATGTAGCACATATGACACAAAAAAGAGGACAGAGAACGTAAAAATTCTCTGTCCTTTTCTAACTTATTCTATTGTATTTTAAAAACTGTCCTTCAATTGAATATGTATAAGCTTATTTAAGCAATGCCTTCTTGATATCGTCTGCAATATCGGTCTTTTCCCAAGGAATGTCAAGGTCCTCTCTGCCCACGTGACCGTAAGCGGCAAGCTGACGGTAGATAGGACGGCGCAAATTAAACTTATTTATAATTGCGCTTGGTCTTAGGTCAATGTTTGTATATACATACTCGGAAATCTTGTCCTCATCAACCTTGGCAGTGCCAAATGTATCAACAAGAACAGAAACAGGCTTAGCAA